>CAZYLK010000175.1:0-13150 GCA_964648365.1 uncultured Phycisphaeraceae bacterium
AGAGCTTGCCGGGGTTGGCGGGGTCGATCGCCATGACCGTACCCGGCTCGACGTTTTCGTTCGCCTCACTGGTGGGGAACCGCTCGGCGATGTCCGCGCCGGTGATCTCGAGCACCTTCATGCGGGCCGTGCCGTTCACGTCGAGCTTCGCCTGGGGCGCCACGGTACCGACGCCAATGTTGCCGCCGACGATCGCCAGGGCAGAGCCCGCATGGCCGTGCTGGAACAGCAGCCGCTTGCCCACCGGACTGAGCAGGACGAGGTCGCCCGGCAGCGCGTCAGTACTGAAGTTGAATGTGTCGGTAGCCATTCCAAGGTACGAGGTGCCGTGGCCGCTGGCACCCAGGCTGAAGGCAGGGGCGTTGGGTGAGGTGCCGATGACGCCGACGCCGTCGGACGGAAAGTCCGCCACCGTCGTCAGGCGAAAGAAGGGGGATGGCGTGCCAACGCCGACGTTGCCACCGGCGGTTGCGGTCAGGACGCGTCCGGCCGGAGTACCCAGCACCACGTCGCCGATGTAAGAGGCGAGAAACACGTTATCATCGCCCCCACTGCCGTCGCCGACATAACCGATCGCAGTACCGGCGCTGTTGGAGAAACTCAGGTAGGATTGGTTGGCCACGTCCGAGGACGTGCCCATGATGCGGATGCCCTCGCCCGGAGCCGGACCGCTCTGATTCGGAAGCACCTGGAGGGTGGCCTCAGGCGTGGTCGTTCCGATACCGACTTTACCGCCGTTATCCACGAAGAGCGCGTCCACCGGGCTGCCGTCTGCTGCGTTCAACGAGTGGCCGTCGATGCCGGGGACCTTCAACGCATATGGCGCTCCGGTGATCGGCTGGCGCGGGGCCAGCGTCTGGAACTGCCCACCGCCGGCGGGGCTGCGGACGGCGATTTCAAGAAAGCGCTGGTCGCCGTTGAAGGCCGCGGCGCCGAAATTCAACGGGGCGCTCACAAGGCCGTCCGCGACGTTAACGTTGTTCAGCGACTGGGTCGTGCCCACCTGGGCGCCGCCCTGCAGGGCGTTGAACAGCTTGAACTGGAAGTCGGCGGTGCCGCTCAGCGGCTGGCCGTTCAGCGCCACCCGCGCCTGATACGTGAACTCATTGCCGAGCGGCGTCTGTCCCAGCGCGGGCAGTACAGACAGGGCTACGACGACCGATACGACGGCGTTTTTTATTCTCATTTGTTATATCCTCTCAGTCTGGAACGAGGTAACTCACACAATGCGGATCCAACGGCGGGTTCCGATTGCGTTCTCGTTCTGTGAATTACTGAAGTGTGACCAGCACCAGGACCATGCCGGTCTCGTCCTTAGCCAGCGAGGTCATGGCCTTGCCGATGATGGCGCCCTGGCTACGTTCGTGGTCGACCGCTTTCATGGCATGGCCGGCCAGGTCAGACGTTGTCAGCAGGTCGCCCGGCTGAATGGCAGCGATCGCCGCCGTACAGCGCACGTACACGCGACCGGACAGCGCGATCGGCGGCGCGTTCTCATGGCCGGGCAGATTGCCGAGCACGGCGCCGACGGACAGGTTATTCGCGCCGCTGACGATGCCGGCGACGCAGCGGTTGTACGCGCCGCGGGCGATGCACAGCTTGCCGGGGTTGGCGGGGTCGATCGCCATGACCGTACCCGGCTCGACGTTCTCGTGTGGCTCACTGGTGGGGAACCGCTCGGCGAGGTCCGCGCCGGTGATTTCAAGCACCGGGACGTTCACCGTGCCGCCGGCGCCGGGCAACAGATAAATGTCACCGCCCGCCCGCTTATTCTGAATGCCGAGGTCGGGGCTGCCCGGCGTGCCGTAGCCGAACCAACCCGTCTCCGCGCCGGCGCTGTTCCACAGCCCGATGTACCCGACTTGCGTGTTCGTGGGGCCCATGTCCTGAAGCACCAGGAATGGATCCTGATAGGCCGCATGAACCGGTGCGCGCGGGCTGACGGCGCTGCCGAGTCCGATGAAGCCGTCGGTCTGAACGATGAAGTTCTTGTTGCCGCCGCCGCCGATGCTCTGGAGCTTCAGCGCCGCCGCGGCTCCGATGCCCTCCTGACGGAAGACCCAGGAGCGCTCGTTGGCCAGCCAGAGGATGTCCGCCTGATCGCCGACGTTTTCCACCAACATCGCTCCCCCGCGAACGTCCAGCTTGGCAGCGGGCGATGTCGTTCCAATACCTACGTTGCCGTCGCTATTCACGAAGAGCGCGTCCAGCGGGCTGCCGTCCGCGGCGTTCAACGAGTGGCCGTCCACGCCGGGGACTTTCAGCGCGTACGGGGCGCCGGTCAGCGGCTGGCGCGGAGCCAGCGTCTGGAACTGACCTCCACCGGCCGGGCTGCGTACGGCGATCTCCAGGAACCGCTCGTCGCCGTTGAACGCGGCCGCGCCGAAGTCCAACTCCGCATTCACAAGGCCGTCGGTGACGGTGACGTTGTTTACGGCCTGGGTCGTTCCCACCTGGGCCCCGCCCTGCAGCGCGTCAAACAGCTTGAACTGGAAGTCGGCCGTGCCATTCAGCGGCTGCCCGTCCAGCGACACATGCGCCTGCCAGGTGAACTCGCTGCCCAACGGCGTCTGACCCACAGCGGGAAGTACGCACAGGGCGGCACACAGAGACGTCACTGCGAATCTCGTTCTCATCTCGATACTCCTTGGTATCCGGGTTGAAACTCACACAATCAGACTTCAACGTGAAACCCGACTGTACGAATAACGCTACCGGAATGGCGACAGGACCGAAGGCACATTCACGGAGTCAATATGCGCGGCGCCTGCAATAATTAATCCGAAAACTGGTAGGATAACCGATCAGTTCGCCAGAAATGGAAAATGGATAAGCTACGACGGAAATCCGCCGGGCTTGATAGACGACGTTCTCACAGCGCCGGTGCGTGGCGACCGTGGGAATGCGATATGAATGACCGAAATGCCAAGCGGCGGCGGCGATGGGATCAAATGAATCCTGTAATGATGAACCTGGCCGCGGCGGTGCGAGCCGCAGGCCGCAACCAGCCGGCGGGATCCGATCCGCGCAGTGCCGCATCGCCGTGCGCACGCCTTCAGATCATCGCGGATCGATCTGAGCGGGCGCGGCGGGCTCGACGTTTCGGGACCGGTGCGCGTCGGTGGCTTCGCCTTCGCCCGCGAGCCCCGCCTGTTCCGCGCGAACCACGCCGTTACTCATCTCGAACTCGGCGGAGAGGCCGTAGAGTTCGGGGTGCTGGTACAGGCCGTGCTCTGCCGCCGGCTTGTCTTCTTCGACCGGGGCGCCATAGCGTTGCACCCACAGGTCGTTGCGGACCGCTTTCACTTCCCAGTAGACCTTGACGTGCGGCTTGCTGGTTCGGAGCGCGAACACGCCGTCGCGGACCGGGCCGACGACCTTGACGAGAACGAAATCGTCCGACGCATCCTCGACGGTGAGCTGCACGCGTGGATCGCGGTTGATGGACTCGAAGTAGTCCGGAAGGATGACGGACGCGAAGCCATTGTCGTTGGTCGTCACGGTTCCGCCGTACACATTGAGCGGCTCGGGGCCTTCGCTGCAATAATGGCGCAGGAACTTGTGCTCGGGATCGAGCGGATGGTCGATTCGGAACGACTTGTTGCCGCTGGCGCCCAGGTTGCCGACGGCGAAGACGCCGAATCCGGGAGGAAGTCCGGTTCCGCGAACCCCGATGCCACCTGAACCACCCGTGCTGACTCCGGTGACACCGATTAGGCCGGGCGCAGATGTCGAGCCGAAAATCGCGTTGCTCGAAGCCGAAACTACGAATAGCTTCGTAGTCGGAGTGGTCGTGCCGATGCCCACGAAACCGTCGGTCTGGATGACGAAGTTCTTGTTCCCACCGCCGCCGATGCTCTGGAGCTTTAACGCCGTCTCGGCGCCGACACCCTCCTGCCGAAACACCCAGGAGCGCTCGCTCGCGAGCCAGAGGAGGTCGGCCTCATCGCCGACGTTCTCGACCAGCATGGGTCCACCACGGACGTCGAGCTTTACCACTGGCGTCGTCGTTCCGATTCCCACCTTTCCATCGTTGTCTACGAACACGGCGTTTTTCGGAGAGCCGTCCGGCGCGTGCAGCGCGAAGGCCGACGTGGCGTGGCTGGCGATCGGCGCGGCGGTGATTTCCTGTCGCGGGACCAGTTCGACGAATCCGGCCGCGTTGGAGCAATTCAGTCCGGTGTCACGCCGGACTTCGATTTCCAGGTGCCGCTGCTGCGGCGTGGCGAACTGCTGATCGAAGTCCAGGATGACCGTGAACAGCCCGTCCACGACATCGACGTCGTCCGCGCAAAGGAGGTCGCCGACCTGCTGCCCGCCCTCGGCGGCGTCGAACAGGGCGAAGCGAAAATCGTGCAGTCCGCTGGCGGGCGATCCGGCGGCGTCCAGCCGGCCCTGATAGGTGAACGCGGTCGTCTGGCCAGACAGTGACGGGGCCAGGAGCGTCATGCCGGCGACGACCCCGGCGACGAGAATGGAGCGTTTCATCTGGGTCACGGAAGGACTCTTGGTATGCATGGCCTTGATCCAGCGGACGAGACGCACCGGAATCACTGCGGACGCGGCATAGAGCAACCTCGAGGAGCAGCGGCTATCCCGGCAACGGTCAATCCGCAAAGCGGGGGGCAAGCCGATCAGCCGGATGACAAGGGAATGGCGGACTCAGTGGACCAGCGGATCGCCACCGTGAGACGCGCCCGCTCAACCCTCTCGGCGCCGAACGCCGCGTCGGCGCAGGGCGGCGACCGAACTTGCGCCGCGCGGCCTGCCGCTCCTACTTCTGAATCGCGGGCAGCAACATGCCAATCAGGATCGCAATGATGGCGATGACCACCAGCCCCGGTGGGCGATCTTCCGCCTCGGCGAATCGCCCGGTGCTCTCCACCGTGCTCCCGTCGCTGAACCGGACCGAGTCGCGCCAGGAAAACCGGATCTCGCTGGGGCGCTCCCCGTCCTGTTCGGCGGTGACATCCCACGTGACTACCCCGACGAGCAGATCGCCTTCGGGCGTCTCGAACACGGCCGCGCCCTCGCCGACGAGGGAACCTTCCGCCTCTCCCGGGTGAAACGTGGCCTCGCCGCGGGCGGTGTAGTCGCCGATGTGCGGCTCCGTCCCGCGCAGGGTGAACGGGGTCACCTTGTCCGGTGAGAACTCGACCGTGCCGTCGAAGTTGTCGCGCTGCTCGGCCAGTTGCGGTTCGGGTGTGTTCACGCCACACCCCGCGGGGACGATCTGAAAGAACATGGACACGGTGAACAGCGACCACCGAATGACTGTCCTGAATCTTCGCATCGCGTCTCTTTTCCCCCTTTTCCTTGGTCACGCCGCCGCCGAGTCGGCCTCCCGACGCGACCGGAAGGCGCGTCTGCCGCAAAAGTTTGGTTGTCGCGACCCCGGCGGGTAAAATCGGTGTCCCCGGCCGCGGGCCGTGGCGCGTTCCCGCAACAGTCAATCCGCAAAACGGCGTACCAACCGATCAGCCGGCTGAAAAAAAGAAAATGTCGGACGAACCGGACCAGCAGATCGCCGCGCTGACGCGGGTGCTCCATGCCGCCATCGCCGGCGACCGTCAGGCCGCGGCGGAACTGTTCCCGCTGGTCTACGACGAGTTGCGCAAGCTGGCCCGTTCCCGCATGGCCGGCAGCCCGCCGGGAACCACGCTCCAGCCCACGGCCCTTGTTCACGAGGCCTATCTGAAGCTGGTCGGCCGCGGCGACCCGGGATGGGACAGCCGGGCGCACTTTTTCGGTGCCGCCGCCCAGGCGATGCGCAACATCCTGGTGGATCAGGCCCGGCGAAAGGGCAGCCTGAAACGCGGCGGCGATCGCAAGCGGGTGGACAGCGACGGATTCGAACTCGCCATCGAGCCGATGGGCGAGGACATTCTGGCTCTGGACGAGGCACTGACGGAACTGGAAGGGCAGGACGAGCGGAAGTGCCGGGTCGTGATGCTCCACTACTTCGGCGGCCTGACCTTCGAGGAGACGGCGGCCGCGATGGGGATCTCCGTGCCCACCGTCCAGCGCGAGTGGCGGTTTACCCGAAGCTGGCTGTACGCCCGGATGGGTGGGGAAAACGCGGGACGGTCATGATCGGCTGCGGGCGTGGTTTACGGATGAGTGATAGCGATGAACGGTTCGTAGGGTTCATTCATGGAACATTCGCCGCCGCTGCGCCTGGCTGAAGCGATCTTCGAAGAACTCGTCGGCATCCCGGCGGCGGACCGGCCATCGCTGCTTGCGGATCGTTGCGCCGGCGACCGGGGCCTGTACGCGCTGGTCGAGCAACTGCTGGCGAACGACGATGACGGCATGGGCGAGTTTCTCGGCCGGCAGGTGCTCACGCCGGAACGGCTCACCGCCGCACCGCCCGCCCGCATCGGCAACTACGAAATTCTCCGCGAGATCGGCCGCGGCGGCTCCGGCGTGGTCTACGAAGCGCGTCAGGACAACCCCGCCCGTTCCGTTGCGCTCAAGTTGCTCGCCGCCGCCTTCGTCACGCCCGACATGCTGCGCCGCTTCAGGCACGAGGCCGAAATCCTGGGCAGCCTCCAGCATCCCGGCATCGCCCAGGTCTACGAGGCCGGCACCGTCGAAATCACCGGTCCTCTCGGAATCGCCGCGCCTGTCCCGTACTTCGCGATGGAACTGGTGCGCGGGGAGCCGGTGACGCGATACTGCGACCGCAAGGAGCTGTCCATTCCCCGGCGGCTGGGGCTTTTCCGCGACATATGCAACGCCGTGCAGCACGCCCATCAGAAGGGCGTCATTCACCGTGACCTGAAACCGACCAACGTCCTGGTCGCCGACGCCGACGGCCGGCCGGAGGCCAAGGTCATCGACTTCGGCGTCGCCCGCGTAACCGAGGCAGGCTCGTCGGCGACGCCCTTACTCACCGAACGTCTGCAACTGATCGGCACGCCGGAGTACATGAGCCCGGAGCAGGCCGAGCTGTCCCGCGACATCGACACGCGCAGCGACGTTTATTCGCTGGGCGTGCTGCTCTACGAACTGCTGACGGGGACGACGCCCATTGAAGGCGACCGGCTGCGCAGCGCGACGCTTTCCGAAATCCAGCGGCTGATCGTGTTCGAGGATCGCCCGCGGCCAAGCCTGCGCGCGGCATCCGCGACCGATGACGACGCAGCGCGGGCCAGATCGTGCGACCGGCCGCACCTGGTGCGCACGCTGCGCGGCGATCTCGACTGCATCGTCATGACGTGCCTGGAGCGCGACCGCGGACGGCGTTACGCGACCGTCATCGCACTCGCGGACGACATCGCCCGTTATCTGGACCAGCAACCGGTCCTGGCCTCGCCGCCCGGCGCCGGCTACAAGTTGCGCAAGTTCGCCGCCCGCAACCGCCGCCTGGTGCTCGCGGGCGCCGCGCTGGTGGTTTCCCTGACGCTCGGGATCGTGGGCACCACGGTCGGTCTGGTGTGGGCCGTCCGCGAGCGCGGCATCGCGCAGCAGGAGCAGCAGGCGGCGCAGGCGGCCGCGACGCTGGCGATGCAGGAGGCCGAGCGGGCCGACCGCGAGGCGGGCCAGGCGCAGGCGATCAACGACTTCATGCGCGAAGTGCTCAGCAGCGCCGATCCCGACGCCCGCGCCGCCGACATCCGACTGATCGATGCGTTGTCCCGCGCGTCCGACTCCGTGCCGCAGCGTTTCGCCGGTCATCCCCTCCTGCAAGCGCAGGTGCGCGACCTGCTGGGACACGTCTACGACAAGCTGAGCCTGTGTACGGACGCACGCGATGAATTTGCGATTTCCAGCGGCCTGTGGGCGGAGCACGTCGGTGCCGACGACCCGCGCAGCCTGTCCTCCGAGATGGCGTACATCGGGGAGTGCATCAACCTGCAAATGGTCGGGGTGGCCGAGCGGCGGCTGCCGGACCTCATCGAGAGAATGGAGCGCGTCCTCGGACCCGACCATCCCGAGACGCTCGGCGCCCGCCGTTCGACTGCAATCACGCTCATGTTCCGAAACCGCCTGGACGAGGCGGAAGTGATACTGCTTGAGATTCGCAACCATCCGGCCGTCGCCGACGACGACGCGATCCAGGCCCGCACGCTTCACAGCCTCGTCAGCGTTGCCCGGCGTCGCGCGGCAACCGCCGATCGACCCGAATCAACCGCCATTCTGTTGGCAGCGATCCCGCTGGCTCAGGAGAAGCTGGAACGCGTGATCCGCCTGCACGGCGCCGATACGGGCTCCGCACTGGAGGCCGAGGCCAGTCTGGCGGACTTGTTGACCAAGGTGGGACGACCGCAGGAAGCCGTCGAGATCTGCCGCCGCATCATGGCGATCGATGGACTCGGCGAGTGCTATCAGGCGCGGCTCAGGGCGTTCGACACGCTCGCGGACGCGCTGACGCTCCTGGGCGAATCGCAGGAGCCCGCAGACCTTCAATTGCGGGAACTGGCGTGTGTGCGTGCCGCACTCCCGGGCCATCACGTTACCCTCCTCTCCTCACTCAGCGAAATCCTCCGCTACCTGGATCGCGCCGGTCGCGCGGCGGAAGGCGAGGCCCTGGCTCGTGAGCTCGCCGAGTCCGTGACGCGGATCGGCGCCGGACACGCCGATCTGGGCTTCCGGACCGATACCTACATCGCCCATTTTGTTTCGATGCAGGACCGGCTCGATGAAGCGGGTCTGCTGTTCCAGGCGCTGTTGGAGGCCGAGCCGCAACAGGCGGCGCACGATCTGCGCGCCCGTCTGCACCTCTTCTACGGCGATCATCTGATGCGGCTACAGCAATATGACGCCGCCGAGCGCGAGCTGGAAACCGCGGTGCGCTGGAGTGACGGCATCGAGTTCGGCACCGACCCGACCCACCCGGATGACATCATTCTCGGCTTCATTCGTCTCTACGATGCCTGGGGCAACCCGGCGAAGGTCGAAGAGTATGCGCGACTTCGCGACGAAGTTCTGACCCCGGCGTCGCCGACCGACCACTGATCGCGCGGCCGTCTGAGTCGTCAGGAATGCAAGAAGAGGGTTTTCTCGCACCCTTTGCTTCGTGGTTCGCCTCTTCATGTCCGCAGCGGCTGCCCGAGCGCCCGGGCCCGATCTGGCGCTCCCGGCCGTCTTCCCATCCCTCCCCACCCCGCTTCACCTGCCGCCGGCGTGCCGCCGGCTCGCTTGACCGAATCGGACGATCCCGATCGGGTCGTTTTGGAACCTTGCGCCGTCCGTGCGTGTCCAAGAGGGGGGTCGGGGTTTAACATGACGGCGGCGGGCCCAGCGCCTCAGGAACGTCCGGTCGGCTGGGTGCGCCGTACGGCCCGCAAGTGAGGGAATTTCGACGTGTGCAAGTCCACTCTGAGAATGTCCACCGTGCTGACCGCTGCGATGTTCCTTGCGAGTCCTGCCGCACGTGCGCCGGCCGCTGACGAGCCGCCGGATCGCGGCGCTCAGCCCGATAGCGACGTTCAGGAGAAGACGGTTTACATCCCGTATGACAAGCTGCGGGAGACGTTCGAGCGCGAGGGCCGCGGCGTCTACCTGCCCTACGAGCAGTTTCAGGAACTCTGGCGTGCCGCGGAGGCCGGCCGGCGGCCGCCGCCCCAGACGACGCCGCCGGTGGACGCGCTCATCTCGGAGATATCGAGCGAGGCGACCGTCTCCCGCGACGTGGTGCAGGTGCAGGCTACGGTCAGCATCGACGTTCTGACCGAAGGCTGGCACGACATTCCGCTTCGTCTGGCGGGCGCGGCGGTTACGTCTGCGATGATCGGCGACGAGCCGGCCCTGCTCGTAAGCGATCCCGACGCCGGCCACCGCCTACTGGTAGAACGCAAACCGGGCCAGCCCGAGCGGATCGAACTGACGCTGGCGTATGCCAGGGCCTATACCAAGTCGCCGGGTCGAAACAGCGTCTCTTTCGACGCGCCGCAGGCGCCGGTCAATCGGTGGAAGGTGCGGGTTCCGGAGTCCGGCGTTCAGATCGACATCCAGCCGATGATCGCCGCGACCGAGGCGCCGCCGGAGGAGGAGGGCGAAGGCGGCGGAGATGAAACGACCGTGCTGGCATTCGTCGGTGCGGCGCCGTCGGTTCAGATCGACTGGACGATGCGTGCCGAAGGCGCGACCGGACTGCAAGCGCTGGTCAGTGTGCAGTCGGTGCAGCAGGTGTGGATTCACGATGGCGTGATTCGCACCCACACGACCCTGGCCTACGACATCCGCCGCGGCACCGTGGAGCGACTGGTGCTCGAGGTTCCGGCCGATCACAAGGTGGTCAACGTGTACGACGCCAACGTCCGCCAGTGGACTGTCGAGCCTGCCGGGGACGTGCAGCGCGTCGTGGCCGACCTCTTCGAGCCTGGGCGCGGGGCGCAAGACGTCTCGGTGGAACTGGAGCGGTTTACGACGACCGGCGGGGGCGACGTGATCGCCGTCCCCGTGGTTCGAGCCGTGAACGTGGGCCGGCAGCAGGGCGTTATCGGCGTCGGCGTCGCCGAGGGGTTGCGGGCAGAAGCTGTCCGCTGGACCGGCCTCATGCAGATGGACGCCGCCGAAATGCCGAAGCCGACGGCCGGCGGCGCAGTCGGCGGGTCGTGGGCTATGAGCTATCGATTCGCGGCCGTCTCGTTCGATCTGGGCCTGAAGATCGAAAAGATCGAGCCGCGCCTGACCGTGGACGCCTTCGCGGAGGTCAAGCTCGAGCCGCACGAAATCGTCAGCGAGCTTCAGGCGATCTTTACGGTCGAGCGGGCCGGCATTTTCAGTCTGGAATTCGACCTTCCGGCCGGCTACTCGCTGCGAAACGTGCATGGCTTTGCCGCCGATGGCGCAGCGCCCGTGGCGGTGGAGAGCCGCCACGTCACGCCGGGCGATGCGCCGCGACTGACCGTCAATCTCTCGCGACGGGCGATCGGCCGCGTCGGATGCGTCGTCACTGTGTATCGCGCGCTTGACCACGCCGAACTGCGGACACCCACCGGCAAGACCGTCGACGTTGACGTTGCGATCCCCAGAGCGGTCGATCCGCGACTTGAGCGAACGACCGGCCGCATGATCGTTCACGTCCCGGAGAGCCTGCGCGCCTCGCCGCTGAAGACGGACGGACTGCGGGCGATTGCCGTTTCCGAGGCGCTGGTTGATCGACGCGAGAGCGGAAAGGCCGCGCCCGCGGAAGGATCGCTGGCGTATTCGTTTGCGGATGAGCCGGTCGGGCTGGCGCTTCAGGTCGAACGTCGCAAGCCGTACCTGACGGCGCGACAGTTCCTGCTCGCCCGGATCGAATCGGGCGTCGTCAAATACGAGGCGACCTTCCTCTACGACATCCGATACAGCAGCGTCGAGACGCTGCGCATCGACGTGCCTCAGGAGCTTGTGGGCCGCATCCATTGCGACACACGGGGCATTCGCGAATCGGTCATCGAGCCGGCGCCGGAGGACGTGGCGGAGGGATACACCGCGCTGCGGCTGCGCGGCGACGCGGCGTTTGCCCGCGGGGTGACGATCAAGTTCACCTGGGAGACGAAGCTCGACTCTCTCGACGTGGGCGCGAGTCGGGACGTCGCGATTCCACGGCTGATCCCGATGGCGGTCGATCGAGCGTGGGGGCAGATCGCCCTGGCCAAGGCGGAGACGATCGACATCCGCCCGGCCGGGGGGGGGACAACGCCTCTGCCGACGGGCCTGCGGCCTATCGACCCGCGCCATGACCTGATGGAGGGCATCGGGTCGGTCGCTGCCGATGCGGCCCGCGCGTTTGAATTTCATGGGGACTGGTCGCTGGCTGTGACCGCGACGCGCTACAAACTGGAGGAAGTCAAGCGGACCAGCATCGAGCGGGCCTTGTTGCGGATGGTTGCCACACGCGGCGGGCAGCTTTCCGTGCAGGCGCTCTATCGTATCCGCAGCGCTCACCAGCGGCTGGCGTTGCAGATGCCCGCGGGCGTGGAGTTCGACAACGACCCGGTGCGGCTCAACGGCCGGCCCGTGTCGCTCGAACGCGGCCAGGCGGACGAGTACTTCGTCCCGCTCGGCGGGCAAAGCCCCGACGCACCCTTCCTGCTGGAGTTGCGCTACACGCTGGCGGGTGGGGGGACGCATTTGACCCTGCCGTTTTTCCCGTCCGAGCCGGCGGTGCAGAAGACGTGCGTGATGGCTTACCTCCCGTCGGACTGGGTACTTCTCGGCGCGAGGGGTCCGTGGACGGACGAGCAGCGCTGGGACTGGGACGACGGGCGCGGTTACGTCCCGCGGCCGGTGATGCACGATTCGGCGCTCCTGGGTTGGGTGGGCGAGGGCGTGTCCCTTGCCGCCAACCCGGCCGACAGCTTTCAGGTCGACGGGCAGCCCTATCTGTTCTCGGCGCTGTCGCCCGAAGCGCCGCCGGGCGGCGATCTTGCGCTGGTCACGATGGACCAGGACTGGTGGAACGGCCTCGTCCTCGGCGCCATCCTTGTGGGGGGGGTGTTGCTGCTTCGCGCCGGGGCGGGGACGCGCTTCGTGGCGGTAGGCGCGTTCCTGACCGCGGGAGTTCTCTGCGGCGTCTTTCTGCCGACGCTGTCGCTCCAGTTGTTCGATCCCGCCACGGCGTGCGCGATCGTCGTCGTTCTGCTGATCTGGCTGGTTCACTACCTCGCCCGTGTCCGGCCGCGCGACCCGGTACTGATGGCCCGGCGGCAGGCCGCCGAGGAGGCTCGACTCGCGCGAATCCGTGCGCTGGCTCCGCAACCCGCCGCCGCGCCGGCGCCGGCGGCGCAGAAGGGCGGGCAGAAGGATGAATAGTCATTATCTGCGGTTACTGTTCGTCGTCGTGCTTGCGTCGGCGCCCGCGCGCGCTTTGCTTGCGGCGCCGCCGGTCCCCGAGTCGATTCGCGAGATCTACGTCCCGCTGGATGAGTTTACCCGCATCTTCGAGGAGCAGCCCGGCTGCGTGTTGTTGTCGCGCGAGGAGTACGACGCGCTGCTTGCGGCCGCGACGCCTGACGATGCCGGCGCACCCGTTCCTTGTGCCACGGCCGTCGTCGCGGCCGACTACGCGATTGCCGTCGGTCGCGACCGGGCCGACGTTTCGGCTTCCCTGACGCTCGACGTCCTGGAACCCGGTCTGCGCGCCATCGACCTTTTGATCGCTCACGTGGGCGTGCGGCGGGCGCTGCTCGATGGTGTGCCTGCGCCGCTGGCGCAG
>CAZYLK010000176.1:0-13144 GCA_964648365.1 uncultured Phycisphaeraceae bacterium
CCGAGCCGCCGCGGGCGATCGACATCATCCGCCGCGTGTTCGACGCGGTGGGGGCCACGCACCCGGTCACGGTCAAGATGCGCCGCGGCATGGACGACTCGCCCGAAAGCGAGCGGAACTTCTTCACCATTCTCGACGCCGCCTTCGAGATCGGCGTGTCCGCCGTCACCGTCCACGGCCGGTCGGTGATGCAGCGCTACGTCGGCCCGAGCCGGTGGGAGTTTCTGGCGAAGGTCAAGCGCCACGTCAGCGAGCTGGCGAGGCTTGAGGAGCGGAACGGCGACCTGGCCCAGGTCAAACAGCACGTTGGCGAGCTGAATCAGCGTGCGCGATCACGCGCCAGCGCCGAGCCGCAGGCTTCAGCCTGCGCGATCCCGCCGGAAGTGAACCGGCCACGACTCGCGCACGCCGATTCAGGCAGCGTCAAGCGACACGTTGGCGATCTGGCGAACCTCAAGCGCGAGATCGACGACCTTCCGACGGTGAGGCGTCAGATCGGCGACCTGGCCAGGATCAAACGCCACGTTGGCAAGGCCGTCATCCTCGGCAGCGGCGACCTGTTCAGCGCCGACGCCTGCATGCGCATGATCAACGAAACTGGCGTCGACGGCGTCACCATCGCCCGCGGCGCCATCGGCAACCCCTGGATCTTCCGGGAATGCCGCGCCCTCTACCGCGGCGATCCGCTCCCGCCCCCCCCCAGCATCGCCGAACAGGGCCGCGTCATCGCCGAGCACTTCGACGAGTGCGTCAAAGTCCACGGCCACCGCCTGGCCGGCAAAATCATGCGCAAGTTCGGCATCAAATACAGCGAACACCACCCCTGCGCCCGGGAAGTGAGCGACGCTTTCATCGCGGCGTCGACGCCGGACGACGTCCACGCCGTGCTGGCCCGCTGGTACGATCCGGAAGCCGACTGGCCGCCGGTGGTCAGGAGGGAGGGGCATGGGGATTTGATTGCAGCGGGAGCAGTGTTAGAATGATTCAGCCGCACACTGGCGAGCCCGTCAGGCCTCCCAGGTCGAGCCGTCAAGACCCCTGCGGCGGGCGATCGCCCGCACCGGGTGAAACTTCCGGGGCAGCGAGCCGAGACGCTCCGTAGGCTGCGACGATCGCCCCGAAGCGACTCAGTTCCTGCCGAGCGCTACGTCCTGCCAGCTTACGGCTGAGCGATGGGAGGAGGAGCAAATGATCGTCCATAAGTGCGACAGGTGCGGTCAGGATATCCTCGAGCCGGACTATGCCCCAAGCCAGGACGACAAGGTTTTCTGCAGCACCGTGTGTAAGGCGAGATTCACGATTCAACGGCAGGCGGACCCCGACGGCAGATCGACGCCTCCCGTTGTTCCGAATCCTCCACGTTCGGCCAGTGCCAGCACCGACGCTGCCGCGAAACCGAGGAAGAAGACTGCCCTGGCGCTTTGGGTATCGATCATCATCACCGGTCTCATTGTCATGGTGTTTCGCCTGCCCGAGCACTTACTGAGGCAGAGTGTGGTCTCCAAGATGGACGAGCTTCGGGCATCCGGCAAGCTGAATCAAACGCTGGATCTGGAACCAGGCCGTGAACCAGACGGGCGCTACACTGACGCCTCACTCGGATTCTCCATCACGTTCCCGAGAGGCTGGACCGTAAAAGATGCTATTTCCGACGCGTCTATCGCAAAAAAGGCAGTTTACGAACATCCTGACGGCAGGAGAGCCACGATTATCGTCTACGCGTGGGACACCGGTCCCGCCCTTGCCTGGGAATCGTTGACGGCTCGGAGCCTGTTTGACCAGTCCTACGGCAAGAGTGGCGAGTATCTCGATGGCGGAGAGACAACCCTTAGTGGCCAGCGAGCGATCTGGTTCAAGTTCAAGTTCGCCGGTAACGCGCTGGAGAGCTATGCGATTACTTATGCTGTCCTAAAGGGAAATACTCTCTTCTCCATTTTTGGACAGACGCTGCCCGGCGATTACCAATGGTTTGAACAAAACGAACAGGCTATCATCGATTCCATAAACACGTTCGCGTTCGGCTAGGACCATGCAGGTGGAGCATCATGGCAATAGACTGGGACAAGAAGAAGCACGCTTTGCGTTGGGGAACGGGCTGCGGCTTTTTCTATTTTATCTACCAAGCCTTTCTTGAGGACAACGTGTTCAACGGCAAAAACAGAATATGGGAAGATATATTGTTGTCCGCGGTCTGCGTCTTGTCACCAATTATACTCGTATTCCTCTTCTATTGGCCCGTGCAGAGGGCCGGAGAGGAGGGTCCGTAGTCGCAAAACACATGGGGGACCATCAGGGAACTCCACGGTCAGCCGTAGGGTCACCATTACACCTGCACGAGCTTAAATGCACTGAACGCCAGGCCGTTGCCTGCGAAGTATGACGTTCTGGGCGGCTCCAAGTCGGGACGAGTGCCCCCGCGGTTCTTAATTGGCAATCGATGCCCTGACGATCAACTCGTGTCACTGGATTCCGAACAACGTGAAGCACAAGAAACAACATTGGGTTCCGCAGTGCTATTTGAAGGCATGGTGTGATCCTGACGCACGTGAATCGCACGATCCATACGTATGGTGTTTTTCGAAAGACGGTGCGGTCGTCAAGCGGCGAGCGCCAAAGAACCTCTTTTTCGAGAATGAGTTGTACACCATTCACTTAGTGGATGGGGAACGCGACCTGAGTGTTGAGCATGGCCTTGCAGGACTGGAGGATGCCTTCGTTTCAGTTCGGGATGGGCGGCTATCGGGGCGTGCATCCCTATCGCCTCAGGATGACCTACTGCTTCGCGCATTCGCTGGGGCGATGAAATCAAGAACGCGCGGCCATCTTGAGCATATGCAACGCCAGTTCAAATCCGCGTTGGACATGGGCGAGTCCATCCGAGAGCAGATGACCGCGATGAGCCCTTCCGAGCGGCTGAAGATGGCGCCGTCTGTCGGTCCGGTGGAGCCGCGACCGGGGATGACGTTGGACGAGGTGCGTGAGTTGGCCGAAGGCTCGGTTGGCCCGCTCGTTGTTGCTGAAGTACAAGCTCAACTACCGATTCTATCGCAAATGAGTCTTGCGGTGCTATGCACCGCGGAGCCGGTGGGATTTATTACGTCAGACATGCCGTGCGTGTGGTTCGACCCTGAGGCTTATAAACGGCCGTGGCCGCTGGGCGGAGTTGGCCTAGGGTGGCGGACCGTCGAAATCACAATGCCAGTCTCGCCGAGACAGTTGATGTTACTAAACTGGCAATCGGTCGAAGGATATTTGGATATTACGCCGGAACAGGTTGATGACTTTAATCGGCGCACGCGGTTCTGGTGCGATGCGTGTTTCATCGCATGCAAAACGGAGAAGCGGGACATCTGGTTCGATCCAGGGGCCCCGCCAGAAGATGCGCGTCCGGCGAGTGAATAGCGATGGAAAAGAAGGAGTAAGCACATGGCAAAGGGTTACGAGTGTCCAGAGTGCCGGAAGTTTACAGGGAGATATGCAAAAGGGGCCTATCACTGCAGCGGAGCGAAGTGCGGAGCCGTTTGGTGGTCGGCCTTTGATAGACCTTCGGCGGGTGCGAAGCGCAAAGGCCACAAATGCATGTCATGTAGCAACCACACGATGCATCCGGTAGCGACGGTCGCGGCGGCAGAGATTTGGCGCTGCAGCACGTGTGCTACAACCGTTGTTCTTGCGGTATAGCTCGACAACCGGTGCCCAACTGCACGAGGACATACTCCGTCGTGAGAGCGGGGCGTTGATCCTCTCCCGCAGGCTCCACGGCCTCGTCATGATGCCGGTCGCGCGGATTCGCCAAGGCAACGTAGAAAGACGTGTCCGCGAAGACCGCGTTCATCGCTTCGGGTGCCCGTAGAGATAGTGATCGACGTTTTCAGAAGCATCGGCGGGCAGGTCCTTCGCGCTTCCAATGAAGGGCCTCAGCTTGTCGGCGAGCGTCGCTGGTTCGCCGCTTGCGGGCGGTGCGGCAACTTCGTTCGCACGGACCGAGACTTCGACGCCGGTGCCCTCGGGCAGTTGGACTTCCGCGTCCAGGTTGATGCGGGCGGCCCCCCCCGAGCACGACGTGCGCGCGGCGTCTTCGAGCCTGTAAGGCTCGTTCTGTCAGACCGGGGCGAAGCCCCGGATTGCGACGCGCGATGGATGCGGCCCTGTAGGGGCCGTTCAACGCTCACGTTCAATGTTTGCCGGTCGGCGGCACAACGCACACACGCTGAACGGCCCCGTCAGGGCCGACGTCTGTTGTTTCGGCCGTACCCCCGGGCCTTCGGCCCGGGCTGGTAGAATCGGCCCGTCGGGCCGCGGAGACGGCGCTCGTGAGCTGACGATGGCTGCGCGGAACGGGAAATCTTCGGAGCGGTCCACTTGCGTGGACGCGACGCGGGGGGGGATCGGCGATGCTCAGGGGCCGTGGCCCGAGGGGCATGCCGCGTCCAGGCGTGGTCCCCCCCGTTCGCACGACGCGGCCGCGCGGTCCAGTGCGGCTTCTGCTTCGCGCGGTCGCCGGCTATAATCCGAGTATGACCATCAACGTGCCCGATGACATCCTTCGGCAGGCGGGGCTCACCGAACGTGACGCGCTCGTCGAGTTCGCGTGTCGGCTGTTCGATGCCGAGCGGCTCGACCTGTTCGCCGGTGCGCGTCTGGCCGGGCTGTCGCGCGCGGACTTCGAGGCCGAACTCCGCGCTCGCCGGATACCGATTTATCGGCCGACGCTCCAGGACGTAGACGACGACGAGGCTGCGCTTGGGAAGCTGGGAGCCTGACTTGTGGCCGTAGTCGTCAGCGACACGTCACCCCTCCGCTGCCTTGACCATCTGCACGTTCTCCACGTGCTCCCGAGGCTTTTCGGAACAGTGTTGATGCCATCCCACGCCCGGTGTGCGAGAGCTTGACGTCTCACATCTGCCTGTGAATGATGATCAAGCAGGGAGTCGCGCCATGGCCATCCAGATAGTCCTCTCATCCGAAGCCGAGCGGAGACTTCGCGAGCGGGCTGCGGCGGCCGGGCAGGATCCTTCGGCTTTCGTCGTGCGGCTCGTGGAGGCGGAGCGTGAGGCTGATCGCGGCGCGGAGACTGAATTCAGGGACACTCGAATGCCGCGACGCGTTCCGCCCCGCACCCCCATCGGGCGATCACATCGCCCCCCCCTGGCGGCACGTTGTCGATCCGTATCCGCGCCCGGCCGCGGCGGTTGAGCGTGCCGAAGCTCGTCGGAAGTTCTGCAACGTCGATCGCGTAGTCGTCGGAGGATGCGCCGCCGCGGAGCGAGATTCGCAGCCGGTTCCGGCCTTCGGTTTCGCGGCATCGGGCCTTGCGAATCAGCTCGTCGCCAGTGCATGGCGGCAGGCAGCGATCCGTGTCGAAGGTGTACAACGCGCCTGCGTCCGCGATACCCTCGACATCCGCCAGGTAGGCGCCGACGGCCGTCGCGCCGTCGTCCCACGCGACGCCCGCGCCGAGTGAATCACCGCCGGCGGCTGCGGTTGACGCGAGCGTGCCGCGCTCGACCCAGGCGTCGAACTGTCGACGATACATGGTCACCAGCCCGACGTTTGGCGTGCCGTTCACGGCCGCGTAAGGCGCGCCGGCGAGCAGCACGTTGCCGTCCAACACCACGTCCAGGCCGAATCCGTCGCCGGCCGCGGCGTCCTCGCGGTGCAGGGTCGTTGTATGCGTCCAACGATCATCCGCGAAGTTGTAGAGGAAGATGCTGCCCGCGTCGCGCGCGGCATCGTCGCGGTAGTACGCCCCGACCGCGGCCGTGGCGCCGTCTATCGCGACGGACCAGCCGAACCGGTCGTCGAGTTCGCGCTGCGGCGCGGTCAGCTTCGCTTCCTCGGTCCACACCCCGTTGGTCCGCCGGAATACGTACGCGGCGCCCAGTCCCGGGTCGAACTGTCCGGTGTTCTCGTCGCGAAATGCGCCGATCAGCGCTACATCACCGTCGAGCGATACATCCGCGCCGAAGCGTTCCCAGTCGGCGCCGTCCCCGGCCGTGAGTTTCTGCATCAGCGTCCACGTCTCGCCATCGGAGTTGAAGACATACGCCGCGCCCGCGTCGCGTCCGGCGTCATCGTCGCCGATGGCGCCGATGACGGCTGTGTCGCCGTGAACGGCGACCGCGTAGCCGAACTGGTCGAACGAATCGCGCTGGGGAGCGACGAGCTTCTGCCGCTCGATCCACACGCCGTCGTCGAATGTGAAGAGGTATGCCGCCCCGGCGAAGCCGCCCGCCTCGCCGTCGACGTGGGAGCCGATCAGCATCGTCTCGGCCGGCTCGCCGGGGGGGCCGTCGAGGGCGATGCGGATACCGAACCCGTCCCGTGCCTCCGCGTCGGACGGCGTCACCACCTGTGCCAGTCGCCAGCGACGCCCGTCGTGGCGATAGACGTAAACCGTGCCGGAGTCCGCGCCGATGCCATCCCGCTGCGGCGCTCCCACGGCCAACGTGTCGCCATGCACGGCCACTGCCCAGCCGAACCAGTCGCGGGCGACGGGGCTGTCGATCGAGAGCGTTTGCTCGGCGTCGGCGTTGCACGTTGATTGGGTGGCGTCGTCGCGGGCTGCCGCGTGTGCGGCGGCGGGCGCACGCGCGGTCATGAGGGTTGCGATCGCGACCAGCGGGGTCAATGAGGCAAGGGGGTTCGCAGCGGTCATGTCCGTCGTTCTCCGAATCCGCCGGTGGCGGCACATTGCCCCGGCACGCAGCCTAGCCGAGCCAATCCAGATTGTAACGCGCCCCCCCTGAGCCCCGTCATTTATGGCGGGAGTGTGGGTGATGGGTTGTTCCTGCGGGATGCACGTTCCGGACGTTTCGCGTTGTGGTCGAATGAGACGGGGTGTGCTCGCAGCGAGGGAGAAGCGTTTTCCGCTGCCGGCTGCCGACCCCGGCTTCAACTGCCCTGCGACGGCCGCGACTCGGCGACGTCGTTGCGTCCAACACTCCCGCCATAAATGACGGGGCTCGGAGGGGACACTGCACCTGGCTTCATCTGCCCTGCGGCGGTCGCGATTCGGCGACGTCGTTGCGTCCAACACTCCCGCCATAAATGACGGGGCTCGGGGCGCGAGCGGCATAAATCCATGAGAGGGAGTGGGGCCGCGGTGTGGCAATCGCACCGCGCCGCCCTAACATACCGCATTCGCACGATTCGCACGCCGGTTGGCTCGAAGGAACGGGGCAGGCGTGACAACTGAACCGCCGCGTCTGCAGGAACCGTCCGTGCCCGTCATCGAAGTCCGCGATCTACGCAAGCACTACCGCGTCCACGTCAAGCCGCAGGGGCTGGGCGCGTCGATCCGGGCGCTTTTTCGCCGGAAGCACAAGGAGGTCAAAGCCGTCGACGGCATCAGCTTCGACATCGACGAAGGTGAGATGGTCGGCTTCCTGGGGCCGAACGGGGCGGGCAAGACGACCACGCTGAAGATGCTCAGCGGGCTGATCTTTCCCACCGAGGGCGAGGTTCGGGCGCTGGGATTCGTCCCCTGGGAGCGGCACAACGCCTACCGCCGCCGGTTCGCCCTGCTGATGGGTCAGAAGAACCAGCTCTGGTGGGATCTGCCCGCGGCCGAGTCGTTCCGCCTGCACAAGGAGATTTACGCGATCGACGACGCGTCGTTTCGCCGCGTGCATGGCGAGCTGACCGAATTGCTGGAAGTTGCAGACCTGCTCAATCAGCCGGTGCGGGAACTGAGCCTGGGCGAGCGCATGAAGATGGAACTGATCGCCGCGCTGCTGCACTCGCCGTCGATCCTCTATCTCGACGAACCGACCATCGGACTTGACGTGGTGGCCCAGGCGGGGATCCGCCGCTGCCTGCGCGAGTACAACCGGCTCTACAACGTCACCGTGCTGCTGACCAGCCACTACATGCAGGACATCGAGGCGCTGTGCGACAGGGTCATGGTCATTAACCACGGCCGGCTCATCCACGACGGGCGACTGGCCGAGATCGTCAGCCGCTTCGCCGACTACAAGGTGCTCAAGCTGCGGCTGCATCACGACGAACCGGCCGTGGGGATCGAGCGGTTCGGCGAGGTGCTCGAAGACAACCGGCCGCAGATCACGCTGCGCATGAAGCGCGACGCCGTCGCACAGCAGGCCGGGCGTCTGCTGACGGCATACCGCGTCGACGACTTTTCCATCAAGGATGCGCCGATCGAGGAGGTGATCAGCGCCATGTTTCGATCGGGCGCGGCCGTGGACGGCGCAACCGACAGTGCAGCGTCCGCGCAACCCGACACGTCCGCCGCGGGCGACGGTTCCGGCGCCCGTGCCGAGAGCTCGCCGGACGACTCGGACGAGACGGTCCATGCATAAGTACCTGACCGTCTTTCAGATTTCGCTCTCCGAGCGGCTCGTCTACCGGGCCGACTTCTTCATTTCGACGTTTCTGCGCTTCATCCCGATCGTTACAACGATTCTGCTGTGGCGGGCGATCTACGACGGCGCCGGCCGCGAACAGGTCGGCGGGCTCGATTACAATCAGATGGTGTCGTATTACCTGTGCATCATGATCGTCCGGGCGTTCGGCTCGATGCCCAAACTCGCCTCTGGCATTTCCAGCGACATCCGCGACGGCGAGCTGCGCAAATACCTCATCCAACCGGTGGATTACCTCACCTATCTGCTGACGCTGCGAACGGCTCACAAACTGGTGTACTTCCTCATGGCGGCCGTGCCCTACGCGCTGGTGTTCTGGATGTGCCGCCGCTACCTGCCGGGATGGCCGTCACCGGCCCAGTTCAGCGTGGCGGTGGTGTCACTCGTGCTGGCGTTCCTGATCGGATTCCTGATCAACGCCCTGATCGGCCTTATGGGGTTCTGGTTTCTGGAGGTCGCCAGCTTCCTGCACATCTTCATGACGGCCCAGTATTTCCTCAGCGGCCACATGTTTCCGCTGAGCATGTTGCCGGAGGGGGTCCAGCGGGCCGTGACCTGGATGCCGTTCGCGTATGAGACCTATTACCCGACGCTGGTGCTGTTGCAGCGCTACTCGCTGGAAGAATCGCTGCTCGTCGTCCTGCGGCAGGCGATCTGGGTCGTGCTGCTGGCGGCGGCGGTGCGGCTTCTGTGGAACCGGGGCCTGCGGCGATACGCGGCGTTCGGGGGTTGAAGGGGGAATGGCGGATGTCGAATGTCGAATGTCGAATGTCGAAGGTCGAATGGTGGGCCGCGTCTGGCGAGTGGGTTTGGGCTACGGCGGCGTGACCTCTTGCCAGTTTGCGCGCGTGTTTCGTAAGAAGACGCGATCGTGACCAGGTACGAGGCGATCGAGGAGTGAGGGAGTCAGGGAGGACCAGGCGTTTCAACTCTTCCTCCTCCCCTCACTCCCTCACTCCCTTCGCATCCGGCTTCGCTTCGACCGGCGTGGCGGCACGGGGCGCGGCATGTTATCGTGCCTGCGGCGCAGTCTACGATGCAGCACGCATGGCGCCGCAGGCGCGGACGTTGCAGTCGCCGGCGCCATCGGATCACTTATGACTACGCTGACGCTGACATCTGCGACCGCCCGATCGCACGAACTCGGACCCGTCAAGCGTTTCGTCTACTGGTCCGTCGTCAAGAGCCTGCGTACCGCCATGCGCCTCTCGCTGGACTGGCGCGTCATCGGCCGCGAACGCATCCCGGCCGGGCCGAAGCTCTTCGTCGCCAACCACATCTCCGCCTTCGACCCGATTTACCTGCTGCCGCTGTTTGATGAGCCTGTGTGCGCCGTGCTGGGTCCGGCGTATAAGTTCCGCCTGCCCGCCAGGCTCTACAACGCCTTCGGCCAGATCAACGCCATGCCCGCCCACCGCCATACGGTCGTGGACGAGGCCGTCGCCCGCTTGAAGTCCGGGCGCAGCGTCCTGATGTTCCCCGAGGGCGACCTGCAACCGCAGCCTGCCCTCGGCCGGTTCTACCCCGGCACCGCCCGCATCTACCGCCGGGCGGACGTGCCGATCGTTCCTCTTGCCCTGGTCGCGCCGGTCCGGCGAATGCGCGAATACCCTTTCCCCACAGTCGTCGACGGCCGCGTCTACCGCTGCGTGGTGACGCTCCGCGGCCCCTTCATCATCCACGTCGGCGAGCCGATGCGGCCGGACGTGCCGGCCGGCAGGCCTGATGAGCACATCGACGGTTATGTCATGGAACTGGTCCGCCAGCAGATCGCCGCGCTGATTGACGGGGCGCGGCCGGATGCGTCGTGGCTCTGAACGGCCGTGCAAACCGACGCAGCGTCAGTAAGCGGTGGGCCTGAGGTCGGTACGCGGCCGGCGACGCGCGTGTGAATCGGGGTGGGAGCGCTATCTCCCATGTGATCGGGCTGGAGCCTGGCAGTCCCGCGGAGTAGTGGTCGGCGACACGCATTCGTGACATCGCGCACCGCGCCGGTATGATCCGACAATGAAGATCCGCCCATTCTTGCACGGCTGGATGGCGCTCGCGCTGATCCACGCCGCGGTCGCGCAGGAACCCCCCTCCGAGCCGGAGGTAACGCTCGAACTGATCATGTCCGACCCAGACTGGATCGGCCATGCGCCGCAGCGGCCGTACTGGTCGGATGACTCCGGCACGATCTGCTTCCGGCAGAAGGTTACCGGTGAGGACCGCCATGACCTGTTCAGCCTTGATCCGGACAGCGGGCAGGTCACGCGGATCGAGCCGGCCGCGCTGCCGGCGGCGCCGGCGCCCGCGGCGGACTACAACGTGGACCGCACGCTGATGGTCTACGAACGCAGCGGAGATCTCTACCTGGTCGATCGCGCGACCGGATCGGTGCGCCAATTGACGCGCACGACCGCATGGGAGGGCCGGCCGCAGTTCATGGCCGACGGGCGTCGGATCCAGTTCGTGCGCGACGGGACGATCCTCCTGCGCCGCATCGACGACGGCTTCGAATCGCAGCCGGCGGAGGTGATCGCCGCCGCCTCGCCACAGGAGAAGGAATCCAGGGAAAAAAAGAACTACTTGCAACAGCAGCAGGAGCGGCTGTTTCCGCACATTCCCGAGAAGCAGCGCGACGCCCGCGCCTCGCGCGAGTTCAACGAAGAGGTGCGCCGCCAGGACGTCGACCGCGTTCCCCCCCCGTTCTATCTCGGCGACGACGTTCGCATCCAGGACACGTCGCTGTCGCCGTCCGGGCGGTGGATGCTCGTGGTTACGACGCCGCCGAAGCGCGAGGAAGGAAAGTCCGACACGATGCCCGCCTACGTCGACGCCTCCGGCTATGTGGTGACGCATCGCGTGCGCGAGAAGGTTGGAACGGGCAAGCCGTGGCCGCAGTCGCTGGTGCTGCTTGATCTGGAGTCGCATGAGCAGCACAAGATCGACCTTTCCGTCCTGCCGGGCATTGCGGACGATCCGCTGGCCGACCTGCGCCGCGCGGCCGAGGATCGGAAGAAGGCGGCCGCACCGGCTGATGAAGCGAAGGAGGAGGACTCCGACGGGCAGGATACGAATGAGCCGGACGAGCCGCTGCAGCGCGGCGAACACGCCGATCAGCACGGGACTGCGAACGAAGGCGAGCAGGCCACGGCGGCGCAGTCAGCGGACGAACCCGTTGACGCAGCGAAGGATGCGGCCGAACCTGCTGCACCTCGTGAAGGCAAGCCGCGAACCATCTCCATCAGCTCCATTCGCTGGAACCGCGACGGTCAGCGCCTGCTCGTGCAGTGCTTTTCGCACGACAACAAGGACCGCTGGATTGTCGAGATCGACGTGGAATCGCACGCCGCGCACGCGATCGCCCGCGTCAGCGACGTCGCCTGGGTGCGCAGCGGCGCCCTCGGCTGGCTCAACCGCCGCGACGCGGCCTGGTTTGTCAGCGAGGCCGACGGGTACGATCACCTTTATCTGTACGACGCGGCGACCGCTGAAACCACGCAACTAACCACCGGAGCGTTCGAAGTCTCGGAAATCACGCTCACGCACGACGATCGCCACTTCTATTTCAAGGCGAACGTCACCCACCCGGGTGTGTACGAGGTTTACCGGGTCGCCGCGGAGACGGGCGAGATCGAGCGGGTCACGCATCTGAACGGCGACTGCTCGTACGAGTTATCGCCGGACGAATCCCGGCTCGCGTTGACCTACTCGAACGCCGCGTACCCTCCGGAATTGTACGTGCAGGACGCCGTGCCCGGCGCCCCGGCGCGGCGGCTGACCGATACGGTCTCCGACGCGTTCAAGTCCATCGCGTGGGTCCACCCGACGCTGGTCGCGGTGCCCTCGCGCCATGGCCGTCCGATCTACGCCCGTCTGTATGAACCGGCGGAGGCGACAGACGGCAACAACGGGCGGGCAGGGGGGTCACAGGCATCGCCCCGCCGGCCCGCGGTGATGTTCGTCCACGGCGCGGGCTATCTCCAGAACGCGTGCGAAGGCTGGTCCTATTATTTCCGCGAGTTCATGTTTCACACGCTGCTGACGCGGCGCGGATACGTCGTGCTCGACATGGACTACCGCGCGTCATCCGGCTACGGCCGGGACTGGCGAACCGCGATCTACCGCGACATGGGCGGCCCGGAGCTGGAAGACCTGCGCGACGGCGTCGAATGGCTGGTGCAGGAAAAAAACGTCGATCGCGATCGCGTCGGCGTGTATGGCGGTTCCTATGGCGGGTTTCTGACGCTGATGGCGCTGTTTCGCGAGCCGGACCTCTTCGCCTGCGGGGCGGCGCTGCGGCCGGTGACGGACTGGGCCCACTACAACGACGGCTACACGTCGGACATCCTCAACACGCCCGACGTGGACCCGCAGGCCTACGAGCGCAGCTCGCCCATCGAGTTCGCCGAGGGCCTGTCACGGCCGCTGCTGATGTGCCACGGCATGCTGGACGGCAACGTCCTCTTCCAGGACACCGTGCGCCTGGCCCAGCGGCTGAGCGAACTGGAAAAGCAGGACTGGGAAGTGGCGATGTATCCGATCGAGGGTCACTCGTTCGACGAGCCGTCAAGCTGGCTGGACGAGTACCGGCGCGTGCTGAAACTCTTCGAGGAAAACTTGCGCGGCCATCGTCCGTAGCACCGGCCCGCGCGGGCGGTTGATCACGGTTTCTCGGCGTCCTCGTCCTCCGCTTCCGGCTTCCGGCCGTGAATGCGCGCGGAGAGGTCGGCCGCCATGTCATGCAGTGCGCCGAAGCGGTCGTACTGGCGGAT
>CAZYLK010000177.1:0-13044 GCA_964648365.1 uncultured Phycisphaeraceae bacterium
ACCCGCTCCGGCCCCGGCAGGTACATCTGCTCGCGGGCGAAGTAGGGGAATTGCACGTCGTAGCCGGTGATGCGCTTGACGGGCGCTTCTAGATAGTCGAGCGACGATTCCATCACGCGGGCCATCACTTCCGCCCCGATGCCGCAGCGCCGCGGCCCTTCGTGGACGACGACCGCGCGGCCGGTCTTCTGAATGGACGTGGTGATGGTTTCGGTGTCGATCGGCGAAACGGTGAGCAGGTCGATGACTTCGACGGAAACGCCCTCTTCCGAGGCCAGATCCTCGGCCGCTTCCAGCGTCGGCCGCATCATGGCCCCGTACGAGATGAGCGTCAGGTCGGAGCCTTCGCGCACCACCTGCGCTTTTCCCAGCGGCATGAACTCAGGCTCGTCGGGCACTTCCTCACGGAAGGCGCGGTACACGGCCTTGGGCTCGAAGAAGATGACCGGATCGGGAAAGCGGATCGACTCCAGCAGCAGCGCCCGGGCGTTGCGCGGCGTGGAGGCGATGACCATGGTGATGCCGGGCGTATGGGCGTAGATCGCCTCTCGGCTCTCGCTGTGATGTTCGACGGCGCGGATGCCGCCGCCATACGGCATGCGGACCACCATCGGCAGCGTGAACCGTCCGCGGGTGCGGTTGCGGAACCGCGACATGTGGTTTTCGATCTGGTGATAGGCCTGGTGGGCGAAGCCCGAGAACTGCATCTCGCAGACCGGTTTCAGGCCGTACAGCGCCAGGCCGATACCGCCGCCGACGATCGCCCCTTCCGCCAGCGGCGTGTCGATCACGCGTTTGGGGCCGAAGTCCTTTAATAGCTGCTCGGTGACGCGAAAAACGCCCTCGTCCTGACCGATGTCCTGACCCAGCAGAACCACGCGGTCGTCGCCTTCCAGCGCGTTCCGCAACGCCAGGTTCAGGGCCTTCACCATGTTCAACTGCGCCATCGGGGCATTCCTTCGGAAGAAGGGAGTGAGGGAGTGAGGGAGTCAGGGAGTAAGGGAAGAAAGAAGACCACCGATACTCGGCGATCGCACGTCTTTCTTCCTGGCATCCTTCGCTTCCTCATATCATTGTTCCTTCGTATGCTGTGGGACTCAGGGGGCAAGGGAGTAAGGGAGTGAGGGAGTGAGGGAAGAAAGTGGGTCACCGATTCCCGGTGATCGCACCTCTTTCTTTCTGGCATCCTTTGCTGCCTCATATCATTGTTCATTCGTCTGCTGTGGGACTCGGGGAGTAAGCGCGCTCCGCCTCCGGTCTTCCCTTACTCCCTTATTCCCTGACTCCCTCACTCCCTTCTTCAACCGCCCTTACCTCGATTCCCGCTCCACCGCCTGGCGGAACTCCTCGCGCTGGGCCACCAGTTCGGCCGGCAACTCGTCATACATGTATTTGAAGCAGTCCAGCGGATCGATGCGGTCGCGGTAGCCTTCGTATCGCTCGACCGCCGCCTTCACCTTTTCCTGTACGTCGTCTTCGATTTCTTTGACCAGCTTGTCGTCCAGGAGCTTGCGCCCGCGGAGGTACTTCTCGAATCGCACGATCGGATCGCGCTTCTCCCAGACCTTGACCTCGTCGTCGGAGCGGTACTTCGTCGGATCGTCGGCGGTCGTATGCACGCCCATGCGGTAGGTCACGGCCTCGATCAACGTCGGGCCTCCTCCGCTGCGAGCCCGCTCGAACGCCTCCTTCGTCGCAACGTACACCGCCAGCGCGTCGTTGCCGTCGACCTGGATGCCGTTGAACCCGTACGCCAGCGCCTTCTGGGCGATCGTCTCGGACGCCGTCTGGGCCGACAGCGGCAGCGAGATCGCCCAGTGGTTGTTCTGCACGAACACCACCAGCGGCAGCTTGTACACGCCCGCGAAGTTCATCGCCTCGTGGAAGTCGCCCTCGCTGGTCGCCCCGTCGCCCAGGTAGACGATCACGCCGTGCGGGTCGTTGCGAAGGTGCATGCCCCAGGCGATGCCCATCGCGTGCGGCACCTGCGACGCGATCGGCACGTTGAGCGGCAGATCGTTGACGCCGTCGGGCGTGCGGCAGCCTTCTTCGTAGCCGCCCCAGAAGAGCATCGCGTGCTCCTCCGGCCAGCCGCGGTGGATCAGCGCGCCGGGCTGTCGGAAGGCCGGCACCAGCCAGTCCTCGGGCTCCAGCACGATGGCCGACGCACAGTGGGCGGCCTCCTCGCCGCGGGATGGGCCATAAGTGCCGATCCGCCCCTGCCGCTGGAGGTTGATGCAGCGTTCATCCAGGCGGCGGGTCAGGACCATCAGCCGGTGCAGGTAGAGGCACCGGTCGGCGTCCAACTTGGGATCGAGCGCCCCGTCCAGATCGCCGGACTCGCTCAGGATCGAGAGGTACTCGACCGTCGGCTTGATGGTAATTCGTTTTCGCGGCACGGTTTACCTCTTCACTCGTTCTCGACCCCGCGTTCCGGCCTCCCGGCGGATCACGAGGTCCGCGCCGGGAGTGGCCGCATCGGCCCCGGCCGATTCATCGCGACGCGAACATCACGGCGACAGATGGAGCACGGTATTTACACGATCCGGGGCGTCCTGACCAGTGTCTGGCGGCGCCGCGGTTTGGCGTGTGCGTGGCACTTTGGGCGGCCCAAGGTTGGGCGTTCGCCGAGCCTGAATCGGGTGGCACGCGCCGGAGGCGGACGGAAGGCAGGCGGTGGTCTGCTGGAGCGCCATTTTCGCAAGTGTTCAACCCTGCTGCGGTCATCACGGCCTCAAAGACGAGACCGTGCCACGACGTGCGGTCACCACGGCCTCGAAGACGAGACCGTGTCACCATCTGCCACCCGCTGAACCCGTCACGCGCGTTGATTTGGCGCCGTGATGAAGGTTCATGACGCGGTTCGCGTGGTTGTGACTGCCGGAAAGGTAGGACGCGCACGACCCGGGTTCGGTCGCGGCGGCCTTTCGACGGCCTACAGCGACCCGCCGACTACGGCGGCGACGATCAGCCGTGTGAACACAAATCCCAGAATGGCGATTCCGAGCACGGCGAGGGCATACGAGGCGGACTCGCCCATCGCGTTGCACACGTCACCGAAGCGGGCGGGTCGATCGAGGCGGAGGAACCCGCCGCAGGTGTTGTCGTGATGCCGCGGCGTGAGGCGGCATGACGGCGTGCCACAGCCGTGTTGCGACAACTCAGCCGTCTGCAGCGCCGCGCCGCAACGCGGGCAGAATCTCGCCTGCGGCGGCAGAGGCGCGGCGCACTCGCGGTTTGTGCAGCGCATGACGGACCCATCCAATCCGGGGGCAGCATGTCGTGCCCCGTCGTGGGATTATACGTCGCCGCTGTGCGAATTTCATGATCGGTCGGCGCCCGATGTTTCTGTGCCGGTGGCTGAAGGGCGTTCCTGGCGTGGCACCGGCGCTGGTCGGCGTTTGCCACGTCAGATTGCCTCGGCGACGATGCCGGGGGCAGGCCGGGACCGGGTGAGGATTTTCGCGTCGGCCCATCGGCCCCCGTGGTGAGGACCGCATGTCCAGAGGTTCCCGATCGCAACCGTCCTGTCGCCCGTATCCCGGGGCGGTATTGATCGGGATGGTCGTCGCGGGATGTGCGGCTGCCGGCGCTGCCCAGCAGCGCGAGCCGGACGCCTTCCTGAACCAGCAGCGGGCGTTGGATGAAAGCGTTGCGGGATTGCAGGCCGAGCAGGAGGGCGTGGACCCCTCGCTGCGGTTCGATTACGGCGGCTGGTACAGCTTCCATTTCCTTATCTTCGACGACGGCGTCGAGAGTTCGCGCACGCTGCGGCGGCACGACATGCGCGCGTGGGCGCGGGCGGTGCTGGACGGCGGCGCGCACGAGTTCTACCTGCGCGGCCGGCTCAGCCTGCTCGATTACAACAGCGGCGACTCGTACGACGGCAACGACGACGACGTGGAGGGGCCGAACCTGGAGCGCGGCTACTACCGGTTCAACCTGAGTCGCGCGGCCGACGCCTACGGCTGGTCGCCGCCCGGCATCGATGCGACGGTCACGCTCGGGCGCGACCTGGTCGAGTTCGGCTCGGGGTTCGCCCTGTCCGAGCCACTCGACCACGTGGCCGTGGCGCTTTCGACGGAGCAGTTCCAGCTTACCGGCCTGGCCGGGCAGATGGTCGGAAGCCGCCCCGACTTCGACGCGTCGCGGATCACTACGCGAACGCGGCGGGCGTTTTTCGGCGCGGAGTTGCGATGGACGGCGCTGGAACGGCACGAGCCGTTCGCGTACGTGCTCTGGCAGCGCGATCACAATCGGGATGAGTATCCCTCACTGCTGCAAGACTTCGACTACGACTCGTTCTACGTCGGGCTGGGTTCGACGGGTGAGATCGTCAAGGGACTGCGCTACGTCGGCGAGTGGGTGTACGAGAGCGGCCACAGCTTCGGGCATCGCAGCTTTCTCGATGCGGACGTGATCCGCGCGTGGGCTTTCGATGCGGAACTCGAGTATCTCTTTTCGGGGCCGCGGCGGTCGCGTGCATCGATCGAGTACATCTTTGCCAGCGGCGACGGCGATCGGCTCGACAGCCCCACGAATTCGGTCGGCGGTAATCGGTGCGACGACACGGACAACGGGTTCGTCGGCTTCGGCTATCGGGATACGGGCCTGTCGTTCGCGCCGCGCTACTCGAATCTGCACATGTGGCGGGCCGGCGCATCGACCTTTCCGTGGCCGGATGATCCACGGCTGGCGCAGCTCGAACTGGGCACGAACGTGTTCCTGTATTACAAGAACCACCGGCGGGGGGCGGTCTCGGATCCGACGGCCGATCTGCGCTCCGGCTATCTCGGCTGGGAGCTGGACGGCTACGCCAACTGGGCGATTACCCCCGACGTGGCGTGGACGGCGCGGCTGGGCGTGTTCTTCCCCGGCGATGCGTTTTCCGACCGGACGACGCGCACGTTTTTCGTGACAGGTGTGACGTGGAGCTTCTGAGGCGCGATCGAAGGAGGACCGACGTGTTGGAGGCAGCCACGAATTGTAAGGCGGTCGTTGAAAACGAACCCCCGTCATGCTCTTCCCTCACTCCCTCACTCCCGTACTTCCTTACTCCCTTCGCGCCGAGGGCCGTCACGGCGCGCGTGTTCGACGGCAAGCCGCGTCACCGTCACGCACGGCTCGTTCTGTTTCTGGTGAGCATTCTCGCACCGGGTTGCGGCCGGCCCGAGCGGACGTGGCAGCCGCCGCAGGATCCCGCCGAATTCGACGATACGACGTTTCTTCACTACCTGCCGACGGTTCCGTGGGTCACCTGTGGAGAGGCGGTCCGCGCCGTGCTCCTGCTGGAGCCGGACGAGCCGGCGGCGGCGCCGTTGTCTTTTGACGACCGACTCGGCGTGCTGACGACCCGGGGAAGCGTTCGATCTGCGTGGAACCTGCGGGAAAGGGATCTTGTTGATCGCGGTACGCTCGCGTACATGATCCGAAGTACCTGCCGCGTTCCTCGATCCGTTAACGAAGGCGTCTTCGGATCGTGGGGGCTGGGGGACCGGCGGTTCGCGTTGCAGACGTGCGTTGACGCGGGCCTGATCGCGTACGGTCCAGCCCACGAGCCGATCAGCGGAGGCGAGTTGCTTGCCGTCATCACGCGGGCAGCCGAATACCTTGAGCGCCGCGAGGACGAGACTGACGTAGAAACTTCCGCCGTTGATCAGGGCGAATCATAGACGCAATCCGTCTCGCTGCGCGACTTCAATGACTGCACGCCATGGCTCGATCTGAAGCGATACCCATCCCGGCGGTCCGACGACTGAGCCTCTACCTGCGGGAACTGGAGGCGCTGTCCACCACGGACCATCGAACCGTCTCCAGCCGCCAACTGAGCGCCGCTCTGGGCATCACCGATGCGCAGGTACGCAAGGATCTGGCGCACTTCGGGCAGTTCGGCCAGCCGGGCATCGGCTATCGCGTCGATGAACTGACGGCCCGCATGAGGGTGATTCTGGGCGCGGATCGGACCTGGAACATCGTGCTCATGGGGGCGGGCAACCTGGGGCGGGCGCTGATTGCGCACGAGCGATTCAGCAAGCGTCACTTCCACGTCGTCGCCGTGTTCGACAAGGACAAGGATCAGATCGGTCGCAAGATTCCCGGAACGTCGCTGAAGGTGCAGCCTCCCGAGCGGCTCGCGGATGCCGTGACGACCCATCGCGCCCGCCTGGGCATCATCGCGGTGCCCCCCACGGCCGCTCAGCTTGTTGCGGACCAGATGATCGCCGCGGGTGTACGGGGCATCCTCAACTTCGCTCCCACTAACGTGCAGGTGCGTGAGGGGATTGCGCTGACGTCCGTGGACGTCTCGATTCAGCTTGAGCAGCTTGCGTTTCTGGTCAACGAAGATGGGCCGCGGCCGGCCGACGGTTGAGGATGCTCGCCGTCAGCGCTGGTCGTCGTCGTCCGCCTCAATGGCCGTCTGATCCGCGCTGGAAGCCAGCGCCTCGAGCGCCGCGATCGGGTCCACCTCGTCGTCGCTGGAGTAGACGTGTTCCGACGTGCCCACCGACGGCCCGCCCCCGGCGGCCTGGCGCGATCGCAGCGTGCTGCGGATCTGGACCAGCTCTTCGTCGTCCGGTTCGCCGTCGATCTGCACCACGAACGTGACCGGCCCGATAATGAGGTGATCGCCGGGCTCCAGATCCTCATCTTTGACCCGCGTGTTGTTGATGAACGTGCCGTTGGCCGCGCCGAGGTCGCGAACGGTGGCGCCGTCCTCGTCCGCGATCACCTCCGCGTGCAGCCGGGAAACCTCGTTCGAGGGTATCCGGATGTCGCAATCGGTCTTGCGGCCGATGGTGGTGGCGCCGCTTTTCAGCGGGAAATCCCTGCGCCGCCCGTCCTCGTTGAACATGACCAAGGTGACACCCATGAAGCCATCCCGTCCAGTGTCGATTGGTTCCGCGCGCCGCACACCGCCGTGCGGCCAAGACCGGATTGAGCAACCCGGCGTGCGGCGGGCCACTCGACAGGGTACAGTATACAGCCGCGTCGGCAGGGTTCAAACGGTTGTTTCGACGCGACTTCCCACCCGCCGGAGCCACCCGAGTGGGCGAACGCCGGCCGGCGTGGGCGATTCCGGCGGTCGGACGCCATTTTCGGGAACAGGAACGCGATGGAATCCGGCCTCTACGTCCACATCCCGTTCTGCCAGACGAAGTGCGGATACTGCGATTTCTACTCCGTGCCGCTCGAAGGCCGGCCGACCTCGGGCCTGGTGGAGCAGGTCATCGCAGAGCTTGAGATCCGGTTGGCCGGGTGGAGCTGGCCGATATCGACGATCTTCGTCGGGGGGGGAACGCCGACGCTGCTGCCTCATGCTGAACTCGCGACGCTGCTGGGGGCGATCGGTCGCGCTACGGCCGAGCAACCGATTCGCGAGTGGACGGTCGAAGCCAACCCGGCGACGGTGGACGAGGAGAACGCCCGGATACTTGTGGATGCCGGCGTGACGCGGGTCTCGATGGGGGCTCAGTCGTTCTTCGAGCGGGAACTGGCCGTGCTGGAGCGGCTCCACTGTCCCGGCGACATCGCGCCAACGGTTAGCCGTCTTCGCGGTGCGGGCCTGCGGTCGCTGAACGTCGATCTGATCTTCGGGATTCCGGGGCAGACTCTCGATACGTGGACAGAATCGCTCTCGAAGGCGATTGCCCTGGGAACGCAGCACCTGTCCTGTTACGGCCTGACGTACGAACCCGGCACGCCGCTGACGGCGCACCTTCGCCGGGGAGACTTAACGGCCTGCGACGAGTCGCTCGAAGCGCGGATGTTCAACGCGACGATCGAGGTGCTCGCCGCGGCCGGGTTTGAGCAGTACGAGATCAGCAATTTCGCCCGCCCGGGTGAGCAATGTCTGCATAACCTTATCTACTGGCGGAACCAGCCCTACCTCGGCGTCGGCCCTTCCGCGGCCGGGTTCGACGGTTCGCGCCGCTACAAGAACGTGCCCAACGTCGATGCGTATGTGCGGCGGATGCGGGAGCAGGGCAGCGCGGAGGCGGAATTGGAGGCGATCGACGATGCGACGCTCTTCGTCGAGATGATCATGATGCAGCTTCGCACGAACGAAGGGTTGTCCCGGCGGGCGGTCGTCGAGCGCCTGGGATTCGACCCGGTGGTGCGATTGCACGACGAGATGTCACAGGCATCCGCGGCCGGCTGGATCAAGGTAACGGACACCCACATCCGCCTGACGCCCGCCGGACGGCTCGTCGCCAACCGGGTCATTCTCGACCTGATTCCGGCTCGCACGGCGGACATCGCGCTGCCCGTGGCGAACTGAGCGCCGGTGCCGCTGCCCGTGGCGAACTGAGCGCCGGCGCCGCTGACCCGCCATCCGTCGCGGCGCGAGCCCCGAGCCCCGGCCCGCCGCAGGCGGATCTTCGACGTTCCTGGCGGGAGTGTTGGACTGTGCCACTCGACTGCGTCGAAGCGTGGCAGGGCAGGTGGACGCCGCGCACGCCGTCGCTTGGGGAGGACGCGAACCGTCCGGGACGTGGATCCGCCGCGGGAGGTACTTTCACCCACACTCCCGGCATGAATGCCGGGGCTCGGGGGGTGCCGTATCTTGTGTTCGCCCCGCAGCCGGGTACAATCTGCGGTAGGAGGCCGCCATGAAGGACATGATCAATCGTATTCACCAGGGCGACTGCATCTCTGGGATGGCCCGGCTCGATGCCGGTTCCGTCGACCTCGCTTTTGCCGATCCGCCGTTCAACATCGGTTACAAATACGATGTCTACGACGACCGGCGGGCCGCCGACGACTACCTGGACTGGTCGCGGCAGTGGATCGAGGGCGTCATCCGCGTGCTCAAGCCGGAGGGGACGTTCTGGCTGGCGATCGGCGACGAGTTCGCGGCCGAGCTGAAGGTGCTGTGCACCCGCGACCTGGGCCTGCACTGTCGGAGCTGGGTCATCTGGTACTACACCTTCGGCGTCCACTGCAAGTACAAGTTCACCCGCAGCCACGCGCATCTGTTCCACTTCGTGAAGAACCCGAAGAAGTTCACGTTCAACGTCGACGACATCCGCGTACCGTCTGCACGCGAGTTGGTCTACGGCGACCGCCGCGCTGACGCCCGCGGCCGAACCCCGGACGATACGTGGCTGATGGCCCCGGTTCTGCCGCTGGACGTGCCGACGAAGGACGGTTTCATCCTCCGCCCGCAGGACATCCCCGAGCGCTTCCCCGCGAACAGCGACACCTGGTTCTACTCCCGCGTGGCCGGCACCTTCAACGAGCGCCGCGGCTGGCACGGCTGCCAGATGCCGGAGCAGCTTCTGGGGCGGATCATCCGGGCGTGCTCGACGTCCAACGACCAGCGCCGCGACGTCGTGATGGACCCCTTTGGCGGCAGCGGCACGACGCTGACGGTGGCCAAGAAGCTGAACCGCGACTTCGTCGGGTTTGAGTTGTCGGAGGAGTACGCGGCGGGTATCGAGAAGCGGCTGGAGGCTTGCAAACCCGGTGATCCGCTCGTGGGACCGGAGAACGCGGCCGAGAGCGCCGTCAAGACGGCGAAGGGGCGGGTGCTGAATCGAGCGGCACAGCGGTCCGGGACGCGTGCGTCGCGGTCGAACGGAAAGCCGGGGACGCGGCGCGGCGAGACGCCAAGCGAGCCCGGCGAATGCCTGCCCTTTGCCGAGTCGGCATGAGGGCGCGGCGCGAGTTCATAACGGTCTCGTCCGTTTGCCGCCGCGTTGATCCGCTTTTGAGCGCCGGTCGAGAGACACGGGCCGCGGCACCGGAACGTGTGACGAGCGGGGAACCGGACGTGAAGACGGATGAATGAGGATCCGCATGCGTTGGCCGGGATGGGGACCGCGGCGATCTGCGAAGCCGACGTCGTCCAATCGGCCAAGTACCGATACTTGCGGGCGGATTCGTCTGCCTTATTATCTGACGTGCAGACGCAAGTGGTGTCCTGGCGGCGCCCGCGGCGGCCCGGCCCGTCTGCCTCGAAGGAGAGTGACCGTGGATTTGCTTACGGCTATTCTGATCGGAATCATGCTGGCGGTTATGGCGCTGACGGCGTTTGCCAGCAGTTGATGCCGGTGCGTGCGCGCCTTCGCGCAGCGGGCACGCGCTCGACGATTTTGAACCGGGAGACGGCGATGAACATCACGATCAAGTATTGCGTGCAGTGAAACTACCTGCCCAAAGCCGCCGGTCTGGCGGATGCCATTCGTAAGCGCTTCGGCGTCGAGTCCACCCTGATCGAAGGGCGCGGCGGCGTCTTTGACGTCCACGTCGACGGTACGCAGATCTGGAACAAGTTCGAGGCTGACCGATTCCCCGAGCACGGCGAGGTGCTCAGCCAGATCGATCGGCTCAAAGGGACGTAGCGCTGCGCCGCCGATCGCGCGGCGGCCGCGATGAAGCCGCGCTCCGCGGGCGCGATCCCTGGTCATCGGGGGGCGGACCGACCGGGGACGGATCATCCGCCGCGGTCGGTCCATCAGCCGTGCGAAAATCGCCGGCCGCCTCGGCGATGCGCAGCAGCATCTGATAACCAGCCCACTCCATCGCCTCGTAGGCATAGGCATGGGCCACCAGTCGGCCGGGCGTCTCGGGCTGCACGCGGGCAAACAGAAGAAAGCATTTGCCCCCCAGCTTCATCACCGCATCTTTGAGCATCGACGGCGATCCGCCGTGCGCTTCCAGGCATTCGCGCACGAGTTCGGCCTGTTGCACCGTCTCGGCGTGATGCGTGCGAAAGTCCGCCGCCAGCCCGGGATCACGCGCCATGTCCGGCGCCGTCACGAGCTGCGCCAGCGCCTGCTGCTCGACGGAATACATGTCACTGAGGAAGTGAACCAGTTCCTGCCGGGTTGTTCGGTGTGTGGTCATCACCCGTACGTTAGGCCGGGGGGCGTAACGCACGGTTGAAAGTGGCCTGAATCGGGCGTCACGGCGGCGGTGCGGGCGCGGGGCGGCCTTCGTGCGACAGGAGGTTCTGACACCCTCTCCTCAACTCAGGACAATGGATCGCTATCCTGCTCGGTGCCTCGCCCGACGTTCCATCCGCCGGCTCGGCATCAAGAGCTGCCCTCGGGAGCCTCGCGGACAACCCTGAATCCGGTCGCGTCACGCATCCCAACTCCCGCACTGAACGGAGCCCTGTCCAGCAGCGGCATCGGGTATCGGGCGGTACTCGTGCATGCCAGCGGGTTGTTGACGTTCCAGGCGCCGCCGCGCAGGACGTGGGCGCTCCCCCCGGTCGATCCCGCCGGATCCGTGACCGCGCCCTGCTCCGCACATTCGCCATAATAGAATTGGGAGTAGTAGTCCGCCACCCATTCAAACGCGTTTCCGTGCATGTCGTAGAGGCCCCAGTCATTCGGCTTCAGTTCGGCAACAAGTGCGGCGTTCGTGCGAACGCTGACGCACCAGCCGTACGCAGACATGGCATCCGCTGAGTCTCCGAAGCTATAGCGGGTTGTCGTCCCGGCGCGACAGGACGGTGTCCGAATCGGCACAGCCGCACTCCACCGCGAAGTACTTCGTCAGCGGCTCGTCATACCCATACCTGCACTGCCGCGCGTACAGCCGCTCGCAATCGTCGGGAACCCGCGATTCGCCGGAGCACACGCGGCACACAGCAACCACCTGACGGGACTCGTCAGAAACCAACCGCACGACTGAGAGCAATATCACGGTTCGCCTCCGCCGGCACCCAGCACCACCGATAGGCGCACGCCCTGGCAACTATCGAGCCATAAGTGCGCCGTGTCCTCGTCCCCGGAGCACGAGTAGTGTAGTTCATCGGCCCAAGACACTCCCGACTCGACGACCCGCAATTCAATCGGCCAAACGCCTTTTTTAAGGCGAAAGCCACGCACGGCGATTGCTGCGCTGATCAATTCGTGCTGCTGGTTCAGTTCGACCAGTACGTCCAGGGACTCGCTCACTGTTACCCAGCTGCCGAACTCACTCAGTTGCCGGAAACGGGAGAATGAGCGAGGGGCACTCTCATGCTGTCGGTACCATGCGAGCGCCTGACGAGGACTCAGATTTGCCCCCTTCGACAAATCGACGAGACCGTCCAGCGCCGCAGCCAAGTCGCGAGCGGTGAGGCCGGGGAGAACGCTATAATGCCAGGGCAATGTGCTCTCAGACTGCGATTGCGCGGATCTTCCCGAAAGCAGAGTCAGTGTGTCATAGTAGTGGCGAATGTAGGTCGACACCACTGGCCTAACAGTGTGACGCTCCTTCACTACATCGACCAGATCATTGAGAAAACCGACGTCCAAGTCGCTCCCCATATCCGCATTGAGAACATAAATAAACAGGTCGAGCGTATCACGGTCGATACTCATCGAAGCAACGCGCTCGTGCAAGTGCGAACCACGAACCAAGAGCCAATTCATGTGCACGAGGTCACGGAGCAGCCCCTGCACCGCATCGCCGTCTCGCTGTACCGCCCGATCAACAACTTGTATCCCCAGAGCCCGCGCAGCGAATCGATGGATAGCGATGTGGGGGAGGAATGCCTCGGAGGCCGGCGCGCTGACATCATACGCGTAAACACCCGGGTCGAGGTCGCACGCCTGAGATATTCGTTCGATAGGCACAGCGTTATCCTGTAGAAACCCACGCATAGCGTCCTGCTCTTTGATACTGGGTTCACCACCTCTGTGAACAAACTCCCGAATGCTCGCAAACGGAAGGGAATCCGGAATAGGTTCTCCTGCGACACGCCACTTTGTCTGCCTTAGCCGGAACCACGCTGCGATTCGGGCGCCCTCTGCCCGGAGAACTGCAGCCATTGCGCAATCTGTGGCGGGCAGCGAGTCACGTAGGTCTGCTCTTTCACTGCGGAACGGCACGCCGAGCGCGATCGCCCTGGCCTCAGATGTGCGCAACGTCGCTTCGCCCCGCCAATACGATAGCAGCCCAGCGGCAGCAAGCGCCAGAGTCGAGATCATGATCCACGCAACGCGGTTATGGCGAAAACTCGTGACTGTAGTTTCCATCCTGAATTCACTCCCACGTTTCGCTGAATAGCGGCCGTGAGTGAACGAACTCGATCCCCCGCAATCG
>CAZYLK010000178.1:0-12926 GCA_964648365.1 uncultured Phycisphaeraceae bacterium
AGTTGCTGCCTCGTGTTTCAGGTTCCCGGTTTTGGGGACGCTGTTCTGGGCCCGTTGCCCCCCCCCCCCCCCCCGTCTCATTGTTCCACCGCTGCGGCGATGGCGAGAGGCGAACCGTTCCCGACCGTCGGCGATTAAACGCGAATGCTCGGTCCCCTCCCGCGCCTTCGCGCCAGGCCGTGACCGTGCGAGGGACGCAGTCCCGCGTGCGGCTCTCCATGAGTTGCGAGTGTCAGATGGGCTGTGCGCACAACTTCCTGTTGGTGCTTGTGTCGCCAGCCGCTCCTGTGTTGAATGATCATCGCGAGTGACGTGTCTTCGCTCGCGTTTTTCTCCATCCGTTCGTTTTCTCTCTAGGAGTTCCTTATGTCGCGTTTTGCCGTCTGTTTGGTTGCTCTTGTTGCACTGACGGGTGTGCTCGCCCCCTCCGCCTACGCCCAAACTTGCAATGACGTGGAAGACCTCTATTGCGACCCCACCGGAAACGGAAGTTGTGCAACGGCGTGTCCACCGGCGGGAACCTGCCCGATTTACATAATTCGGTTCCTTACCAACCAACGTTGGTATCAGACGGCTCTGCCGCCGAAAGAGTTCGGCACATGCGTCGAGTACGTCGAGGAATCGGCCGCCTGTCTTGAGATCTGCTTGTGTGAGACTCACGGTGCGTCTTGCAGCCCTACTAGCCCCTGCGAGAACTCCGCCATCATCACATGTACTCCTGGCCCCAACATTGGAAGCCGCTACGTCGTGCTACCTCTGTCATGTGATCCTAAGTGCGAAGTGGACTGTTGTGCATCAACGTAGCTGATTGCTGGGATGCCTTCGGCTGGAAATCCGAGACTCGTGAGAGGGAGGGGGAGTGAAACGAGGCGCGAGAATGGCACTGCACGAGACGCGCCAAGCCATTCTACTTCTCTCGCTCCCCCTCCTTCCGTTTTCGCGCGTTCCCAGTTTGTCGACGCCGGAGGGGTATCGTCGACACCGTAGATATCATTAACGGAAGAGAATTGCAGATGTGTACCATCCTTGTTGTGCTAGTTTCGACCACTGCGATGGCAGGCGATCTGCCCGAACCATTGCTCCGGATGCTTGAGAACCGCGAGACACTCTTCGATACCGCACAGATCGAGTGGAGTCATGAAACATCGAGTCCGGAGGTGCCCAAGTCCCATCGCTACTACACCAGTCGGTATGCGGGGAGCGACTATCTTCTCGTAGATTTCGGCGACGAGAACGGTTGCCAGCGAATCGACGCTTGTAAGGACGGTCTGGCGATGGCTTACTCCGAGAACCGGATCCTTTTTCGGTGGGATGAGCAGGACCAGTGGATGCACCGACGCGATGACATCGGAGCAGGATACTCCGATCCGGGCGCGGAGTATTTTCACCATCAGCCAGATCCGCGCAGCTTTGGCCTGCTGCCCGAATTGCCCGGCTATCATACGCGTGAGCACCTCAGCGTCCCGAGTGTTGTTGAAATGGCCATTCCCGATGATGCTGCGTTTGAGACACGCGTGATGCCGGACGGGAAGTACGCGGTCACCATGTCGTCCGAGGGCGGAGCGATCAAGTGGATGCTCGATCCTGACGTTGCGTGGCAGCCGGTCTCAGTAGAGCGATTCCACTTGAACCGCGGTCAGCTCGTTCCCGTGCGCATCGCGGAGATGGAATACGCCCCGTTCGGCGATCGGTGGTTCCTGAAACAGGCCACATTCCGCGATGATCGCACCAAACGGGAAACCGTCGTTCGTGTGCGCCACGCGCGGTTCGACGAACCGGACTTGCAGGAAGGGTTCGAACTTGCCGCGGCGCTGGAAATGCTACCGGGCACGAATCTGACGCACCATCGTGCGAGCGGGAGCGGAGTACTGGAGATCTTCGACGGCGAACGCGGCGTAACTACGGCGGAAATGAATGCACGGATACTGGATCGCGACTGGCCCGATAGTTCCGCGTTCCTCGAACTGGTCAATCGTTGGAAGACCGACGCCCCCGGAAAGAAGCCTTACGATTTCTACGACGTGAGTCTCGCCCGATCGAAATCCGTCGGCCTGTGGGAGCCTTATACGCGCCAGTTCATCCTGCGCGCCGCGCTGAACGAGGCCCAGGAGGAGGAAGCCTGGCGCATCCTCGCGCAGTGTCAACAGCTCGCCCGGGACATGCAGAAGAAGGACGCCGCGATGGCCGACGGGTTGCGGAACACGGAGGCGGAAATCAGCAAGGTGACGCTGCAACTCCGCAAGGACGCGACCGACCCGGCCGAAAAGCAGGCCGCGATCGATCGCCTGCGCCAATTGGAGGAGCGCCGCGGCGAACTGGCGGCGCCGCTGGACGCGATTTTTGAGCAGCGGCTGCAGCCCGGTCTGGACCGGTTGCTGACGCCGGAGCAACGGCGGCGCATGCAACAGCGTGACGCTCAGCGGGGCGCGGTCGAACGTGGCGCGCCGCAGTCCGGGGGTGCAGCGCCAGCTCCTCAAGCGGTCCCATGACACCGTCGCTGTGGCGTCGCGCCGGCGTCCGGTTGTCCGCCGCCGCCGCGCTGCTGTCCGTGCTGCTGGGCGGGCTGAGCTACTGGCTGCCGACGGGGGTGGGGTGGTATCGGTGGCTGGATCGCGACACGCAGCGGGCGCCGGTCGCGGCGGTCGACTTCTGGCGCGGCACGTTTCGACTGGAGTTCGGCCATCCGGGACGCGACAGTTGGCGAGGAAAGGGCTATGCGTGGCCCACGGGCCGAATCGCGCGGCTTCGCTCGCCGTTCCGTCTCGACATCGGGGCCCATACCGTGCTGGTGCTCGAAAAGCAGACCCTTCCCGTGATGGACTACTACAGCAGTGAGCCCTTCGCGATGCAGGCGTGGTGGCTGTATCGGGTCTGGTGCCCGTTCTGGGTTGCGGCGCTGGTCTTCTCGATCTGGCCGGCGATCCACCTGTGGCGCGGTCCCATCCGGCGAAGGCTGCGCCTGCGCTCGGGCCTATGCGTAAACTGCGCGTATGACCTGCGCGGCCAAGTCGAACCGCGCTGTCCAGAGTGCGCCACCCCCATCCCGACCGCCGCGGCCGGCCGTGAGGACGGAGCACGCTTTCAAGAGTTTTGAAACTCCGCTACGGACGCGGCCACAGGGCGGGCAATACGCGGCAAACCCCGGCACTATCCGAAAAGGCTGCTCCGACGTCCGCAGGACCGACGCCCGGCGGCGGACATAACCATTGGCGAGGCAGAGGCTTCCGAGCCGCCGTTATTTGTTGTGCGCGCGCGCCGTCGCTATACTCCCGCACCGTGCTGATGAACCCGAGTGTCCATGACCTGCTGCGGGACTACGGCCGGCGCTTCGACGCCCGGCTGGCGGAGTTTCTGCCGCCCGATGACGGCGCTTCCGACCTGGCGGCCGCCATGCGGTATTCGGCGCTGGCGCCAGGCAAGCGGCTGCGGCCTTACCTGGTCAGCGAGTGCTGCGCCGTCGCCGGCGGGTCGGAGGACGACGCGGTCGCGGCCGCGGCGGCGATCGAATGCGTCCACGTCTTCAGCCTGATCCACGACGACCTGCCGGCCATGGACGACGACGACCTGCGCCGCGGGCAACCCACCTGCCACGTCCGGTTCGGCGAGGCCAACGCCATCCTGGCCGGCGACGCGCTGCTGTCGCTGGCGTTCGAGTTGATCGTTCGTCACACGCCCGACGCCGAGGTGGCGGGTCAACTCGTGCTGGAAGTCTGCGACGCCGTCGGAATCCGCGGCATGATCGGCGGCCAGGCGGCCGACATCGCCGGCCAGCAGCATCCGCCGTCGCTGGCGCGGGTCCGTGACATCCACGCCCGCAAGACGGGGCGACTGATCGAGGCGTCCTGCCGGATGGGCGCGATCGTCGGCGGCTCAACCGCCGCCCGCCAACGTCCGAATATCTTGCAGATGCTGGCCGATTATGGCCGATGGCTTGGAAGCGCCTTCCAGATCACGGATGATGTGCTGGACGTCACCGCCACCCGCGAGTCGATGGGCAAGGCGGTGCGAAAAGACGCAGAGGTCGGAAAACAAACTTATCCGGCGTGCGTAGGAATAGAAGAAAGCCGCCAGGCCGCGCGCGACGCCTGCAAGGCAGCGACGACGGCGCTGGCAATCCTCGGCCCGGAGGCGGACAACCTGCGGGCGATGGCTGAGTTCGTTCTCGAGCGCGCCAGTTGACCGGGGCGACGCGCCCGTCATGCGGGCGAGCGTGGGCCTTAGAGTCGATTGACGCGCTGACAGCAAGACGGAGACGGAAAGTCGATGAGCATACTCGAGGGGGTTCGCTGCCCCGCTGACGTGAAGGCATTGCCTGTCGAAAAACTGCCCGAACTGGCCACGGAGATGCGCGAGCGCATCATCGACGTGGTCGGCAAGGGCGGCGGGCACCTGACCAGCAACCTGGGCGTGGTCGAGCTGACCATCGCGCTGCATCGCGTGTTTGACTTCGCCCACGATCGGCTGCTCTTCGACGTCGGGCATCAATGCTATCCGCACAAACTGCTGACCGGCCGGCAGGACCGGCTGCACACCATCCGCAAACGCAACGGCCTCAGCGGCTTCCCCTCGCGGCATGAATCCGAGTACGACCTGTTCGACGTCGGCCACGCGGGTACGGCCATCGCCACGGCGGTCGGGCTGGCTCGTGCCGATGCGCTGACCGGCAACGGCGATCGTCGCGCCGTCGCGCTCGTCGGCGACGCCAGCATCGTCAACGGCGTCGCGTTCGAGGGCCTTAACCAGGCCGGCACGCTCAAGCGGCAGTTTCTCGTGGTCCTCAACGACAACGAGTGGGGCATCTCGCCGACGCAGGGCGCCCTGGCGGACTTCCTCACGCGGATGCGGGCGAGCGACTTCTACGAAGACGTGAAGGCGAGCACGAAGCAGATCCTGCCCAGGCTCCCGCTGCTCGGCAAGCCGGCGTTCGACATGCTGGCCCACCTGAAAGAGGGCATCAAGGCGACCGTATCGCCGGGCCAGATTTTCGACGCGATGAACTTCCAGTACGTCGGCCCGATCGACGGCCACGACGTCAATCACCTCATCGCGATGCTGAACATCGTGAAGGACGCGCACCATCCCGTGCTGCTGCACGTCCATACGGTCAAAGGCAAAGGCTGCGATTGGGCCAAGGCCGAGCCCGGCCGTTTTCACAGCCCCAAGCCGTTCGTCGTTTCGGATGGCAAGGCGATCATCAAGTCGGGCGGCGGCAAAAGCTGGACCAAGGCGTTCGTCGAGTGCCTGATCGAACTGGCCCGCGAGGATGAGCGTATCTTCGCGATGACCGCCGGCATGCCGGAAGGCACCGGCCTGAACGAATTCGAGAAGCACTTCCCCGATCGCTACCTCGACGTAGGCATATCGGAAAGCTGCACCACCGACATGGCGGCGGGCATGGCGAAGGCCGGTCTGCGCCCGGTCGCGGCCATCTACTCGACATTCCTGCAGCGGGCCTTCGATCAGGTCTTTCAGGAGGTGTCGCTGCAGGGGCTGCCGGTCATGTTCTGCATGGACCGGGGCGGCCTGGTCGGCGGCGACGGCGCCGTGCATCACGGCTTCCTCGACATCACCTATCTGCGCGGCATGCCCGGCATGGTGCTCATGGCGCCGATGGACGAGGTGGAACTGATGTCGGCTATGCGGCTGGGCCTGACGCTCGACAGTCCCTGCGCCATCCGCTACCCACGCGACAGTGTTCCGGCCCCGATGCCGGATTGTCCGAAGTTCGAGCTGGGCGTGTCGCGCCGGCTCCGCGACGGCGACGCGGCTACCATTCTGTGCTACGGTGTCACGGCCGGGGCTGCGATGGTCGCGGCCGAGGCGCTCTCCCGCGACGGCATCGAGGTCGGCGTGGTCAACGCCCGCTTCGCCCGGCCGATCGACCGGAACATGGTACGCGAAGCGTTCGACCTCGGCGGGCCTGTGCTGACTGTCGAGGATCACTCGATCGCCGGTGGCTTCGGCTCGGCCGTGCTGGAGGTGGCGCAGGAACTCGCTATGCCCGCCCGCCCGATCGCGCGGCTCGGCATCCCGGCGGACCGGTTCATCGCTCACGGCTCGCGCGTGGAGCAACTCGCAGAGGTCGGCATTGACGCAGCGGGCATCGAACGCGAAGTGCGGCGCCTGCTCGGCGATCGCCAGACCGTGGTTCAGGAAAGTTCCGCCGCCGTCACCCGCATTGCGCCGGCCGACGCACCCCGGGCCGCGGCCTCCCGCGCGACGCGGCAATAGACCCGGCATCCGCACGGACGCGCCGTTCGAGAGGCTCACGTGCCTGACCTTACCCAACGCCGCGTTCTGCTTCTGGCCAACCCCGACAAACCGGGCGCCGCGGCCGTTATGGACGATCTGCATCGCTTCGCCGCCGAGCGGACCACCGTGGTCGGCGCCGCCGGACGTATCGACGCCGCCGCGCCGCTCGCCGACGGCGCCGATCGCATCATCATCCTCGGCGGCGACGGCACGCTCATCGGCGTGGCCCGCTCGCTGGACGGCCGCCAGGTGCCGCTGATCGGCGTCAACCTCGGCAAACTCGGCTACCTCGCCGAGTTCTCCGTCGACGAAATCAAGGCCCATTTCGACGCGGCGGTGGGCGATGATTCGCTGATCTCGCGGCGCATCATGCTGCACGCAACCATCCAGCGGGGGGCGTTGACCGTCGCCAACGTCATCGCGATCAACGACTGCGTCATTCAGATGGGCCCGCCCTTCCGCATGATCCAGCTCGACGTGTCGGTGGACGGATGCCACCTCACCCGCATGCGCGGCGACGGCCTGATCGTCTGCACTCCCAGCGGTTCCACCGCGCACAATCTCTCCGCCGGCGGGCCGATCATGCAGGCCGACGTACAGGCGATCGGCCTGACGCCGCTCAACCCGCACTCGCTGACGCACCGGCCGCTGATGATCGAAGACGCCAGCGACATCGAGATCCGCGCGACCGTCGTCAACGGCGGCACGGCCGCGATCATCGACGGACAGGTCAGCGTGCCGCTTCAGCGGGACGACGTGATCCGCATCCGCCGCCACGCCCACCTGTTTCAACTGGTCCGAAACCCGACCCATGCGAAGTGGCACAACCTGACCACAAAGCTGTACTGGGGACACAATCCGGCATACGAATAACAGCAGAGGATCCGCAGATTCTTGCAGGTTTTCGCAGATTCAGAAGAAGAAAGAACTAAGAACAGGTGCGGGCAGGAGCATGGGCGCGTCAGAATTTGATCTGACGGCGCGACGTCTTGCCACACTGCGCGCATGTTTCGCAAGAGGCGGCGACCATGATCGAACGAAGGGAGCAGGGAGTAAGGGAGTAAGGGAGTAAGGGAGTAAGGGAGTAAGGGGAAGAGGGAAGAACGGTAGTCTCTTTCTTCCCTTACTCCCTCGCTCCCTGACTCCCTCACTCCCCTCGTTCTGAAGGGAATCTCGCTCGACACGGAGGATGCGCGCAAAATGGCGGGAAGTTCCGCTGTCAGAGACTATTCCTTCCGAAATCGGCGACAATCGGCGGAATCTGCGGACAACCCGCAATATCCGCCGATGTCTCAGCGGTCCGGTTTCGCCAGTGCGATCGCCAGCATGGTCAGGTCATCGCTCTGCGGCGCGTCGCCGCGGAACTTTCCGACCGCTCGCCGGACGTTGCCGAGCAGGCGGGACGGCTCTTCGTCGCGGTGCTTCGTGAGCGACTCGATCAGGGCGTCATGCCCGAACATCCCCTGGGATTCGTTCTGCGCCTCGATGACGCCATCGGTATAACAGAACAACGTACACGGACCGTCACCCAGATTTACTTCCGTGTTCATATAGGCCACTGACTCGAATATCCCCAGCGGAAAATCGGCCTTGACCTCCAGCGGCGCCACCGCCGACCCGGCCGCCGGCATGAAGATCGGCGGGAAGTGGCCGGCGGCGGAAAGCCGTGCCGTCGAGCGCGCCGGGTCGATCAGAGCACACAGCGCCGTGATGAACCGCGACGGGTCCGTATTGTCGTAGATCAGTTTGTTCCAGCGGGTCATCAGCGCCGCCGGATCGGCCGCCGCGTCGATCGTCGCCCGCACCGCCGCTTGCAGGTTGGCCATCACCAGCGACGCCGCCACGCCCTCGCCGGTCACGTCGGCGATGATCACCCACACCCGCCCGTCGGGCAGTTCGATGATGTCATAATAATCGCCGCTCACCCGGTTGCCGGGTTCGTTGATCGCGGCCACCCTCAGTTCCGCCCGATCGGGCAGGTTCTTGGGAAACAGCCTCGTCTGAATGCGGCGGGCCAGTTCCAGCTCGCGTTCAAGCTGCGCCTTCTCGCGCTGTTCCTCCAGCAGGCGGGCGTTTTTGAGCCCGATGCTCACCTGCCCCGCGATCGCGGCCAGGAAGTCGACGTCTTCGGGCGTGTAGATCGCGGCCGTGGTGGTGCGATCGCCGTAGATCACGCCGAGGATTTCGTCGTCGTACATCAGCGGCACGCACATCGCGGAACGGATGCCGTGCTGCACCATGCTGACCGTCGGATCAGCCTGGCCCAGGGTGTCGACCGTGACGATCGCCCGCTCGCCGTGCTCCAGGGCACGGCTGAGCGTGGTGCGGCTGATGGTCAGTTCGCCCTCCCGGCCGCGGAGATTCCGCACCACCGGCCAGTCCACCGCCCGCCCGCCGGCGCGGCGCACCGCGATCGCGCCGCGCTCGCAGTGCAGCATCTCGAAGCAGACGTCCATGGCATCGCAGAGCAACTGCTGCGGATCGCGCAGGCGCGTCAGCCGGTCGCTGATCTCGTACAGCTTCTGCAGGCGCTGTCGCGAAAGCTGGATCTTCTCGCCCGGGTTCGAGTATCTCGCGGTCTCCTCGTCGGCCGGCCGGTCGGTCACCAGCACCGACGGCGGTTCCGCGTCCGCCTCCGCATGAACGTAGCGGATGCGCACCGTTCCCAGCGTGATCAGGTCGTCGTGCAAGAGTCGGTGCCGCTCGCGCGGCTGATCATTGACCAGCGTGCCGTTCTTGCTGCCCAGATCCTCGACGACGTACCCCTCCGGCGTGGCGACGAACTGGGCGTGCCGCCGCGAGGTGCTCGGGTCGTCCACCCAGATGTCGCAGGAGGGATCGCGCCCGATGACCTCCGCCCCGGCGCCGCGCAGCACGTGCGAGAGGGTGGAGCCGTTGGTCAGGGTGATCGAGAGTCTGCTCACCGGTTCGACGATCCAGCCGGCACGCACGTGCGACCGTTCAGGCGGCACGCCGGTCGATAACGAGTGCATCGCACCGCCGCCGACCGGTATTGTGGCACAGGGGGATCGTTGCTGTCCAATCAGCCGCCGAGGCGCGGTCCGTGCCCACGTACGGCTGCACGCCTGTCAGCCGCCGCGCCGCTCCTCGCCAATCGAGATCGCGAGTCCGTCGGGATCGAGGTACTGCGCGACCCGGGCGCCAAACACCTCTCTCGGCTCCTCAACGCAGGGCACGTTGTGTTCGAGCATCTTCCGGTGGAACGCATCGAGGTCCGGCACGCTCAGACCGGGACGACACCGGCCGGCGCCGAGGCGCGGTTCACCACCCTCCGGCGCAGGGCTGCCCTTGTGCAGCGCGATCGTCGCGCCCTCCGTCGCGAACTCCGTCCAGCCCGGCGATTCGAACCTCAGCGGCAGGCCGATCACATCTCGATAGAAGGCCACCGATCGCGACATGTCGCTGACGATCAGGATCACGTAGTTGACGCGCATCGCAGAACTCCCACGAATGAGCCTCGGGCGCGAGGCGGCCGGGGCGTTCCGGTCAAAGAACCCGCAGCCACAGCGCTTTCAGATACGCCGACTCCGGGCAATTATCCGCGACCGGATGGTCCGCGGCCGCGGATGACGTAGCCAGCATTTGAAACCGCCGCCCCGCGCGGCGCACGGCTCGATACACGACGTCTCGAAACGCGTGCTCGCTCACCAGCCCGCTGCAACTGCACGTCAGCAGCAGCCCGCCCGGGCGGATGACCTGGCACGCGAGCATGTTCAGATCGTGATACTTCCGCAGCGCGTCGTCGATATCGCGGCGCGTCATCGCCAGCTTGGGCGGGTCGAGCACGATCGCGTCGTAAACCTGCCCGTTGCCGTGCATCTGCCGCAGATAGGGAAACGCGTCCGCATGAACGTGCTTGATCCGCGTCTGGTTGAGGTTCGCGTTGTCGCGGGCCAGCGCCAGGGCCGCTTCGTCCAGATCGACGCTGGTCACGTCGCTCGCCCCCCCCAGCAGCTTCGCGCACAACCCGAACCCGCCGCTGTAGCAGCAGCAGTCGAGCACGGCCGCGTCGCGGCAGAACTCCGCGAACCGGCGGCGATTGTCGCGCTGATCGCAGAAAAAGCCAGTCTTGTGCCCGCCGGTCAGGTCGACGCGATAACGGACGCCGTGTTCGCGGATCGTCGTCGTCAGCGGCGGCGCCGGCTCAACGCTGAACCCCTCCAGCGATGCAGAGCGATCGTCGGCGCGGATCACCGTTTTCCACGTCGCCGTGCCGCCCTCGCCCGCGGCGCCTTTCGCCCGCCCCCCGATCGGCCCGTCCATCCGCGTCGGCGGCCCCAGCAGATCTCCCAGCGTATCCAGCAGCATCGCCGCCCGCTGCTGCATGCCCAGCGCGAACACTTCCGCCACCAGGCAGTCGGCATAGCGCTCGATCACAATGCCGCTCAGCCCGTCGCCCTCCGCGTGAACAAGCCGATACGCGTCCGTCGCCTCGTCGAGCCGCAACAACCGTCGAAGTTCGACCGCGGCCGCGAGCCGCGTGCGCCAGAACCCGTCGTCCACGGCCGCGTCGCCATAGGCGAGCATCCGCAGCGCGATCTCGGATCGAGGATTGAACAGCCCCCGGCCGAACAGTTCGCCCCGCTTGTCGTACACGTGGACGACGTCGCCCGGCCGCGCCGCCGGTTCGACCGTGCGGATCATGCGCTTGTAGATAAACGGATGAAACGTCGCCGAGCGAAGCTGCACCCAGGGCGACTGCGGCTCGCGCGGGGGTTGAACGGGCGTCGATTCACCTGGGTGAGGCATCGGGTCACTGTCGCGGCTGGAGGCAGCTTCGACAAGCGAGCCGACGCCCGGCCGTGGCACGACCATCCCTGGTCGCGATTGAGCGCACAAGAACCACACCCGCGGCCTAGCACCCCCGCGCCGGCCCGCGACTGGAACTAAGGCCCAGGCCAGCTCTTGCCCCGGTCCCGCCCGGCGCGGATGGCGCGGACGGAAAATGCGACCCTTTGAGTCCTATAACTAAACCGCCTGTTAGATCCGTCGATCTCGCGTGACGTAAGGGGCGCGGGAAGAAGGTCGGCGTGAGTCGTCGACGACCGCGACTGGTCGGGGCCGCTCCGTAGTGGCCCACGGAGATGAGTATGAACAGGCATTGGGCAGCGCTGATGATCGTACCGGTCGGCTGCGGGCCCGCGGCCGTGACGGCCCAAGAGTGCGGGAACCGCGTGTACGGTTGGACGAATGCGATCGGCGGGGTGGAAGACGACTGGGCGTCGACCCATATCAGCGACGCCGCCGGCAATGTCTACGTCTCAGGCGGGTTTGACGATCGGGTCGATTTCGATCCGGGCAAGGGCCGCGCGAAGTACACCGCCCACGGACAAGACGACATGTTCGTCGCAGCCTACGCGCGCGACGGCGAATACCTCTGGAGCCGACGAATCGGCAGCTACTCCGGCGACGTCGGTGCCCTGGATATGTGCCTTCTGGGCGGCAATTCGCTGGCGTACGTTGGAACCTACTACCTGCGCGTCGACTTTGACCCGACGGACGAAAAGGACCGGCGTCGCAAGGGCGGCAGCTTCGTGTCCGTCCTCGGGACCAATGGATCCTACAAATGGACGGGGACGTTCGGCGGGCCGGCCAATCGAGCGTGGTCCGTTACCACGGACAACAGGGGCGACCTTCTGATCGCGGGTGATTTCTGGGGCCAGATCGACCTCGACCCGGGCAAGGGCAAGGACAAGCATAAGACACCGGAACTCCAGCCCGACCTGTTCCTGGTGAAGCTCAGTTCGCAGGGCCGCTTCCGCTGGTCGCTGACACTGGGCGGCGAACCGCGCGGACTCAGGGGTATGGGCCGACACTGCCTCGCGACGGACGGTGACGGCAACATCATCCTGACGGGATTCTTCTGGGATCGGATGGACTTTGACCCCGGACGCCGGGAGGACATTCGCGAGAGTGCGGGAGAGACGGATCTATTCGTGGTCAAGTTCGATCCGGATGGTAACCGCCTCTGGGCGGCAACGGTGGGCGGTCCCGATTACGACGGATTCTCCATCGGCGTGGCGACGGATCGCGATGACAACATCTACTATACGTCATCGTTTTCGGGAGAAGTCGACCTCGATCCGACCGAGGGCGTCGATCTGCACGGGCCGGGTGGAATGTTTATCACCAGCCTGACGCCGGACGGCGCCTACCGCTGGAGCCAGAGCGTCCGCGGATCGGCCGGGGTTGACCTCGACATCAGCGACGACGTCATCACGGCCGTGGGCGTGCTCCGGGGCGAGCAGGATTTCGATCCCGGACCGAGGGAGGATCTCCGTGCGTCCAACGGCCTTGAGGACGTCTATATTACCCGATACAGCAGCGACGGCGATTACCTCAACACGGACGCGTTCGGTGGAACGCTGTCCGAAATACCCCGAAGTGTCGTTGTCGACGCGGACAACAATACGCTCCTGTCGGGCTGGTACGATTCGCCACGTGTGGACTTCAACCCCGGACGCGGCCACGATCGCCAAAAGAATCGAGGCAAAACCGACATGTTCCTGACCAAGGTCATCTGTGGCAGCGAGTAGAACAGACGTCCGCGGCGCGGCCAGTGACCCGCCGCGGCCGGCGTGCGAACCGAATGCCGGGTCCGGTTGGCGGCACGCGCCGTTTCCGCCTTTGGTTTCCCCGGTCGATTGACCGCA
>CAZYLK010000179.1:0-12863 GCA_964648365.1 uncultured Phycisphaeraceae bacterium
CGCTTGACCGGCGGCTTGGTTGGTCGCGGCCGCCCGCGTTCGATCGGCTCCGTGCCGGGGCGGGCCGTCCGCTTCGGCGTCGTGGACACGCCCGGTTTGGCGGCCGCGCCTTCGATGGACACGTTGTCGATCCGTCCGCCGCGCGTGGTGTAGACTCCGACGACCTTCCTGTCGCCCTCCAGCGCGAGCACCAGTTTGCCGCGGGTCGGCGTCGCGTCTTCCAGCGTCCACTTTCCCAGGCGCGGGGCCTTGCCGACGGCGTCGGTCAACAGATCGGCCGGCAACCAGTCCTCCGCGTGCCTTTGGAGCTTGCCGCCCTTTGCGGCTTCGAAAAACGCTTCGGCGGTTTCGAACGTCTGCTTCTGTGCGGCCGCCCGCCCGAGGTATCCGGCGAGCGTCCGCACCACGGCCTCCGTGTACAGGTCTTCGGTCGGGTTATTGGCCACGGACGTCCAGTATTCGCGCCACGCGGACTCGAACGCGCCGGTATCGGCGCCGAAGTGTTTCTTCCACGCGTCCTGCCAGCGGCTCCACTTGGCCACGTCGGTGATGAAGCCGCCGAAAGCTTTCTGATACTTGCCGCCGTCGCCGTGGGCGAGGAACTGCACCATCGACCAGGCCTGATCGTAGTTCGGGCCGCTCATCTGCTGGTTCCAGGTGAGCTGGTCGATCGACATCAGTTGGGGGATGGTCTTGAAGGCGTTGCCCTTGATCATGGCCCGGATGCCGCCGAGCCGGTGCTGCGGGATGACGCCGCTGACGTAGCCATCGCCGGTGAACACGCTTTCGCCAAAGTACTCCGCCAGCCCCTCGTTGACCCACACGGGAATGTCGCCGCCAATGACGTGGTGCGCGAACTGGTGGAAACCTTCGTGCTGGATGATCTTCCACGTCTGGCCGCTGACCCGGCTGCCGCCGACGGCCATCAGCTTGTCGCCCGTGAAGACCCCGGCGCTGCCCTGCAGGCCGCCGTTGGCGTAGTAGTCGTTCGCGTTGCGGTAGATGTAGAACTCGAGACGATCGTTGATGCTGCCCGCGAAGCCGCGCGTGCGGTTGTGATATTCCTCCGCCATGGCCGTGATCCGGACCGTCGCCTCGCGTACGGCGTCGAGGTCAAGATCGGTGCGGATGATGTAGTACTTGGTAGGGTAGGATTGAAGGCGGGTCTGGGCGACGGCGGGCAGAACCAGAAGCGCCGCCGCCACGGCCGTCAATCCCCACTGATGTTTACCCACGGATGGCCGTCGGATTGCGCGGGAGTGGATCGACATGGGTTGGCATTGACTCCGTTGTGCGTGTAACTGAAACGTCGGCGCCAGCGGGCGCGTTGACCCGTTTGTGCCAGCAGCCTATTGTAGGAATCCGCCAGGCACGGAGCAACGGGAACACGTGGGGTGGAGCGGTGGACGGGCAGTTGATCGCTTCGGACGGCAGGCCGATCGGGCGACGTCCGGACGATTGAGTCAATCCGGTCCCCGCCTGCTCGTCGGAGAGGCCGGGATCCCGAGCCCCGGCGCCCCGGCGCCCCATCTCGAAACCGCTGCGGACGTTTGGTACAATGGCGGCCGGACTCCGTTTTTCCGGAGTCTTCGGTTTGTCTTTTTCGGGGGTTCCACGCATGACTCGATTTCGTGTTGCAGTTGCATCTACGGTACTCGCACTGACGGCAGGGCTGTGTCAGGCCGGCATCATCTGGCAGAACACCGAGGTCATCCCGGATGACCTGATAGCGACGCAGGACGGCTGGACGGCCGCGAGGGTGAACGATCGGGGGCAGGAGTCGTGGCGCACGTCGGCCGACGACTTTATCCTCGAAAAGACCACCCGCATCGACAAGATCGTCTTCTTTGCGGTAATGGTCGGCGAGCCGGTGGTGATCGGCGGCGACTGGTACATCTTCGAAGGCAGCGGCGACGTTCCCGGCGAACTCATCGCTCACGGCGCCGGCGAGGAACTCGACATCGAGGACACCGGCTGGCAGAGCAACAGCTTTGGCACCATCTACCGGAACACCATGACACCTGAGAACCTGGAGCTGCCGGCCGGTCGCTACTTCATCGCGCTGCGTTCGATCATGTCCTGCCCCGGCGGGTGCGCGGGCAAGTACGCGATGCTGACAACGCGCTGGGCGAACGGCAAGACGCCGGCCCTGTGGAACTTCGGCCTGCTGGAAAACGGTGACGTGATCGATCGGTGGATGCTCATGGAGGAGTTCAATCTCATCCACGACCAGGAATGGGCGTTCATCCTGGAGGGCGGCGTCGAGTGCGACGACATCAAGAAGCTGAAGGCGTCCTGCAAGAACGGCAAGCTGACGGCGAAGGTCAAGTCGAAGCTGGCCGAGGGGACGCGGCTGACCGTTGACAACGACGGCGATCAGCGGGCCATGGTCATCGACCGCAAGGGCAAGGGAAAGGTCAAGTACAAGAACCAGTCGGGCGGCGCGCACCGCGTGTCGATCCTGGACTGCCCGGAGCACACGCGCGACGTGGAATGCCGCTGACGGTTGGTTTCGGCCCGCCGGGCGCCTGAATCGGCCCCGGCCGCGAACGTACGCACAGCGGGGCGGACGGTTGACTGCCGTTCGCCCCGTTGTCGTGCGCGCTGACGATCCACCGCCGGGCCGGCGCCGCGGGCGCAGCGGCGCGGGGGAGGCCCGTCGGATCGAGAGGACGCGGGCGCCCCTTGCCTCACCGAATCCAACGGCTATCGTGAAACCCGTCGAGCCTGTGGCTCGAGGATGTACGCGGTTCAGATTCCGGAGAAGCCAGGATGTCGGCGGACAGCGGCTGGTACTACGCGAAGGACGGAAAGACCGTCGGGCCCATGACGCGCGAGGCGCTTAAGGCGGCGCTGACGGGCGTGGGCGGCATGGAGACGCTGGTGTGGGGGCCGGGCGTGCCCGAGTGGGTGCCCGCCAAACATATCGCGGCGCTGCGCGACGGGGGCGAAGCGCCGCCGCCGCCTTCCGCGGGCGTGCGTCGTGCGGACGAAATCGACTACGAAATCTTCGGCGACGACATGCAGTTCGTCGAAGTGACGCTCGACCCGAACGAGGTGGTCGTCGCAGAGGCCGGGTCGATGATGTACATGACCGACGGCATCAAGATGCAGACGGTCTTCGGCGACCCGAGCAAGGAACAGGGCTTCATGTCGAAGCTGTTCGACGCCGGCAAGCGCATGGTTACCGGCGAGTCGCTCTTCCTGACCACGTTTGGCGCAATCAGCAGTAAGCGCGAGCGGGTCGCCTTCGCCGCGCCTTATCCGGGCAAAATCATCCCGGTCGATCTGTCGGTGGCGGGGGGGGAACTGATCTGCCAGAAAGATTCGTTCCTTTGCGCCGCCCGCGGCGTGCAGGTGGGTATCGCGTTTCAGAAGCGCGTGCTCGCAGGGCTGTTCGGCGGCGAGGGCTTCATCCTGCAACGGCTCACCGGCGACGGGCTGTCGTTCGTCCACGCGGGCGGGACGATCCACCGCGTGGAACTGCAGCGCGGCGAGACGCTTCGGCTGGACACGGGGTGCCTGGTCGCGTTTCAGCCGAGCGTGACCTACGACATTCAGATGACGGGCGGATTCAAAAATACGATCTTCGGCGGCGAGGGGCTGTTCCTCGCGACGCTGACCGGCCCCGGCACCGTCTGGGTGCAGTCGCTGCCCTTCGCCAGGCTTGCCGGGCGCGTGCTGATGAACGCGACCGGAATGCAACGCAAAGGCGAGGGCTCGATGCTCGGCGGTCTCTCGACGCTGTTCGAGAGTCGGTGATGGCTGCGTGATCCGCGGCCGACGTGGAGCACAGATCGCGGAGAACCTTGGCAGATTGGTATAGCGCCGACGGACGCGGATCGACCGCGGCTGATTCCTGGAGACTCACACTCATGCAGCGCAACGTCATCGCCGCCCTGGCGGCCTTCATCGCCGTACCCGGCGCATTGGTTCTAGTGACCGGCCCCGGCAGCGCGACCGCTTCGCCTCAGGCACAGAACGTCGTCGATCGCGGGCCGTTCAAGCCGGTGGCCGACCTGGAGATGCTGATGGAGGCGCAGGGCGCGCATCTGGAGGGTATCGAGGGGGCGCTCAAGTCGGGCGGGGACAAGGCCATGAAGTCGGTTCGCTTCCACGCGGAGGTGCTGGCCGAGCTCGCAAACGTCAATCGCTACCACAAAGACAAAGCGGACTACGTGGGCTGGGCGACGCAACTGCGGGACACGGCGATGGAACTGGCGCGGAAGGCCGACGACGCGGCCGGGGCCGACGCGGCATCGCTGGCGCCTCTGGTCACCAAGCTCAAGGATACCTGCACGGCCTGTCACGACGTGTATGACTGACCGCCACCGCACGGCGGTCGCGTGCGTGTGATACGCGGCGGTTAACGATGGGCGGAGGTTCCGCGCGCCGGACGCGCGGTGTCCGCGGCGATGCCGTCTCGATGGGCGGTCTCTGCGGGCACCCGGTCAACTGTCGATCTGGCGGTATTTTGCCGTCACGATGGACCGGTCCGCCGACGCGGTGATCGCGATGCGTCCCGTTGCCGCCAGATGGCGGAGGATCTGGGCGATGCCTTCGACGTCGGCGCCGGCATCGGGGTGGGCGGCCAGCGCGGCGGCGACTTCCTCCGCTAAAACGCCGGTCGAGGGAAACTGCCCCATGCACGCAAAAATCCGGCGCTGCAAGTCCAGCACGCCGGCCGCGGCTTTCTTGCCCGCCTCGACGCCGGGCTGGTCGTAGGCGTTGACGTCGATCAGTTCGGCATACAGGCCGACGGCGCGTTCGAAGAGCGCGATCAGCGCGCCGAGCGTGAATGCATCCAACCGGTCGAGCGTCAAGGCGATCGACTCCCGCCCGTTCTCCGTCAGCGCCTGTCGCGTGCCGAGGTAGAACCCGTTCAGATAGTCGCCGCTGGTCACGCCCGGTTCGACCTCGACCCGCGGGCCGGCGTGTTCGACATCGGGCCCGGTCTGATCGACACCTGTACCGGCCGCTCTGACGCCGGCGCCGCTTTGCTGAAGCACCTGAACGAACGTAACGAAGAAGTTGTTCGCCCCGTCGCGAAGTTGCTGCACGTACGCGTGCTGATCCGTGCTGCCCTTGTTGCCGTAAACGCTCAGGCCCTGCTCGACCTTGCGGCCGGAACGGTCGGTCGCCTTGCCGAGCGATTCCATGACGAGTTGTTGCAGGTATCGGCCGAAGAGTGACAGGCGATCGCAGTAGGGGAGCACGACCATGTCGCGGGCGCCGCGCCCCTGCCCGGCGCAGTGCCACATCATCGCCAGCAGCGCGGCCGGGTTGCGGCGGATCTCGCGCATGCGCGTCAACTCGTCGCATGTGCGAGCGCCTTCGAGAAAGCGATCCACGTCGAAGCCCATCAGCGCGGCCGGCAGCAACCCGCAGGCCGACGTAACGGAAGTGCGCCCGCCGACGAAGTCCCAGATCGGAAACGTCTTGAGCCAGCCTTCGCCGCGGGCCTGTTTGTCGAGCAGGCTGTCGTGGCCGGTAATGGCGACGGCGTGCCGCGGGAAGTCCAGCCCGGCATGTCTGAAGGCGTGTTGCACTTCGATCATGCCGTTGCGCGTTTCCCTGGTCCCGCCGGACTTCGATGCCACCACGACAAGCGTTTGCGGCAGCGATTCTTCCAGTTCGGCCAGCGTCCGGGCGATGCCTTGCGGATCGGTGTTGTCGAGGAAGCGGATGATCATGGCATCGTCGGGCGTGCCGAGTGCGTCGGCCAGAAGCTGCGGTCCCAGCGCCGAGCCGCCGATGCCGATGTGCAGCACCACGTAGAACCCGTCGCCGTTGGGGGCCTTGACGCGGCCGTCGAGGACGTCGGAGGCGAAGCGCTTGACGCCGGCAATGGCCGTCTCGATCTCGCGGCTGACGCCCGCGTCCGGAGCAAGCTGCGGGTTGCGCAGCCAGTAATGCCCGACCTGCCGCTTCTCGGAGATGTTGGCGACGGCCCCGCCTTCGATTGCGGCCATTGCATCGAGCGCTTTTGCCATTGGCGCAGTCATCGACTCGATGAAGGTGTCGTCGAAGGCCATGCGGCTGATGTCGAGTTGCAGGCCGATGCTCGGGCACTCGCACAGCCAGGTTTTGTATCGTTGCCACGATGGGAGATCAGTCACGATGAAGCTCCGTTGAACGTAGTACCGCTTGATGTCGCGTCACTGCGGGTCGCATGATCCACGCCGCCGGTTCTGGGACCGCGTGGCTCCAGCTCGACGGCGAGGGGGGCTTGCCGTACCACGCCTATGTTCGCGCGTGCAGGGCCCACTCGGGCCGGACGGCGACGGCTCGCCAATGGTGCGCCATCCCGCGCCGACGCCATTCTGCTGCTGACGCGCCATCCAATCAACGGTCTTGGGCGTCGGCACGCGTCGCGGCCGGCGCGTCGGCCACAGTCGCGCTCCGCCGGCGCGGAAAACACACGCCTACCCCGAACGTGATTCCCGTTCCAATGACCACCCACCACGGCCACGCGGGCCCGCGACCGTCGTCGTCTCGGAGGTCTCGGATGAACATCAACACGCGAACGCTCGCCAGCATGACGGCGACGTTCACAAGATCGTGCCCTCGGTTCTGCGTCAAGACGCCCAGCAAGAACACACCCAGCATCGCGCCGAGCACCAGCCCTGCCCAGCGAAAAACTTCCCAGAGCAATCCGTCCTGCCCGGCAAAGGCCAGCGCGATCCACGCCAGCGCCACGCCAAACACCAGCACCAATCCGCGTGCCAGGCGCAGTTCGGTCCGCTCGTCGGTTCTCCCGCCCATCATCGGCCGGTAGAAATCCGCCACGGCGCTCGACGACAGCGCGCCGAGCGCCGAGTCCAGGCTCGACATCGCGCACGCCAAGATCGCCACCACCAGCAGACCCTTCAAGCCCAGCCCGGTGGGTACGGCCTGCGCGATCACGTGCGGGAACACGACGTCGGTCTGCTGATCGCCGGCCGGCGCGAACTCGGGATGCGCCGTGAGGAAAACGAACAGAAGCGTGCCGATCGCCAGAAAGGTGCAGACAATCGGCAGACCGGCGAAGGCGTTGAACCACAGCGACCGTCGGGCCTGCTTGACATCCGTGCAGGTCAACATGCGCTGCGTCAGATCCTGATCGGCGCCCAGCGCTGCCATTGTGGTGAAAGTGGCCGAGAGCGTCAGCAGCCAGAACACGCCGGGGTCGTTCAGGTTCCACGCGAAGTTGAACACGCGAAGCTTGTCGGACTCCGCAGCCGCCGTCATCACGCCAGACGCGCCGCCCGGTGTGTTCGTCGCGAGGAACACCACGGCCGTGAGCGCCCCGGCCATGAAGATGAGCGCCTGCAGCGCATCCGTCCAGATGATCGCCTTGATGCCGCCTGCGAAGGTATATGCCACGGCGATCCCGGCACAGCCGATGATGACTGCCGTACGATCCCAGCCGAAGACGACCGAGATGGCGCTGCCCGCGATCAGCAGCCGCAGGCCGCTTCCGATCAGTCGCGACGCGATGAACAGCCCGGCCGTGGCCGTCTGCGTCCATCGACCGAAACGCCGTCCGAGGTATTCATAGATCGTCGTAACGCGCGCCTGATAAAAAGCCGGAAGCAGCAGTGCAATGATCAGCACGCGGCCGATGAAGGAGCCGACGTACATCTGCAGGTATCGCCAGTCCCCGCGATAGGCGTCGGCGGGGACGGCGATGAAGGTGACGGCGCTGACCTCGGTCGCGATGATCGACAGGCCCACGACCAGCCAGTGCTGCCGCCGCCCGCCCAGAAAGAAGTCGTCGGTCGTGCGTTCGCTGCGCCCGAACCACCAGCCCACGCCGATCACGGCCGCGAAGTAGGCGGCGACGACCAACCAATCCAGCGGGGCGAGTTGCATAAGCCTCCAGATGCTGGTGCCGACTCAATTCCCGGGACCGCCCGGCTCCGATCGCGGCTCGCGTGGCACCGGCTTTCAACCGGTGTTCCGCTGTGGCACCGGTTTCCAACCGGTGTTCCGCTGTGGCACCGGTTTCCAACCGGTGTTCCGGTGTGGCACCGGTTTCCAACCGGTGGGCAAGGCCATGCCAGTCGCAGCTTTGCTCGATTCCCTCGGTGACCAAATCACCGTGCGCAATTCGTATCCGCTCCAGTTCCGGCAGCATCGCGCAGGCTGAAGCGTGCGGCTCGGCGTTGGCGCGTGATCGCGCGCGGTGATTCAGGGGTTCACCGCTTGCATGCGCGGGCTACATCCCGGCGAATCTACGATCGCGTCCAGGCACGACTCGATGTCCGCAAGCCCCATCGGCTTGTACCGCGCCAGCCACGCCTGGCGATAACGATCGCCTGCTTCGTGGAACGCGTCAATGCAGTCGGCAGACGCCCGCCGGCTGGCCGAGCCGTTCCGCCGGAGATCTAGCATGCGTTTCGCCCACAGTCGCGTGAACGAGCAGGCCAGGCGAAGCTCCTCGGCGTCCAGCATCGTGGCGATGCGAGCGTCATGCTCACCGGCCGACCGCCTCGACGGCGGCACATCCGCGCGGGCTGAAGCCCGCGGCTCGGTTACAAGCTGCGTGATGGTCTTTTCCGCCGCATTCGCGGCTGCGATCGTCTCCTCCAGTCGGTCAGCGGTCGGCGGGACTTCCGGATAGGGTTCATCCGTTCCCAGCGACGCCAGCGAACGCCACGTCTCGCACGCCTCGGCGACGCGCGACGCCTGTCGCAACGGGCCGAACACGTCACCAGGCTGGCGGCCTCCCGGCGGTGCGTTTGCAGGGAGCCGTGAGTCGTCAAGGCCGAACATCCACCACGCCAGCCGCCGGTCGAACGAGTTGCCGGTTTCGTGATCCGTCCGCCAGGCCAAGGCCGCCCCCAGCGCCAGTCCGTGCCACGAGCATGCCGGGCTGTTGAAATGCCCGTAGTCGCCCCAGTCGGTGTTGAGCATCCCGGCCGCGCCGCACTTGCCTGCCCATACGGCGAAGGTGGCGATGTTGCGCTCGGCGGCGTCCATGGCGTTGAGGATGCGCTTCCAGCCGACCACGCCAGGACAGACGATGGTGGCCGCGCCGCTGTCGATGAAGCGTTGCGTCGCGGCGTAATCGGTCTGATCGTCGTAGCCCCAGTGCAGCACCGTCAACCGAGCCGCGGGCTTGGGCCCGCGCGAATCCGCCGGCGTCGCATTCATCCCAAGCTGCGCGCCGTGCTCCAGCAGCTCCGGCCAGATCTCCGGGTGCTTCACGATCACGTCGCTCCACGCCTGCACCCGCCGCCCGCGACGCTGGCAATGCTCCGTCACGCCGCGAATCCAATCGCGATAGGCCCCCGCGATGCCGCCCTCGCCGATGCATTCGCGATTCCGGCCGCGGCCCAGGTCGTGCGGCTCGTCGCCGCAGATGTTGACCACCGGCGATGAAAAAGCGTCGAGCAATTCGTCCCACATCCGCGTTACGAGCCGCATCGACTCGGGGTTCATCACGTCGATCGTCGCTCCGCGCAGGCGTTGCAGCCAGGTCATGTCGGCCCATTCGCGCGCCGGCTCGATCTCGGCAAGCTGACGATATCGCGGCATCGACAGGATGCGCCCCATGTGTCCGGGCGCCGCCAGCGCGGGAACCAGATCGATAAACCGGTCGCGGCAGAAAGCGTCCAACTCACGAATCTCATCAGCCGTTAGCGCATCGCCGCACATGCTGATGTCAGGATCGAACGCGAAGGCGAACGTGTGCTCGATGTAGAGCTGAACCTGGTTGACCTTGAGCTGCGCCAGCCGGTCGATGCGTTCTTTCAAGGCGTCGACCGTCGGCACCCGCCCGCGCGACACGTCCAGCAGCACGCCGCGCGTCGCCAGGTCCGGCCAGTCGTGGATTTCGCCGATGGGCACGCAGCCGCCGCCAAGTTGCAGCAGTTGCCCGAGCGTCTGCAAGCCGTAGAAGCAGCCGGCGGGGTCGGCGCCGGTGATGGCGATGCGTTCGACGGTCACGAGGAGTCGATAACCCCCCGCCGCGGGCGCGGCGCCGCGATCCACATCGAGCGATAGGGCAGTCGCGTCTGCGCCGCGCGCGCCTGGACTCTGTGCGGCTTCGCAGCCGGCGCCGAGCCGGGTCGCCCCGCCCAGCCTGGCGCACGCCGCGATCAGCCGCGCATCCGCCGGATCCACGCGGCGCAGCCCGACCACATCGACGCGATGCCGCTGATCCGACAGCCGAGTCACGCGCGGCCGTGGCAACAGCAGCGCGGCGACATCGGCAGGGTGGGCGTTTGGCGTCATGCGACCAGTCTGCACCAACGGGGCTGATGGGCAAGTGGGATCCGGCACGCGGGTGTCGCCGGGTGCGTGACAACATCGGCGGGTCGCACTGAGTGGTACCCCGGTGTGGCACGGTCTCGTCTTCGAGGCCGTGGTGACCGCGGGGCGTGTCGCGGCAATCGGGAGATTGCACCCCGCAGGCCACGGCCTGGTCCGCCTGCTGCGGATGCCACCGATCTCGCGATCCTCGGACTTGGACAGGGAGCCGTGGCATGTAAGTCCGATAACACAATTCGATTGCGTCCTCGTCGGGCTGCATTCGCTTTACCTCGATGTCGGTCAGCGCGCTCCGGCGTGGGAGCTGCGTCCGAACCGTGAATCCGCGCGGGCGTCTATCCCGCGCGGACGCGTCGGATTGATGTGGCGACAAGTCGCGACCGGCGATTTGTACGGTGGTGCGGGCGCGCGGCCGTGCGCCGCGCCGGGTGTGCGGTCGTGGTGCGCACGTCCGGGTTCGGATGCTCGCCGCCCGGAGAGCCTGCGGCGACGGATCTCTGGTATCATGCTGATCACACGGGTCCGACGTGCCGGCCGCCGGCGTGGGCCGGGTCAGATTGCAGTTTCAATTGGAAAGGGACAGGTCATGGGCCGTTCGGGATCTCGAACCGTGACGCCGCGCGCGGCTTTCCTGCTGATGACGCTGGCCGCGGGGCTGGTCGGGCTGGCCTCGGACGGGCAGGCCCGCGCCGACGTGATCTACGTCAATCACCAAGCCGAGCCCGACGGCGACGGCCGGTCGTGGGCGACGGCGTTTGACGACTTGCACGACGGGCTGGCGGCAGCCGTGGAGGGCGACGAGGTCTGGGTGGCGCAGGGAATGTACAAGCCCGCGGGGCCGGACGGCGATCGCGAGGCGACGTTTACGCTCGTGTCGGGCGTCGCGCTGTATGGCGGGTTCAGAGGAGATGAGGTCGGCCGCGACGAGCGCGACCCGGCCATACACGTCACCATGCTCAGTGGCGACCTGAACGGCGACGATGAGCCGGGGTTCGTCAATTATGGCGAAAACAGCCTTCACGTCTTGACCGCCGGACGCGGCGTCACCGGAACCCACATTGGCGGCTTCGTGATTGCCCATGGCAGCGCGCAACCCTATCCGATCGCCCAATGGGGCGGCGGGATGATCGTGGATCGCGGTGCCCGCGTCGACATCGAGAACTGCGAGTTGCGCGACAACTACGCGGAAGGCAGCGCCGCGGCGATCCATGTGGAGGATGGCGGTCGAGTCAGCATGACCCGCAGCAGCGTCCATCATAATGGCACGCTGCCGTTCGGGCTTGGCGTTGCATTTCAGTTGCGCGGCGGCCGGCTGGAACTGGATCGATGTGTTGTCCGGGATCACGGGCCAACGATGGGCGGCGGCGCCATTTACGGCCACGGCGGCGACTTGATCATCCGCGACTCTCTCTTCGAACGCAACAGCGCCGACTTCGGCGGAGCCATGTGGCTCAACAAGGTGGAAGTGACGATCGAACGATCGGTTTTTCGAGAGAATACGGCGCTGCGATTCGACGGCGGCGCGCTGCACCTGTTTGGTCATCGCAGTGACATCAGAAACTGCCTGTTTGAGAGAAACAAGGCCGCTGAGCGCGGGGGCGCCGTGGTATTCGAAACCCCGGGTTCACTCACGATCGTCAACAGCACGTTTGTCGGCAATGCGGCAACCGAAGGAGCGGGCGGCGTTCATGTCGCCACCTTGGACGGTCCCGCGACCGTTGCCAGCAGCGTCTTCCGTGCAAACGTCGGTGCCGGCAATCTGGAGCAGCAGCAGGTCAACGCGAGCCGGCCGCAGGCTTTGACGATCAACTACTCCAATATCGAGGGCTGGACCGGCAATCTGAACGGCGAAGGTAGTTTTGACGCCGATCCGCGCTTCGTCGATGCGGCAGCGGACTTCCGCCCGCGCGCCGGCTCGCCCTGCATCGACGCGGGCGACAACACTGCGTTCCTGAATCGAGAGTTGACCGACCTGCTTGAATTGCCGCGGTTGGTCGACGACCCGAACACCCCCGACACCGGCCGCGGCGAGCCGCCGCTGGTCGACGTGGGAGCGTACGAGTTTCAGGCGGATCGCTGCACGGGGCGCGAAAAGCTGAAGGCCAGGTGCAAGTCAGGCGGCGGGGATTCGACCGTCATCGTCAAGCTCAGCAAGGGCATGAGCGATCAGCCCATCGCGATCCGTCTCGATGACGACCGGACCACGGATGTTGTGCGTGCGACCGATGAGCGCGGCCGGCTCAAGGCCAAGCTCAGGCAGGTGGTCGCGGGTTCGCACCGCGTCATGGCCGTGGAGTGTCCGGCGTCGGTCGCGGTGGATTGCTTGTAGCGGTAATGGCTGAGCGCTTCTGGCGGGTTCACGATCTACCGTTATGGGCCCCAAAGAGCGAGAGTGGCGAGTCTGATTGGCACTCGCACAAGTCCCGGCGGTCTCGCCCCGCTTTAGTACTTTCATTCGCAAGTGCGATGCCGTATTCGGATGGCGAATTCGTCGGATCGTTCGCGATGACGGCCAGCACATGGCCCCTTCGCGATTCGTCACCGAACTTGCGCGCCAGAGCACTTGGACGACGCTCCTGGTGGTGCTCACCTCTGGCGCGTCCGTG
>CAZYLK010000180.1:0-9866 GCA_964648365.1 uncultured Phycisphaeraceae bacterium
TCATCGAGGGCGTGCCGCCGGTGATCAGTGCGGCGTCGGCCCGGCTGCTGGGCATGAGTCTGTGGATGGCGGCCACCGCGACGGCGCTGACGCTGCTGGTCGGCGTGCCGGCGGCCGTGGTCGGTGCGTCCGTGCGAGGGCGTCGTGCGGCCGGTGTGTGGGCGGCGGCGCTGGCGCTGGTCTGCATCACGTCGCCGATGGTCTACGCCTTCGGCTGGCAGCGGCTGCTGGATGCGCGCGGCGTGGGGGGGGCGGGCGGTATCGCCGCCGCCATCCTCGTCTGGGCCGCGTGGTTGTGGCCGATCCCGGCCGTGATGTTCGCGACAGCCTGGCTGCGGCGCGGGCGGGCCGCGTTCGAGGCGGCTCTGCTCGACGTGCCGCCCCTCCGCGCGTTCCTGCACGTCGGCATCGGCACGCTGGCGCCGACGATCGTCACGGCTGCGCTGATCGTGTTCACTGTTACGATCGGCGATCACGTCGTTCCGCACGCCTGGGGCCTGCGCCTGTGCGCAACGGAATTGCTGCTCTGGACCACGGAGACGACGCACCCGCGTGAGACGGTCCGTCACGCGGTCCCACTGATCGGCCTGCTCGTGCTGATCGCTGCCGGGGCATGGCTCGTCCTGCGCCGGCTCCGGTCGGACTCCGCCGAATGGAGTGCCGCGCCCGTCCGGCCGGCGTCGCGCGGGTGGATTGCCGCTGCTGTTGCGGTGTTCATCGCGTCTTTCGTCATCCCGGTCGGCGGCCTCGTGCTGCGGCTGGGTTCGTGGGACGTCCTGCGCGAGGCGTGGCAGGTTCATTACGGCGACCTCATCGGCAGCGTTGCGATCTGCGCGGGCGCCGGGTTGCTGGCGGTGCCGGCGGCGTGCCTGCTGGCCATGATGCGCCGCGCGTGGCGGTGGGGCCTGCTCGTGTCGCTGCTGTACGGGATCATCCCCGCGGCGCTGACCGGCGTTGCCGTGTATGGCGTCTATGTGAACCTGGAGACATGGCTGCCGGGCTGGCGGCTGCGTCTGCGGCCGTGGAACGACGTGGGTTGGATGACGGCCGTCGGGCTGGCGGCGCGGTACGGATGGGTGGCATTCGTCGTGGTCGGCGCGACGGCCATGCTGCGTGAGCGCGAGCTTGACGAGCAGGCGGCGGTCGACGGCGCGACCTGGCCGCGGACGCTGTGGCAGGTGCGGCTGGCCGGGCAGTGGCCGGCGCTGCTGTGCGCCGCGCTGGTTGTCGCGGCGCTGAGCGTGTCGGACGTGGCGACCGTCACGCTGGTTCAGGTATCATCGACCCGAATGATCTCGCTGCTGCTGATCGAGGCCATGCACCGTTTCGAAGACGGCCTGCTCATCTCCATAAGCCTGTGCCTGGCGCTGCTGGCCCTGCCGGCTGGCCTGGCAGCGGGGTGCGCGATGAGAAGAGAATAGCGAATGCTGCAAGTCCGCCCGCGGCGGGGCGAATAACGAATGAAGAGGGAATGTCGAATGTCCAATGTCGCATGTGAATGTCGAATTCGATTGGCGTTGGAACGTCGAATGCCGATGGAATATCGAATGTCGAATAACGACCTCGGACGACTCTGATCGTCGCCAGGCGCTTGTCGGGAGTATCATACGAGTAATAAGACCGGCGACGCGCGCGGGAAGGCGGGCTATTGCGAGCCGGTGAACCGGTTCTGGAAGGCCGCGAAGTCGCTCAGGTCGACGTCTGTGTCGCCGTCGGCGTCGGCCCAGCGGCAGCCGGGGCCGGCGTCGGCATCGGGGCCGCCCGCCCCGCCGCCCCAGCCCACGTCCAGGCATTCGGCGAAGTAACGGGCATCACTCAGGTCCACGTCCTCGTCGCTGTCGAAGTCGCTGCTGCCGTCGTCGGGGATACGCCCATAGCGGATATAGTCGAGAAACGTCTGATTGGTCAGCCACCAGGATGCAACGTGCCAGATGACTTCCGGTCGAAACGACGGATAATGCCCCTCGGGGACGCCGGACTCTACGACCTCGCCGTCGATGTACCAAACGTAAAGCTGGTCGGCGTATAGTTCCAGGCGGTGTGTGTGAATTACGTCTGGCGCAATATCGACGAAGTGGCTCGGGAGGTCGGGGTCGCGGAGAAATTTGACTTGATCACGAGCGAGAGTGAAGTTGTATCTGACGTCACCATAGCTGGCCGCCGCCATCACTGCGGGCGCAGCTCCTGGAAACTCGGATCTTTCGCCGTCAGACAGGAGACGCCACTCGAGGAAAAACGCCTCCGCGTCGTTAAACTCAGCGATCGAACGGCGGTACGAGTCCCAATCGCCATAGGGTGGCTGACCGCACTCCGGAATCGGTGGTTCCACGCGTTGGACGAGCCAGCCGTCGTCGATCCAGCGCTCCGGCTCACAGAACGGGCTTCGCTGCCACCCTTGCTCGTCGAGGAACGATTGCCCCTCGTAAGTGACGACCTGTCCATCCGTGTGGGCTGTGGTTGCGAGAGCCAGGCCGGCGCTGTAGATTAGATGGGCGAGAGACATCGCGTTTCTCCGTGTTCCATTCCAAAGCGATTGTACCCCGATTAGAGGAGACAAGCAATGAGCGCCAACCGTTCTTGGACCAGAGTCGTCGTGGCCGCGGCACTCACGAGTGCGGGTCAATTGTGCTATGCCGGCCAGACGTGCGACGACAATGGGGGCAACAGCCCGTACGTCTGCGTGGCTTGGAGTCAAGCGCCGGCTCCCCAGCCCGGCATTCACTTCAACTTCGATTTCCAGACCGATCCTGACAAGCCGGGTGTCGAATTCATCACGGGCGACTCCGCCTGGGTTGTCTGGTCGCAGGTCAGCGACACGAACACGAACCCGGCCGCGCTGGGCGACGTCACCATCGACGCCTCGGTGCTGACCGACGACTTCAGCGTGACCATCGCCCAATCGGCGACGGTGGCGGGCGCGTCCAGCGTCGAGTCGCTCCACCTGAAAGACCCCAACCCCAACTGGACCGGCTTTTCAAGCATCGCCGGCGGGGAGATCACCGGCGACCTCAACGGCGATCTGATTGCCGTCTACGACGGCAACGACGGCGGCGCCGCGAGCCTCACGATCGGCGGCGACATGATCGGCGACGTCGACATCCACAGCGTGGCGACCGGCGGGATCACCATCGACGGCGACTTCGGCGAATCCGGGACCACCCACTCCATCCAGATCGTCAATATCGAGGACGGCGATTTCATCATCACCGGCGACGCGATCCGGGCCGACATCGACGTCACCGGCGAACTGGACAGCCGGACGCTGCGCATCGGCGGTGCCGCGGACTCGGGTGGTGGTACGCAGACTACACTGCTGGTAGATGACCTCCTAGGCGCTGCCACGATTCAGATCGGATACGCCTTGACCCAGCGCACGGTCTCCGACGTTCACGTCACGATCGGCACCGATGGAGGAGAGGACATTCCGGTCGCCGCGACGGTCGACATGTCGAACATCCTGATTGACGACGGCGTCAGCGTCGGCGCCCACGGCGGAGACATTGTCGGTACGCTAGTCCTGGGAGGCATCGAGGACGAAGGCCAGGTGCTGCTCGGCGGAATCGTCGGCACGTTCGAGATCAAGGAAGGCGTGAAGGCGCCGGCGACGCCAGGAGGGTTGGCCATCGACCTGACTGCAGAAAACACGGGGACGCTCAAGATCAATACCGCGGAGACCGACAGCAGCTTCGAGGGATGGCTCGACTCCAACTACGGGTTGAGTTCCACAGCCATAGTTCGGATCTATGATAACGGGCAGGGTGGCTACGGTCACCTGAAGGGCAAGATGTCCTTTAACAGCGAGGGATTCGCGTCGGGTGTCCAATTCGTGGTCGAGGGCAATCTACATGGCACGACGACCAGCGCGGCGGGAAACCTCATCTGCGCGGGAGACATGAATGGAGACATCGCGGTCGGAGGGAGTCTGGTCAACGGCGCCAAGATCATCGTCGACGCCTCCGGCAATGCCGCGGCAAGCGGCGGTGACATCGCGGTGAGTGGCGACGTCGACGACTCTCAGATTTCGATCGACGATGACTTCGAGGGGGATCTTTCCGTAGCCGGGGACGTGGACGACGGTGCGGCAATCGTAGTTCTCTCGCTCGCTGCCAATGGACGGGTTCTCATCGACGGCGTTTGCGACGCGTCTGTGGAGGTCGAGAAGGCAACGGAGTCCAATTCGCTGATCCGCATGACCGAGGGCCTTGATGACAACGGCACGATCCTGATCAACTCATCCGAAGGTGACTACGACGCCAACGGCGACATCCAGGTCGGCCCCGACGACGATACGTCGACCGACCCGGTTGTCTTCGACGGCTGCATCCGAATCTACGATAACGACGACACGCCGGTGCCTGACCACGGCGACCTGGACGGCGACATGACCGTCAACGGCTGCCACGCGACCGCCGACGATCTGAACATTACCGTCGAAGGCGCACTCAACGGCACCATCGACATCAACCAGGCCACGTGCCAGAACCAGGTGTCCTGGACGTCGGGAAGCTGTCCATGAGCGTCGCGTCCGGGCATGGGGCCGGCGCCCGCGATCAGCGGGCATGTCGTCGCAAGGCGCTCGCTCGCTTGCCCTCACTCCCTCGCAGCTTCACGGCCTCACGCCCACCGCGCCGCAGGCGCGGCCTGGCGCTCGCCGTCGTGACGCTCGCCATGGCGGCGGCCGGCTGCGAGCCGCCGCCGCTGACTGACAACGGCGTGATCGGCATCTTCGGCGGGGTCGGGCTGGGCAATGGCGACTTCAGCTACCCGCGGGCCGTGACGGCCGAGCCGGAGGGGTCCGTGTTCATCGTGGACAAGAGCGGCCGCATCCAGCGGTTCTCGGCGAGGGGCGAGTTCGAGACCGGCTGGAAGATGCCGCTGAGCGAGACGGGTAAGCCGGTGGGCATGGCCATCCACCCGGACGGGCGGCTGTTCGTCGCGGATACGCACTACCACCGGGTCATGATCTTCGACCGCGACGGCCATCTTCTCGGGCAGTTCGGCGAGCAGGGCGACGGCGACGGGCAGATGCAACTTCCGACAGACGTGGATTTCGACAACCACGGGTTCATCTACGTCAGCGAATACCAGGGCAACGATCGGCTGACCAAGTGGGCGCCGGACCTGACCTACGTCAGGGCGATCGGGGAGGCGCCCATCGACGGCGAGCGCCTGCGCCGCCCGGCCGCGATCGACGTGGACGGCGACGACGTGATCTGGGTCGCAGACGCCTGCAACCACCGGATCGTGCGGTTCGACACGGACGGCCGCGTGCTGGGGACGTTCGGGGAACTGGGCGAGGGGCCGGGGCAGCTTCGCTACCCGTACGACATCAACGTCGCCCCGGACGGCGCGTCGGTGATGGTGTGCGAGTATGGCGGGAATCGGCTACAGTGGTTTGACCGGGCCGGGCGCTCCCTGCGGACGTGGGGGGGCCACGGCCGGGAGCCGGGCCGGCTGTGGACGCCGTGGGGCGCTGCGTATGGGCCGGGCGGGAACGTCTACGTCGTCGATTCGCTGAACAGCCGGATACAGATCGTTCGCCCATGATGGTGTTGGCCCTGACACTTCCCATCTCGTTCGAGAAGCCGGCGTGGCTGTGGCTGGGCCTGCTGGTGCCGGCGATCGTGCTGCTGTCCTTCAAGAGCCTGGCCGGGCTGGATCCGGTCCGGCGCGTGTCGGCCGTGACGGTGCGATGCGTGCTTATCCTCCTCATCGCGGCGTGCCTGGCGGGCGTGCAGTACGTTCGGCAGAACGACGACCTCACCGTCATGCTGGTCATGGACCGTTCCTACAGCACGCAGCAGATGCACGACGCGGTCGAGCAATACCTGCACGACGCCACCCGGGACTCGCCGCCGGACGACCGGGTCGGGATGATCGACTTCGCTCGCAACGCCTACCTTCAGCAGCTTCCGATGAAGGGCGGCTATCACCTGGAGCAGGGACGCCTGCCGCCCATCGCGGAGGATGACCGCACCAACATCGCCGGGGCCGTGCGACTGGCGATGGCGATGTTTCCGGCTGACACCACCAAGCGAATCGTCCTGCTCTCCGACGGCAATGAAAACCTCGGCGACGTCCTGACCGAGGCTCGTCGGGCGCAGGCCAACGGCATCCCCGTCGACGTCGTGCCGCTGTGGTATCAGCATCGCAACGACGTCTACTTCGAGCGGATGATCGCCCCGACCCATGCAGAAGAGGGCGAACAGCTTCCCATCCGCATGGTGCTCAACACCACGCGACCCACGTCGGGGACGGTCGAGATTTACCAGAACGGCGAACTGGTGGAACTGCCGCCGGAGGCGGCCCGGGTGGCGCTCGTGCCCGGCTCAAACACGTTTTTCATGAAACTGCCGGTCCGGACGACGGGTCCGCAGCGCTTCCGGGCTGCGTTTCGGCCGGACGACGAATCGCTCGACGCGGTGGGGCTTAACAACACGGCCAACGCCTTCACGTTCGTGGCGGGCAAGAGTCGCGTGCTGCTGCTCAGCGCCGAGCCGGCGTTCGATGAACCCCTGGCGGATGCGCTGCTGGGCGAGAACATCAACGTCGATCTGCGCGACGCGGCCACGACACAGCTCGACCTGATCGAGTTGCAGTCTTATTCCAGCGTGATTCTCGCCAACGTGCCGGCCTCCATGTTCACTGATGAACAACTCGCGGACCTGGCGACCTCGGTCAAGGATCTGGGCGGCGGGCTGATCATGACCGGCGGCGACGAGGGCTTCGGCGCCGGCGGCTGGATCGGCACGCCCATCGAAGAGGTCATGCCGGTGGACTTCGAGATCAAGCACAAGCGCGTGATTCCGCGCGGCGCTCTGGTCATCATCAGCCACAGTTGCGAGATCCCGCGCGGCAACTACTGGGGCAAGGAGATGGCCAAAAAGAGCGTGGACACCATCTCCTCGCGCGACTACATCGGCGTGCTGGCCTACAGTTGGTCGCCCGGCGGCGTGAGCTGGGAGGTTCCGCTGCAGATCGCTACCAACAAGGCGGCGGTCAAGGCGCGGATCGACAAGATGCAGATCGGCGACATGCCGGACTTCGCCCAGACCATGCAGATGGCGCTGAAGTCGCTGCAACAGACCGACGCCGCCCAGAAACACGTCATCGTCATCAGCGACGGCGACCCCAGCCCGCCGTCCAACACCCTGCTCAACGACTTCAAGACGGCCGGGATCACGATCAGCACCATCGGCATCGGCTGGGGGGCGCACGTGATGCAGACGCCCATGCAGAACATCGCCACCGCCACCGGCGGCAAGTTCTACGCCCCCAAGAACCCCAAACAGCTTCCGCAGATTTTTGTCAAAGAGTCGAAAGTCATCCGCCGGCCGCTGATCATCGAGGAGGCGTTCAAGCCGCAGGTCTTCCACTCGCTCAGCGATCTGCTCGCGGGCCTGGATCCCGGCGAGGACATCCCGCCGCTGGGCGGGCTGGTGCTGACCTCGCCGAAGGAAAGCCCCAACGTGCAGGTGCCGCTGATCCGCGCGACCGACGACGGCAACGACCCGATCCTCGCCCACTGGCAGTACGAACTGGGCAAGACGGTGGCGTTCACCAGCGGGTTCTGGCCGCGATGGGGTCCGGCGTGGACCGACTGGTCGAAGTACGCGAAGCTGTGGGCGCAGATCGTCCGGTGGACCATGCGGCAGGAGTCTCCGGCGAATTTCGACACCTATACCCGCATCGAGGGGGATCGCGGCCGGGTCGTCGTCGATGCGCTCGACAAGGACGCCAACTATCTCAATGCGCTGCAGTTCCGCTCGACGCTGATCAAGCCGGACAAGACGACGCAGCCGCTTCAGTTCACCCAGACGGGTCCGGGGCATTACGAAGCCGAGTTCGACGTGGACAAGATGGGGCAGTACCTGGGTACGTTGCAGGTATTTGAAGGCGGCGAGCATCGGGGCACGATCCAGACCGGTCTGACCGTGCCTTATTCCCCCGAATATCGCGACCTGGCGACGAACGAGGCGATTCTGCGGCAGGTGCAGACGATCAGCGGCGGGCGCTGGCTGGAGATGGTCCCCGAGCGCGACAACCTGTTCAGCCACGACCTGCCCCCCTCCGAATCCCGCCGCCCCGCGTGGGAGTTTGTCCTGGCCTGGCTGCTGCTGCCGCTGTTCCTGCTCGACGTGGCGGTGCGGCGGCTGGCGAGCTGGCTGGCGCTGTCGATCGCGGTCGAGCTGGTTCTGCTGGCGGTCCTGCTGTTCGGGCTGGATATCATTCACACGACGGTGTGGGGCGTGACGGGGGCGATTCTGTTGGCGGAACTGGTCGGCTGGACGATCCGCTTCCGTTACATCCGGCCGATGTTCGAGTTCTTTACGCATCGGGCCACGGTGCTGGCGGATTCCGGCGAACGCACCGCGGCCGTGCTGACGCAGTTGAAGGGTAAGCGCGAGGAGGTGCGGGAGGAACAGACGGCCGCAACCGACGTGCGCCGCATCGCCCGCGAGGCGGAGGAGACGCCCAAGGGTCAGGCGAAGGTGAAGTTCGACGTAGGGGAGAAGGCCGGCGCCGCGCCCGCGGGCGACATTCACGATGCCCTGGGCGGGGCCAAAGGCGAAGTCCGTCGCGCCGACCAGGAAAAGCAGGCGAAAGAAGCGGCCGCGGCGGCGAAGAAAAAGAAAGACGAAGAGGAAACAACGTCAAAGCTGCTCGAAGCCCGGCGGCGGAGGCAGAAGAAGGATGAGTGAGGAAGAAGGGAGTGAGGGAGTAAGGGAGTAAGGGAATGAGGGAAGAGCGGCGATGACCGAACCGAACTGGAAGCTCAATCGGAACGGTGTGCCGCCGGCGGATACGGAAGCGGCGGATTCAGGAGTAATCTCGACTGTCGAGACAGGCACCAATACTCAGCCAGGCTGCCCGCTGGCCTCTTCCCTTACTCCCTTACTCCCTCACTCCCTGCGATCGTGTATAAACGAAGCGCTCAATTGACGCATAGACCGGAGTAATAATATGGCATCCAATATCGACCCGGCCGTGGAAAAGGCCACGGCGGAATTCAAGCACAAATTCCTTCTGCTCAAGCAGGAGATCGGCAAGGCGATCGTCGGCCACGACGAGATCGTCGAGGGCGTACTGACCTGCCTGTTTACCGGCGGTCATGCGCTGCTCGAAGGCGTGCCGGGGCTGGGCAAGACCTACCTGATCCGCACGCTGTCGCAGGCGGTGCAGCTTAAGTTCTCGCGCATTCAGTTCACGCCCGACCTGATGCCGGCCGACATCATCGGCACCAACATCTTCATTGAAGAGCCAGACACCGGGCGGCGGCATTTCCAGTTCCAGCAGGGGCCGATCTTTGCCCAGATCGTGCTGGCCGACGAAATCAACCGCGCCACGCCCAAGACCCAGTCGGCGATTCTGGAGGCGATGCAGGAGCACTCAGTTACGGTGGGGGGGCACACGTACCGGCTGGAGGAGCCGTTCTTCGTCATGGCGACGCAGAACCCGATCGAGCAGGAAGGCACTTATCCGCTGCCGGAAGCGCAGTTGGACCGCTTCATGTTCAAGCTGGTCGTCAACTACTCGTCCAAGGAAGAGATCAAGACCATCCTCGACCGTACGACGACCGGTCACAAGCCGGACATCAAGCAGGTGATGACCGGTCAGGAAATCCTCGGCTCGCAGAACCTGGTCAAGCGCGTGGTGATGGCGCCGCACGTGCAGGACTACGCCGTGCGCCTGGCGATGGCCTCGCACCCCAACGGCCCGTACGCCGTGGACGCCACCAACCGCTACGTCCGCTGGGGCGTCAGCCCGCGCGCCGCCCAGGCGCTGACGCTGGGGGCCAAGCTGCGAGCCATGCTCGACGGGCGGTTCAATGCGAGTTTCTCGGATGTCCAGAAGGTGTACCTGCC
>CAZYLK010000180.1:9966-12767 GCA_964648365.1 uncultured Phycisphaeraceae bacterium
CTGGCCGACGGTGACGTCCTGTCCGTCCCCCACCAGGAGTTCGTTGCCATGTCGCCCGCCGGTCGGACGATTGTCGTGTTCGGCCCGGAGGACCAGATGAGCATCGTTGACTTGCTGCTCGTGACGCGGCTGGAGTTTGCCAAAGCCGGCGCGAATGGCCGGAAACGAAAGTGACGAGCGGACGGCCATGGCACAACTACGCAAGAAGGAATTCGCCAACCTCCTGCGCGCGGCGCCGGCCCTCGTCGGCATGCCGGCCCGGCGCATTGTGGTGGACTACGACGAGGAGGCCGACGTGCTTTATATCAGTTTCGAGCGCGTCCAGAAGGCGACCGACAGTGACATGCGCGATGACGGGACCATCGTACACAAGCGCGGAAAGCAGATCGTCGGCGTGACCATCCTGGACGCCTCGACGCGGTCGTGAAATATGCCAACCCTGACCCAACAACAAGCCGACACGCTCCTCGATCCGGAGTTCATGCAGAAGCTCGATCAGCTCGAGCTGGTTAGCCGCAAGATCTTCGCCGGCAAGATGCGCGGCGAGCGGCGCAGCAAGCGGAAGGGCGAATCCGTCGAGTTCGCCGACTACCGCAACTACGTCGTCGGCGACGACCTGCGCTTCGTCGACTGGAACATCTTCGCCCGGCTCAACAAGCTCTTCCTGAAGCTCTTTCTCGAAGAGGAAGACCTGCACGTCAGCTTTCTGGTGGACGCCTCCAAGAGCATGGACTGGGGCAACCCGAGCAAGTCGCTCTACGCCCGCCGGGTCGCGGCCGCGCTGGGGTACATCGGGCTGGTCAACTACGACCGCGTCAGCTTCTACGCCTACGCTAACGGCCTGCAATATGAGATGACCGGCGTTCGCGGGCGGCGGTTCATGTTCAAGGTGCTCGACTTCCTGACCAAAACCGAGTGCGACGGCTCCAGCGACCTGTCCAGCGCCTGCCGCCAGTTCGCCATTCGCCATCCGCAGCAGGGCATCGTCATCGTGCTCAGCGATTTCTTCGAAAAGGGTGGCTTCGAGACCGGCCTGCGCTATCTGCTCGGCCGCAAGTACGACATCTACTGCATCCAGATGCTCAGCCCCGAAGAGATCGACCCGCCTTTGGTCGGCGACTTGCAGCTCAAGGACGTAGAAGACGACGACCTGGCCGACGTGACGGTCAGCCGCGCCCTGCTCAACCGTTACAAACAGAACCTGCAAGGCTACTGCTCGCACCTCAAAGACTTCTGCACCCGGCGCGGCATCAGCTATATGTTCACCAGCACGGAGGTTCCGTTCGATCAGGTGGTGCTGACCTATTTCCGCAAGCGGGGGTTGATACAGTAGGCGGAAGGGAGTGAGGGAGTGAGGGAGTAAGGGAGTGAGGGAAGACGCGAAGCGGCCTTGAGAGGTTGTATGGGATTGCGAGCGACTGTAATGGCGGTGGAGCCGAGTAAATTGCGATCGGTGTTGGGACATGCCCCGGGCGCGGCGTGTAAGGCGGACGCCTGCGCGTATACGCAAGCACGTGTGTGCGCCGGCCCGTGCGGGCGCCGAGTCGCGGGCTTCAGCCCGCGCGAATTGGCCGGCGGGATGAGGCATTCATCCATGGCCATGATGCCCCTTCTTCCCTTACTCCCTTACTCCCTGACTCCCTTACTCCCTCTCCGATCCGCGGGCTTCAGCCCGCGCGGACGTTTGGCTCAAGACCTCCTTCCGAGCGGGAAGACGGCTCCCCCTCTTCCCCTACTCCCTCACTCCCTTACTCCCTTACTCCCTTCTTCTCTCCCCTTACTCCCTTCCCGCGAAGCGGAGGGCGGCGCATGAGCTTCCTTTCCCCCTGGGTCATCGCCATCGCCGCCGCGGCCACCGTCCCGCCGCTGGTCGCGCTGTACTTCCTCAAGCTCAAGCGGACGGTCAAGCTGGTGCCGTCCACGCTGCTGTGGAAGAAGGCCATCGAGGACTTGCAGGTCAACGCCCCGTTCCAGCGGCTGCGCAAGAGCCTGCTGCTGCTGTTGCAACTGCTCGTGCTCATCGCGGCCGCGCTCGCGCTGGGCAAGCCGATGTTCCAGCACGTCCGCACGCACGACGACAACGTCATCATCCTCATCGACCAGTCCGCGTCGATGTCGGTGCTGGAATCCGACGGCCGGACGCGCCTCGACGCCGCCAAGGAGCAGGCCCGCAACACGGTGGACAACATGTCCGACGACGGCCGGGCGATGGTCATCGCCTTCTGCGACCGCGCCTACGTCGCCTGCCCGTTCGACACCAACAAGACCGCCATCAAAGCCCAGATCGACGCCATCGAACAGACCGACAGCACGTCGCGCATCGGCGAGGCCGTCGCCCTGGCGGAGGCATACCTGCAGAACATCATCATCGGCAAAGCCGAAGGCGGCACCGACGTCGCGCCCGAGACCGCCGCTCCACCCGCGTCCGTGTATCTTTTTACCGACGGCAACATCGAAGACCTCGAAAAGGTTTCTCCGCAGCGGCTCGACGTCGACAACATGCAGGTCTACAACGTCGCCGAGCGCGGCGACAACGTCGGCATCCTGGCGATGGACGCCCGCCGCCACTACGAGCGTCCCGAAGCGCTGCAGGTCTTCGCCACGGTGCGCAATTTCGGCACGCAGCCCGTCACCTGCGACGCGACGCTTTACATCCAGGACCAGGCGGCGGACGTGCAGACCGTCGTGCTGCAAGCCGCCCCGCCCGAGCCCGAAGGCGGCGACCCCACCCCGCTGCACATGCGGCAGCCGGCCGCGGGAACCGTTGCGGCCGTGGCGTTCGACGAGGTGAACTTCGAGAC
>CAZYLK010000181.1:0-12633 GCA_964648365.1 uncultured Phycisphaeraceae bacterium
TGCTGCATGACAGCCCCCTTTCGGGTCAGGAACCAACTACTGAACGCAGTCAGGGCCACGAACAGAAGGCTGGGGTCGCCAGCGGCCGATGCCGCCGACGACGCTCCGTCAGAATGATATGGCTGTTCCACCGGTGCCTCCACTCGGGCCGCGGGCACGGATTTCTGTTGCGTCCCCAGCGTCCCCCCGTCAAACTGCCCCATCGCCCGCGAGGGCACAAGACGACGTCAGGGCTTCGCACGCCGACTAGGCTGGGTGCTCTTGGTTCGGCCAGCCGGACGGCCTGGCGATCTCGCGCGGACAGTAACGGCTTATGGCAGACACCGCCGCTTCCATCCTGGCAGACATCGACCTGACCCCCAGGGACATCAGCGCCCTGGCGACGGCCGACGCCGTGGCCGCGTTTCTGACCCGCTTGGGCTACCCGACCGATGCTCGCCAGCCGCTGTCCCCCACTGCGTTCGGACTCTCGACGGACACCGCTGACGCCATCCGGTCGATGGAGCTGCTCGCGGAGGACGCCGAGCAGTTTCTGCGGGTCGTCTTCGTCGAACTTCGCTCGGTCACCGCCAAGGCCCGGAACGAACTCGCACGCAACTTCGGCAAGCGCAGCTCGGACCACCTGGTCATCCTGACTGCCGGGTTCGACGTGCTGGAGTTCGTGCTGATCGACAAGGAGACCCGGCAGGCGCGCGGGCCGGGGGGCGGGGCCAGCGTTCGGGCGATCCCGCGCACAGTCTCCGTTGATCGAAAGGCCCCTGGCCTCGTCGAGCGGCGCATCCTCCGCCGGCTCACGTGGACCGGGAAAGACGGGCTCGACCAGTTCGACAAGCTCCGCAGCGTCTTCCAGTCCGCCCACTACGCCGAGAAGTACTTCACCAACCGGGCGCTCTTCTCAGACCACTACCTGGAACGCCGCCTGACCGACGACGGGGCCTGGCGCGAGAACCCGACAGCCGCCTACACCGCCACGATGGCGATCATGCGCGGCGCCCGCAACCGCTGGGCCTGCAAGGACGAGCAGGCCGTCCGCGACGAACTGTTCAAGCCGATCTGGAAGCTGCTCGGCTTCAAGGCGACCATCAACAAGGCGGCCAAGAAGGACGACCCGACGCCGGACTATCTGCTGACGGGCCCCGACGGCGAGCCAGCCACGGCCGCGTTCGTCTATCGGTGGGACCGATGGCTCGACGGCACCGACCCGAACGACCCCGACACGCCCGACGAGAATCCCGGCGCGGCCGTGGTGTCGGCGCTGGCGGCCGGCGACGCCCGCTGGATCATCGTCACCAACGGCAAGCTCTGGCGGCTGTACAGCAAGGACGCCCACTCCCGTTCGACGAACTTCTACGAGGTCGATCTGGAGGAAGCGCTGGCCGCCTCCGGCGAGACCGACCCCAACGAAGCATTCCGCTACTGGTGGCTCTTCTTCAGGCGGGAAGCGTTTATCGACGAGCCCGGCACCGAGCCGCCGACGTGCTGGCTCGACCGCATCGTGCAAGGCAGCCGCGACTACGCCGAGCGCCTCGGCGACCGGTTGAAGGACCGCGTCTTCCTCAAGATCTTCCCGCACCTGGCCCAGGGGTTCCTGCACGACCGCAAGAAGCGGCTCGGCATGACCCGCCGGCCGACCGACGACGAGCTGCGCGACACGTACGAGGCGACGCTGACGCTGCTCTACCGGCTTCTGTTCCTGCTCTACGCGGAAGCTCGCGACCTGCTGCCGATCGGCGAGACGGCCTACCGCACCGCCAGCCTCAAGGCGATCGAGGACCGCGTCGCGGCGCAGGCCGGCGCGGCCGAGTCGCACGTCCCCGACAAGCTCGCCGCCTTTTCCGACACGGACACGACGCTCTACGACCACCTGCTGAAGCTGTTTGTCGCGATGGATCTGGGCGACCCGCTGCTGAACGTCCCGTGCTACAACGGTGGCCTGTTCATTACCGAGCCGGCTGCCGACAGCGACGCCCGCGAGCAGCGTATCGCCCGGTTTCTGTGCGACCACAAGGTTCCCGATCGTTTCCTGGCCCTGGCGATCGACCGGCTGTCGCGCGACGTGGACGACAAGACGCTGGGGCTGGTCTTCATCGACTACAAGTCACTGGAGGTCCGTCACCTGGGCAGCATTTATGAGGGGCTGCTGGAGTTCAAACTCAAGGTCGCGGACGAGGATCTGGCTACCAAGACGGAGAAGAAGCGAGAGAAGTACGTGCCGCTTTCCGAGGTGCGTACGCGCGGGCGGAAGAAGGCGGCGCCGACCGCGGCGGTGCGCAAGGGCGAAGTCTACCTGTCCAACGACAAGGCGGAGCGGAAGGCGACCGGCAGTTACTACACGCCGGACCCGATCGTGGAGTACATCGTCGAGCACACCGTCGGCCCCGTGCTGGACGAAAAGCTCCAAGCGCTGAAGGGCGAACTCGACAAGGCGACGCGGACGTACCGGCGGCACCTGACCAACGCGAGGAACAACCCCGGTCTGGTCCCGGGCGTTGCGGAGGCAACTTCCCGCGAACAGATCGAACAGCTCATCCGCGCGCGAGCGGCTGAGGAAACCTACGACGCCCACACAGACGTCGTTGATCAGGTTTTCGACATGAAGGTGCTCGACCCGGCGATGGGCAGCGGGCATTTCCTGGTCGAGGCCGTGGACTTCATCACCGACCGTCTGCTGGACTTTCTCAACCGATATCCCAACAACCCGGTCGGCTTCATGCTTGACAGGACGCGGCGGAGTATCCTCGACGCCCTCGGCGAGCAGGGCGTGACGGTCGATCCGGCGAAACTGACGGATGTCAACCTGCTCAAGCGGCACGTGCTGAAGCGCTGCATCTACGGCGTGGACCTGAACCCGATGGCGGTCGAACTGGCCAAGGTCAGCCTGTGGCTCGACGCGTTCACGCTCGGAGCGCCGCTGAGCTTCCTGGACCACCACCTGCGCTGCGGCAACTCGCTGATCGGGGCGACGTTCGCGGATCTGAAGAAAGCAACCGAAGGCCAGCTATTCGGAATCGACTACGAGCCCCTGCTGCGCGCGATTCGCCATGTGCTGTTCATCAACGAGATGTCCGATGCCACGGCAGCGGAGGTCCACAGGTCGGCGGACGAGTACGCGCTGGCTCGACAGGAGCTGTCGGGCTATCAGATTATGCTCGATCTACTCCTCGCAGACTATTTCGTGGCTGGCAAGGTCAAGTCCAGCGGTTTACTTCGCGAAGCGGATGACCTCGACTGCGCAACCCGCGCCACGCTGCTCGGTTCGCTCGATGAGAAGGCCGCGCTGCTCGTCGCACAGGTCGAAGCGACCGCACGCCGGCCGGACATCCGGTTCTTTCACTGGGAAATCGAGTTCCCCGAGGTCTTCTTCGGCTTCGCGGATGCCGACCGCCGCCGGGTGGTCAGCAGGAATGACATTGCCGCTGGATCAGCCGGGTTCGACGCCGTTGTTGGCAATCCGCCATACGACGAGTTGAGCCAGCACGCCGCCGGACGCGAACTCCCTGAGAAGCTCTACTTCAAAGAGAACCCGACGTACCGGGACGCCCAAGGGGGTCGGCTCAATGTGTTCCGGCTATTCGTCGTGAGGGCGATGGAGGTACTCCGCACGGGCGGCCGACACAGCTTCATTGTTCCGATGGCGTTACTGGCCGACCAGTTTACAGCAGCCTTGCGAAACCGGTTGCTGACGGAAGGCTGGTTGAGATCAGTCGCGGCATTTCCCCAGAAGGATGACCCGAGTAACCGGGTCTTTTTCGAGGCAAAGCTCAGCACCTGTATCTACCTGACGGAGAAGCTACCCCAGCGCGACCACAAGGTAGCGATCGCCACGTACCCCGGGAAATCACTGCGCGATCCGTCGCGGAACTGCGAGGTTTCGCTCACAGATCTTCAGTTACTGGAGCCTCATGGGCTCAGCATCCCAACCGTCGCTCAGGCCGATATCGACCGCTGGCACCATCTCGCGAAGTCTCAACGGACGACGACTTTCGAGACCGTTGCACGGTGCTACCTTGGCGAAGTCATGTTCAACGCGAGCAACGACGATCTGATTTCGCAAGAGGTCATCGGTCCACGCGTGCTTCGCGGCGGGAATGTCAACCGTTACTGTTGCACGGAAGATTCCAAACAGGGTGACATTGTCTACTTGAACTATGACGGATTCCTCGCGCGCTACGCAAATGATGCTCGCATCACGCATCGCCACGCACCACGCGTTGCCTTCCAGGAAGCAGCACCGATCGACAACTGGCGTCGGTTGATTCCGGCATACATGAGCGAAGGCCAGATTTGCGGGCACACATTGCGCTATTTCTCGTCGGATGCCCGGTATGACCTCTTCGCCGTGCTCGCTTGTCTTGCGTCTGCGGCGTGTGAGTGGCGATTCGGACTCACAAGCACGAACAATCACGTAAATGCGTATGAAGTCAACGCGCTTCCACTTCCCCGGTTCAGACGATTGATCGGTGTGTCCGGCGAGGTTGACTGGAGCCGTTGGGAGCGGTTGTTATTCGCCGCCGACGGCTCGTCCGCTTGGGAGCGCGAAGTCTTGAGTGAGATGACGCGGCCCCCGGGCGCGACGAACGTGTGGCCAGACAGCATTCACGACGCGCTTGCGGCCGCGGGCAAAGAGATGACTCGGCTCGCAGAGGAACGCCAGCGCCTCACGCACGACTTCGCCGACTGGCTTGTCCAGCGCCTCGACATCGATGAAGCACGGTTCTCGGGAATGACCTACCTTCGGGGCGGGCAGGCCGATTTGGACGATCGGGACTGGGACTGGTTCCACGCACTGCTGAATCGCAATCGCAGGGCCTGCGGTTCGGACCCGGCGCGCGCGCTGGACTCCATCCGCAAGCGCTACGACGTGGTCATCCCGGCGCTAACGGAGATGCGCGAGAGATTCCGGCATCTTGATGCCGCAATCGACCGCATCGTCTGGCAGCTTCTCGGGCTGACCGCGGACGGATCGGTACCTGAGAGTGGTTGCCGCCCGGCATGACGTACGCCGCCGCCGTGTGGGTCGAAGTAGACAAGGAGCACAGCAATGTCTGAAACTGAGACAGAGCCGGATGAATCGGGCAACAGCGAAGCGGGAAAGGCCGAAGAGCTGGCTCGTCCGACGCGATGGGATCGGTTTCGCACATGGATTGCCTCTACCAGTGTGCGATACGCCGCACTGGCAGCAATCATCATGGTCGGCCCGTTGACGTTGGCGCTCCTCGGCAGGTGGTTCGGAATCGGCCCCGACATTGGCATTGAGGCAGCGAAGCTGGTCTATGCGTGGCCCGTTGTAGCGGGAATCTGTGTCGTGGTCGGCGTTGTGATTTTCCGATCGCCGCTCAGTCAATTGATCGGTGGAATGCGGAGAATCAAGGCGGCTGGACTGGAGTTCGAGGCGGAGCAACAAGCGCTTCCCACGACGGCTCGCGACCCAAGAAAGGGAGACATATCATGGGAGGAGTGGTTCTTCGACCTTGGGAAGCGACTGACCGATGTCGACCAACAAGTCTTGGGCGAGCTGGGCGGATTGCAGCGAGATGCGTTCAAGCAGTGGATACAATGGTGGTGGTTTGAGAAGATATGGGGACGTATCTATGGAACGCAACTCGTCGTCGTCGAGGCGTTGGCTAGGGGCGGAGAGCTATCGTTAGAGAACGTAATCTCGGCATTCGACCTCCATGTAGAACTTAGGGCAGCGGTTTCTCCGGAGTTCGCCGAGCAAGTAAAGGTACCGGAGGAACGACGGTCGTATTTTGGACATTGGTTGCTGTTCCTGGAGAACGCCAGACTTATTGAGCGACAGGAGGCGAGAATCTGCAGGACAGAACTTACTCAGGAGTTCATAAAGTACATGAACAGCCAGGAGTACATCCGAAACATGCGGATATGGTAAACAGTGAACAGGACGCTTCTGTTTGGTTCGACGCCGTAGCGTTCCAGGTGCTTGCGGTTGCTCGTGACGACGACGGCGGCTTTCGGTCGGATATCCGCCGTGTCGCGCCCGCGCCCAAAACTAACGTCGAATCGTAGCCGCGCTACTGTGGAGACGATGACCGTCGTCTCACCGTAGACCGCCGCGTCGGTCGCTTTGCGCATCGCGGCGGTTTGACCAGCACGTTCGTGTCCAACGTTCAGCGTCACGTTGATTCGGACGGCGGGAGAAACTCAAGCTCGCCGGGTCTAAGGTTTCTGTCCAGGTAGGCAAGCGCACGCTCGTCGTAGTCGCCCGGCTCGCGGCTCCACTCCTCAAGCAGCGAAACGACCTGCGCATAGCGTACCTTGCGCGGCACGGTGCCGTCGTGGTCGTTCGGAGATTGCGGCGAGTCGTTGTCGTGATAGCTCACTGCTTGGAACCCAATCCTTCAGGCCCGCCCCCCCGCCCGTCGGAGCGCCAACCGGCGGCGCGCAGAGACAGAGGGGGATCCTCCCGGTAGGATGCGTCCATCGGCATTGTCAACGGTAGGCTGGCCGTCGCAACACACCTGCAGTCCTTGCGGGGAAAACCGAGTAATGGCGGTCCGCTGGCGCGACGTGCTTCGCCTCACTTCTTCCGACGGTTGTACGGCGACTGATTCGTGGGCTTGAGCGGGATGTTCTCGTCGCTCGCCTTGCTGTAGACCGCGTCCTCGGTCCGGCCGAGCTTGAGACCGATGACGCGCGTCGGCGTGTTCTCCTTCGCCAACTTCTCAAGGCTCTTCACGTCCTGGGGCGTCCACTCTTTTCGATGATTATCGGGCTTCTTCGCCATCGGATGTGTTCCTTTCTCAACAATGGGACTCTCAAAACCGCCGCCGGGATCAAGGCACAACTTGTTGTGCCGACGCCGGGCGTGTTGCCGACATATTGCGCAGTGAACTGACTGAATGATAGGTCACGACCTACCGCGTGTCAACCAGTGTTCTGAGAATCAGAAGTCAGGCATTGCTTCTGGCCGCCAAACCTGCGATAATCCTTCGGAGGCGAATCGCCTCACCATACGGATGGAGGTGCGCAAGTGGTTATCGGGGAACGGCTTAGATATGCACGCGAGCGCTGCGGCCTGACACTCCGCCAAGTCGTCGAGCGCACGGGGATCGGCGAGTCGTCGCTGTCGGAGTACGAGACTGGCCGGCGCGAGCCTCGCCTCAGCCAGCTTCAGACGCTGGCGGGCGCCTATCGTCGCTCCGTGGCGTTCTTTCTCGGTGAGGGCGACGTTCCGCACGAAGTCGTACTCTGGCGTGAGCAACCCACGGCACAGGTTGCCGCAGACATCGGTGCCCGATTCCGGCATCTGGCAGAGCAGTTCCACGTCCTTGAGCAGCTCTGCGCCGACCGGCGGCCCGTGCGCCTCGTTGAGACCGCCTCGGACACGACGGTCTGCGGGTTTGGGCGGGCGGAGGCGCTCGCGCGCCAGGTTCACGCCCAATTGCAACTCGGCGACCGGCCCGGTCCTGCGCTGCCGCGCGTTCTGGAGGAAGTGTGCGGGGTCAAGTTGTTCCATCTGGCGTTTGAGCCGACAGGGACGGCGGCATGCACCGTCGGCGAGACGTTTGGCCCCGCGATCCTGTTGAACAGCGGCTCGGCCCGCTGGCGCCGCAACTTCGATCTTGCCCACGAGTTGTACCACATTCTGACGTGGCATCACTTCCGATCGCCAACCGATGAGGACGGCCGGACCGCAGCCGAGGACGAAGAGAAGTGGGCGAACAAGTTCGCCAGTGTGCTCTTGATGCCGGAGGGGGCGCTGCGGTCGACAGTCGGAATGGTGCTCCACGACGGCCGGCTCCAGTTCGCCGACCTCGCCGACATTGCGCGAGAGTTCGACGTGTCCGCCGAAGCGCTCGTGTGGCGCATGGTGCAGCTCAACTACTTCACGGCGGACGCTGCGCGGAACCTCCTGACCCGCTACAAATCGAATGCTGACCTGTGGGAAAGTCAGCGCGAACGGGACAACCCGCCTGCGCTACCGGAGCGTTACCGGGCGCTGGCTTTCCGGGCACTGCGTGAGGGACAACTGTCGATCGGCCGCTTCGCCGAGTACCTTGGGATCAGTCGAACGCGAGCGATGCGAATCGCGGAGAGCGAGGCGCCCGACGATGAGCCGATCGCGGTTAGTGATTCTTGACGCGAATATCGTCATCTACCTGCATCAAATCGGCATCTGGTCTTACGTCGTGGACCGGTGCGAAATCGTCCTGTCCCGAATCGTGGCGGACCAGGAGGCGCTCTTCTATGAAATTGACGACGAACGGCATGAAATCGACCTGTCCACCGACGTCGCGGCGAACCGCGTGCGCGTCGTCGACGTGCTCGTGTCGGACGTGGTCAAGTTTCGCTCGCAGTTCGACGCGCTATACCTGGAGGGGCTGCACGCGGGAGAGACTGAATCGCTTGTCTACCTGGCCTTGAACGCGCAGGCGGATGCGAGCGTTTGCTCTTCCGACAAGATCGTCTTCAGAGTCTTGCCCCACCTCGGCCTGGCAGACCGAGGAATCTCGCTTGAAGAGCTGCTCGCGAAGGTGGGCTTGGGACGTTCTTTGCCGTACATGTACTCGCGCGCATTTCGCGAACAGTGGACGCGCCGAGGCGAGCAGGACTGGATTGTCGGCATCGGTACTCGGCGTGGCAAAGGGCGCAGCACGTGATCCCATTCGTTATTGACAACGACCGGCATACAGCAGGAGAGGTGCTTCGGCGACTGCTGGAGGATGGTGCTGAGCACCCGCTAGACATCGCGACGGCCTACTTCTCCATATCGGGATATCGGCAGTTGAGCGCGGGGTTGCACAGGGTGGGTGCGTTCCGCTTGCTTCTTGGCTCCGAGCCGACGACGGGCAGCGACGTGGGTATTCAACTGACTGATCGGCAGGCGCTTCTCGCTCGGCTGCGTGGCGACGTGGAGGCGACGCCGTTCGCGGCGGAGACGCTGGCGCTGGTCGAGGATCTGATCGCGTTCCTGCGGGCGGACAAGGTCGAGGTGCGGCTGTTCGACGAGGGTTTCTTGCACGCCAAGGCGTACCTGTTCCACCAGGACGTCGTCGGCCCGAACAATCGGTATGACCGGCTGCGCCCGTACGCCGCCATCGTCGGGTCGAGCAACTTCACCGGGCCGGGACTGACCAGCAACCGGGAACTGAACGTGGTTCACCGCGTTTTCACGCCCGAGGACGAGCCGACCGACCGCGAGGCCGCGGAACTGGCGAATTACCTGCTGGACGATCCGGCCGGCGGCACGTCGGCGGATACGTTCGAGCGCGAGACCATGCTGGACCCCAGCGGCGTCGAAGTGCCGGCCACCGCCCGCCGCATGATCAAGAGCGAAGTCGGCGCCCGGGCCATTCACGAGTTGACGCAGTGGTTCGAGCGGCAGTGGGCCGACGCCAGCGACTTCAAGGACGATCTTGTAGAACTGCTCGACGCCAGCAAGTTCGGCTCGGTCGAGTACACGCCCTACCAGATCTACCTGAAGGCGCTGTACGAGTACTTCCTCGACGAGATGGGCGAAGACGCCCTCGACCCCGGCCGCAGCGCGGTGGCGCTGGCCGAGTTTCAGGACGACGCCGTCCGCAAGGCCCGCCGGATTCTGACCCGCTACGACGGCGTGCTGATCGCCGACTCCGTCGGCCTGGGCAAGACGTGGATCGGGAAAAAGCTGCTGGAAGACTACGCCTATCACCGGCGGCAGAAGGCGGTGGTGGTGTGCTCGGCGTCGCTGCGCGAAATGTGGCGGAAGGAGCTGGCTACCGCCACGATCGCCGCCCAGGTCGTAGGCATGGAGGAGATGGGCCGCGAGAACTTCGACCCACGCCAGTACGGCGACGCGGACGTGGTGCTGATCGACGAGTGCCACAACTTCCGCAACGCCAACTCCAACCGGTACCTGTCGCTGGAGCAGGTGCTTCAGTACAACGGCGGGCGCGGCCGCGACGGCAATCGCAAGAAGGTCATCCTGCTGTCGGCCACGCCGATCAATAACGACCTGTACGACCTGCTCAACCAGATCAAGCTGTTTACGCAGGCCGAGCCGGACTACTTCCGCGACGTCGGCATCGGCGACCTGAACGCCTACTTCCGCCGGGCGCGCACGCAGGTCCGCCAGCAGGGGGCGCCGGCCGGCACGGTGCTGTTCAACCTGCTGGAGGAGATCATCGTTCGCAACACCCGGCCGTTCATCAAAGCGGCGTATCCGAACGCGACGATCAACGGCGAGCCGGTGCGGTTCCCGGATCGGCGACTGCGGACGATCGAATACAGCCTGGGGGCGACGTACTCCGGCCTGTACGGCGACATTGTGGCCGCGATCGAACGACTCTCCCTGGCTCCGTACGGTCTGGAGACGTACCGCAAGGAGGAGACGATTCTCGATGAGCAGGCGCACGACTGGGACAAGGGGCGTGCCGAGGGCTTCGTGGGGATCTTCAAGACGCGGTTCCTCAAGCGACTCGAATCCAGCGTCGAGGCATTCCGCCTGAGCTTGTCTCGGGCGCTGACGTTCGAGGCGACCTATCTGGAATACCTGCTCGACGGGAAGGTGGTGGGGTCCAAGGATTTCCACAAGGCAATGCGCTACCTCGAACGGGAAGTGGAGGACGAGGCCGCGCCGGGCAGTGTCGCGGACGAAATGGATGCGACGGCCGAGGCGCGGGCCTACATCGAGAGCCTGCCGAAGGTCGATCTGAATCAGTACCACTTGCGGCGCCTGCGCAACGACGTCGAGGCCGACGTCAAGCTGCTCAAGGATCTGTACGACCGTACGGCGCCGCTCGTGGACGACGACGCGAAGATCGCGGCGCTCCAGGAAGTGCTGGCCGGGCCGCTGTGCGGGCAGAAAGTGCTGATCTTCAGTTCGTTCAAGGACACGTCACGGTACGTTCATCGGTGTTTGACCGGCGACGCGGCGGCCGCGTGGCGGGGGCGGGCGGGCGACCCGAACATCCGGCGCATCGACAGCGGCAACCATCCCGACGAGCGTGGACATATCCTGGGGCACTTCGCACCGGTGGCCAACAACGCCGAGGTCAATTCAGAGGACCAGATCGACATCCTCATCAGCACAGACGTGCTCTCGGAGGGGCAGAATCTTCAGGACTGCGGCGCGATCATCAACTTTGACCTGACGTGGAACCCGATCCGCCTCGTGCAACGGAACGGCCGCATCGACCGGATCGGCAGCCCGCACGAGAAGATCACCATCTACAATATGTTCCCAGAGGACGAGTTGGAGCAGCTCCTCAAGCTGGTCGATCGGCTCACCAAGCGGATATCCCAGATCGACGAACTAGGCCTGTTGGACGCCAGCGTGCTCGGTGAGGTCGTCCATCCGCGCACGTTCAATACGCTGTGCCGGATTCACGACGAAGACGGCACCGTGCTCGATGAGGAAGAGGACCGGGCTGAACTGGCGGGGCCGGAGTCGCTGCTCAAGCAGTTGAAGGAGTTGCTGAATCGCGAGGGCGCCGACGCGCTCGTGCAACTGCCGAACGGGATTCACTCGGGTTTGCGCCGGGACAAGGCGTACGGGATGTTCTTCTACTTCCAGGCGCCGCGTGCTGACGGCACCGGTAGGCGACATTTCTGGCGGTACATCGATGCCAAGACGCACGACGTGCTCGAAAACCGCTTCCAGATCGCCCAGTTAATCGCCTGCCAGCCGGACGAGCCGCGCTACATCGGCGACCAAGATGTGTTCCTGCTGCAGGACAAGGTGATCGATGCCATCCTGAGGGCCGACCGCGAGACCGGAGCCAAGGCCGCCGCCCCGAAAACGATCGACGCAACGCAGCAGGTCGTCACCGAGGAACTCAAGAACGCCATCCGCCGCGGCAAAGTCAACCGCGACGCCGCCAAGTCCGCCATCAGCTACCTCGCCCAACCGATGGCCCGCTTCGCGATCAAGCGGCTGAAGGCGGCGCACGCCGCATGGCGCGGCGACGGCGACGACGGGGCGCTACTGGCGGCAGTCGAATCGTTGGCGGCCGACTTTGCGAAGGATTCGAACGGCGATGGTGCCGCCGCGACGGCGCTGACGCGGGAGCAGCTTGAGTTGATTTGTTTTGAGTACGTATCATCCTGACGTGGCGGTTCTTTTTCAGGCGATGAGCCGAGAACAAACGAGGCACGTGACGGTCGGAACTCAGAATCATGCCAAAAAGCGCCCCACGAAGCAGCCGGTCTCCGATTCGCGAAGCGCCGCTCCCGCTGCCAGGGGAGTCGTCTCAACTGCGCTTGTTGGACGTCGTCGTCGAGAAGTGCTTCATCTGGACGGCCATCGCCGGCATCCTGATCGTTCAGGCGGCCGTAGAGTGGTGGCGCTGGGCCGCCGAACTCCCGCCGGCGCCCGCCGGCGCGACAGTGCTGGCGCTCGGCTCTTCGGCGTTCGCGTTCTTCAAGGTGCGCCGCGGCTTCCGCGAGGCGCGGGAGCTTCGGCTCGGAATTGATGGCGAACGCGACGTGGCACGCGCCCTAGAGGATCTCAGGCCGTCCGGCTACCACATCTTCCATGACATCGAAAACGAGCGCGGCAACGTCGATCACGTGGCCATCGGTCCGACAGGCGTGTTCGTGATCGAGACCAAGACGCGCAGCAAGCCCATCGGGCGGGATGCCACGCAACGCCGTTCAATTAATCATGGGGGTAGCGAGCGTAAGTTGTTGGCA
>CAZYLK010000182.1:0-12405 GCA_964648365.1 uncultured Phycisphaeraceae bacterium
GCGGGAAGTCGACGGTGCCCATCGGCGTGGATTTGGTCTTCTTACCGAGCCCGGACGTCGGCGAATACTCCCCCTTCGTCAGGCCGTAGATGCGGTTGTTGAAGAGCAGGATGTTGATGTCGAGGTTACGCCGGATGGCGTGCAGCAGGTGGTTGCCGCCGATGCTCAGCGCGTCGCCGTCGCCGGTGGCCACCCACACGGACAGGTTCGGGTTGGCGACCTTGACGCCGGTCGCGATCGCCGGCGCGCGGCCGTGGATCGAGTGGAAGCCGTACGTCTCGACGTAGTACGGGAACCGGCTGGAGCAGCCGATGCCCGACACGAACACGCAGTGTTCACGCGGGATCCCGAGCGTCGCCAGAGACTTCTTCACCTGGGCCAGAATGGCGTAGTCGCCACAGCCCGGGCACCAGCGCACATCCTGGTCGCTGGCGTAGTCTTTGGCGGTCAGGCTGGCAACGTCCAACATCGTGCTCATTTCGATCCCCCGTTGAGGTTCGCTTCGATCGCGGACATAATTTCGTCCACGCGGAAGGGCTTTCCTTTGATCTTATGCACCCCGATCACATCGACCAGATAGGTGCTTCGTAGAACCATCTGCAACTGCCCGCGGTTCATTTCGGGGCAGATGACGCGCTTGAATTTCTTGAGAATCCCGCCCAGGTCCGCCGGGAGCGGATTCAGGTAGCGGATGTGGACGGCCGACACGTCCATGCCGCGGGCGCGAGCCCGGTCGACGGCCGTGCTGATCGATCCGTAGGTACTGCCCCAGCCGACGACGAGCAGTTCGCCGCCGTCCTTGTTTCCCTGAATCTTCGTCGGCGGGACGTCCTTTCCGATCCGCTCGATCTTCTCCGCCCGGAGGTTGACCATGTGCTCATGGTTGTCCGGTTCGTAGCAGACGTGACCGGTGATGTCTTCCTTTTCCAGCCCGCCGATGCGGTGCTGCAACCCGGCCGTGCCGGGCAGCGCCCACGGACGCGACAGGTTCTCGTCGCGCTTGTAGGGCAGGAACTCGCCGTTGCCGTTGCCGGGCTCGACCGCCGTCGGGTGAGCGATCTTGAGGCAAGGCAGCTTCTCCACGTCAGGGAGGATCCACGGCTCGGCGCCGTTGGCCAGATACCCGTCCGACAGAAGCATGACGGGCACCATATACTTGACCGCAATGCGGGCCGCCTCCAGAGCCATGTCGAAGCAGTCGCCCGGCGTCGCCGGAGCGATGACCGGCACGGGGCACTCGCCGTTGCGGCCGAAGAGGGCCTGCAACAGGTCGGCCTGCTCCGTCTTGGTGGGCAGGCCGGTGCTCGGACCGCCGCGCTGGACGTTGACGATGATGATCGGCAGTTCCGTCATCACGCCCAGGCCGATCGCCTCCGCCTTCAGCGCCACGCCGGGGCCGCTCGTACCCGTCACGGCGATCGCGCCGGCAAAAGCTGCACCCAGGCATGCCGTCACGGCCGCGATCTCATCCTCGGCCTGAAACGTCTTGACGCCGAAGTTCTTGTAGCCCGAAAGGGCGTGCAGGATGTCGCTGGCCGGCGTAATCGGGTAACTGCCGTAGAAAAGAGGCTTGTGCGCTCGTTCGGCAGCGGTGACGAGGCCGATGGCCACGGCCTCGTTGCCGGTGATCTTACGGTAGCGACCCGGCGGGAGCGTCGCCTTCTTCACCTGGTAGGTGACGGCGAACATCTCCGTCGTTTCGCCGAAGTAGAAGCCCCGGCGGAGCGCATTGAGGTTGGCCTCCATCACCGCCGGGTTGCGGCCGAACTTGTCCTCGATCCAGCGCTCGGTCGGCTCCATCGACCGCCCGTAGAGCCAGTAGACCAGGCCCAAAGCGGTGAAGTTCTTGCAACGGCCCAAGGCCCGGGCGTTGAGCGTGCTGCCCTCGTTGGCGGTGGCCGTCAGCTTCTCCAGCGGAATGCGGTAGACCTGATACTTGCTCAGGCTGCCGTCCTCGAGCGGGTTGGACTCGTAGCCGGCCTTGGCGAGGTTGCCCTTGGTAAAGGCGTCCTCGTTGACCGCCAGGACGCCGCCGTCCTCCAGATCTTCGAGGTTGGTCTTCAGGCCGGCCGGGTTCATCGCCACCAGGCAGTTGACCGTGTCGCCGGGCGTGCGGATGTCCTTCGAGCTGAAGTTGAGTTGAAATCCGCTGACGCCGGCGAGCGAGCCGGCCGGAGCGCGGATCTCGGCCGGGTAGTCCGGCAGGGTGCAGACGTCGTTGCCGAAGATGGCAGAGGTATTGGTAAACTGCGTGCCGACGAGCTGCATACCGTCGCCGGAGTCCCCGGCGAATCGGACGACGATTTCGTCCAGTTCGACGACCTTCACGCTCTTTCTGGGTGTGCCGGTGGCGGCACCCTGTGCGACAGTCACGTCACTGAGCTCCTCAAGCGGCCCCCGAGCCGCCTCATGGCGCAACCAGGCGGCCGGGCGAAACGCCGCCGGAGGCCTGATTGCGAATAACAGTGGTTTATAGGGTTTTGGTGGTTCACGATTCCACCTTCAGGAGCCTCCGGCCTACGCCCGCTCCCGCAGGTGCCATCGGATGAGTCAGGATGCAAAACGACACCCATCCGTGTCGCATCGGACGAATCAGCAACCATACCAACCCATCCGGAGGAAAACAAGGCGACGACCCGCGCCATCTGCGCTCACGCATGACTTTCCCGGCCCCGCTGCCGACCCATCATCCCCCGGCGAGCGCCGCGCGTCCATCGCGCCACCGGACGAACCCGACCGCCGGTCTTGCGCGACGGCCGACGGAACACTATAATCGACCATGCCGGCCGCGGCCGTACACGTCGTCCCCGTCAAGTCCGCTAGAACGGGCAAGTCGCGTGCCAGCGCCGCGCCCCTTCAGGAGCGTCGCGACCCCCGCAACAGGAGTTTCCGAACGAATGGCCAAGCGTTTTGACACCGTCTTGCAGGCGATCGGCGACACGCCGCTCATCCGTCTCCACCGCGTCGCCGAGGGGATCGCGGCCCAGCTCTGGGCGAAAATCGAGTTCGTCAACCCCGGCGCCAGCGTGAAGGATCGTGTGGCCGCCGCGATGGTCGAGGCCGCCGAGAAGTCCGGCGACCTCAAGCCCGGCGGCACGATCATCGAAGCCACCTCGGGCAACACCGGCGTCGGCCTGGCGATGGTGGCCGCGGTCAAAGGTTATCGGTGCATCTTCATCATGCCGGACAAGATGAGCGCCGAGAAGATCCGGCTCCTCAAGGCGTATGGGGCGGAGGTCGTTATCACCCCCACCGCGGCGGAGACGAACTCGCCGGAGGGCTACGGCGGCGTCGCCAGCCGGCTGCTCAACGAAATTCCCAACTCCTGGCAGCCGAACCAGTTCGGCAACCTTACGAATCCCGAATACCACTACCGCGGCACCGGCCCGGAGATATGGGAGCAGACGGAGGGGAAACTCACCCACTTCGTCGCCGGCATCGGGACCGGGGGAAGCATCTCCGGCATCGGGCGCTACCTGAAGGAGCGAAATCCGAAGATCACCGTCGTCGCGGCGGATCCGGAGGGGTCGATCCTCTCCGGCGACAAGCCGCGGCCCTGGGCGGTCGAGGGCATCGGCGAGGATTTCGTCCCCAAGACGTTCAACTCGCAGATCGTCGACGAGTGGGTGCGTGTCAGCGACAGGGAGAGCTTCACCGCCGCCCGCGACATGGCCCGCAAGGAGGGGCTGCTGGTGGGCGGCTCGTGCGGTACGGCCGTGTCGGCGGCGCTGACGTTCTGCCGCCGGCTGGGACCGGAAGCGTACGTCGTGGTGCTCTGCCCGGATACGGGGCGAAACTACCTGTCCAAGCTCTACTCAGACGAGTGGATGATCGAGCAGGGCTACATGGAGGCGGAGTCCGAACGGGTGACGGTGGGGGAACTGCTGGCCCGCCGCCCGCCGGGCGAACTGATCGCCGTCGGCCCGCAGCAGACCGCCCAGGAAGCGATCGACTTGATGCGCGAAAACGCCATCTCGCAGTTGCCCGTGGTCGAAGAGGGCGTCTGCGTGGGGGCGATCCGCGAGATCACCGTCGCCCGCATCCTGCACGCCCACCACGACCCGCGGCTGATCCCCGTCCGCGACATCATGGCCCGTCCCATGCCGCAGGTTGAGGAGCACACCGACCTGGACGAGGTCTACCGCCTCCTGATGGCCGGCAACAGCGGCGTGGTAGTGACGCGAAACAAACAGATCCGCGGCATCGTGACGCGCATCGACCTGGTGGACTTCTGGGACCAGCCGGTGCAGGCGACGCTGGACTGAGGCAGTGGCGGGTGCGGAGTGGCGGGTGCGGAGTGGCGAATGGCGAGTAGCGAATAACGAATGAAGAGGGAACGCGGCGATTGAGGCGGCTGGGTCGGCCCAGCGCAGCTAAGATCAAGCGGCGCGGGATGCGCGAGAGGAGTAGCCGATGCGCGGCTCAGCAAGGCAACGGGTCAAGCAAAAACCGTCCGGGCGGACCGTCTCCGAGGTGTTGTTCGAGAAATACCTCGAAGCGCAAGGCGTTCCTGGCGTTCCGCACGAGGCTTCTGTCGCGGGCAAGGCCAGGCATCCCGACTATATCTTCGAGTGGAACGGGGTTCCGCTCGTTTGCGAGGTCAAGGAGCTTCACGAGAAGCGGCCGATGCCGGCCGGCGGCGCGGACACCGATCCTTACTCAAGTGTACGTGAGAAGATCAATCAGGCGAGCAAGCAGTTCCAGGAGTACAAAGACTCTCCGTGTGTTCTGGTGCTTTACAATGTGGACGACTGGGAGTTCGACAGTTGGCCGCCCTATTTGTTTGGGGCAATGCTCGGTGATCTGGGGTTGCAGATTCCGTTCGACCTCGATGCGTGTAGGGCACTGATCGACGACGCGCAATCCGCGTTCTTGGGGCGGGGTAAGATGGTAGATCCGCGGCGCAAGCTGCCACAGAATACAACGATCAGCGCGATTGCGGTCTTGAGCGAGATTGGGATTCGGAATCCCGAATTCTGGCAAGAGCACCGCGAGCGCGTTGCTGCACTGGAGGCTGAAATCGGGCAGGAGGTGTCCGCGGAACAGTACTTCCAGATCGGTTGGGACGTAGCTAGCGGCGGGATACAGACATCCCTCGGGCAGGCGCCTCGAGTAGTCGTCACTGAGAACCCATTGGCGCGGTTGAGGCTCCCGGAGGAGGTATTCCGCGGCCCCTACGACGAACGTCACCGCTTCAGACCCGAACTCGGCCGAATTGAGCGAGTATACGCCGGCGACCGCCTCGTGGAGATGGAGCGGGAATCCCATGCGGAGATTCGCGAGCAGATCGAACGCTTCACACAACAGATTGTCGAGAAGTTCGAGCCTCAGCGGATTATCCTGTTTGGTTCCCATGCGTATGGCTCGCCTGGACCTGATTCCGACGTGGACATGCTCGTCATTTTCCCCGGAAAGGGCGATTTGTCGCGGCGCGATATTGACATACGTAAGCGGATCAGGTGTCGTTTCCCGCTGGACTTGCTCACGCGATCTGCCGGGCAGATCGATCAGCGTCTCAGGATGGGCGACACGTTCATGCGTGATATCCTTGAACGCGGAACAACCTTGTATCCTCGTGGCGCGGCAGGTCGTCGAACGGCCGTATGAAACCTCTGACGCGAGAGTGGATTGACCTGGCGGAAGGAGACTGGGGAACGGCTGCGCGGGATCTGCATGCACGGAAGAGCCCCAATTACCACTCAGCCTGTTTCCATGCACAACAATGCGCCGAAAAGTACTTGAAGGCTGCCCTGGTTGAATGCGGGCAAGCCCCGGCAAGAATCCATGATCTGCGGGTACTTCTTTCCGAGTTGTTGACGACGTATCCACTCTGGGCTGTCTTGCAGCAACCCGCCTCCCACTTGACGGGTTTCGCAGTTCGTATCCGCTATCCTGGAGCCAACGCGGACCGGTCGATTGCGAAGGAGGCAGTTGCTCTGTGCGGGATAGTCCGAGAGACGGTCCGGCAGCAGTTTGGCCTGCCTATCGATCCCCCGCCGAGCCGGCGGCGTCGGCGGCCGACGGGCAGAGGGAACGACAGGAAGAAGAAGAGATCCTCGGCTGCAAAAGCTGCAACACCAAAAAGGGCACGGAAGCGGCATTAGCGCGTGGGTGTGGAGCGGGCGTCGCCTCATTCGCTTACGCCAACAGCCAGCCAGGTGTCCAAACCCTCAGTGCGTCCGCACGTCCCCCCGCCCTCACATTCCCTTAACCCAACCCCCACGCCGATTTCGCGCCGCTCTCATCGAACGCTAACCCACCCGCCGCAAACTCTCGGCTGTCGTTCTGGATGTCTCGCCCTCTGGGCGGCCGGTGTCTCCTTTGGGCGCATGCGCCCGTTCCGCCTCCGCGGCGCGGCTAGCCACCCGAGGTGGCTCGATCGCCGTCGCCGGCTTGGGCAACATGGTCGCTGAATCTCGCCTCGCGCGCCGCCACGTCTCTGCGCACCCAGACCTGCCCGCGGTTGTCCTCCCGCGCGGGGACATAGTGGGCCTCGACCCAGGCCGGGGCAGCGGCGCTGGCGTAGTTGGGTACGCCCTGCAAGACCGACTCGGCATCCACCGCGGTCGCGTTCCAGTCGAGCGCCGCCAGTTCCGGCCCGCCGACCACGATGACGCGGGGGGGGGCGACGTTCAGGCCGGCCACGATCTCGTCCAGAATCGGCCCGGCGTGACGCCCCAGCCGCGCGGCGGACATCGCCCCGGGATGCCGGACGGCCGGCGGGCGATCCGCCAGAAGCCACAGCCGCGGCCGATAGCCCGAGATGTAGACCGGCTCGCCCGGCGGGCAGTGGCACTGCACAACCGCGGCCAGTCGGGCATTCTCGTCGTCGTCGCGGGCGCGCTCCTGCCCCACCCAGATCGCCGCGGCGGCCGTGGTTTCCTCCACGATCGGCGCGCGGCACATGTAGGCCATCCACACGACGCACACCCACGCGGCAAAGGTCAGTCGGCGGCCCTCGCGACACGCCGAGATCAGCAGATGAATGCCGCCCGTCGCCAGAACGATGAGCGGCGTCAGCGCCGGGGCGAGGTAATGCGTCTGACGGTGGGGGGTGGCCAGCGCCGCCGCGGTGGCGACGGACAGCCAGATCAGGAGCATGGGCATGATGTCCGCGACCGCCGCCAGCCCGGCGGGGCGGCTGTCGGGCGGCGTATCGGTGGTGGCACTCCGCGAATCCGTCCGGCGGACGACGGTATGCCAGGCCGTGAAGCCGACGGCGCAGCCGGCCAGAACCACCGGCAGTGCCATCGCCTGCAAGTGCTGCCGCCATTCTTCCCACGGCATCCACCCGTCGCGGCGCGCTTCGGCGGCATAGCGGGCGGGGACGACGAACACGGCCTCGACGACTTCAGCCAGCTCGGTCGTTCGCGCGAGTTCGAACAAAGTCGCGCCCAGCGCCGCGACCGCGCCGCTCAACAGAAGAAGCGTGTTTCGCACCGGTCGCGACGGCCACACGTCTCTCTGGCACAGCGGTCTGACCACCCACTGGTCCAGCGCGATGGCCACCGCCAGTGCGAGGGCGGTCTGCTTGATCAGGAACGCGCCGGCCAGGCCAACGCCGGCCAGCGGCAGCAGCCACGGCCGCGACGATCGAGTGCCCCAGAAATACGCGGCGAGCGTCATCGCCTCCAGAGGCAGGATGAACGTCTCCGGCCGCAGTGAACCTACGAGGTATTCTGGTTGGAGGAGGAAGATGCACCCCACCGTGGTGGCGAGCACGGCCGTTGCCGGACTGAAGTACGACCGGCTCCAGGCGAACAGGACCGTAAAGGCCAGAGCCAGCGCGGCCGCGCACACCAGCAACGGCCCCACGCTTGAGTACCGCGTGATGCCGGCCGCGAGGGCGCCGATCCAGTAGATGCCGGGCGGCTTGAAGTCCCACACTTCCGAGTAAAGGGCCTTGCCGTCGGCCAGTTGTCGCCCCATGTACGCGTAGAAGTACTGGTCGGCGTCGTCGGTGCGCTGGTGAGAGACGTACTGATTCAACCCGATGATCGGCGCGCACAGAAGGATGGCCAGCAGGGCCGTGCTGGCCGAGGCGAGTCGTGATCCGTGCGTTTGGCGTGTCATGGCCGAAATGCGTCCAGGGTCCAGACGAGGCCCCGGCCGCGTATCCTACCACAGTCGGGGACCGGATCGAAAGCCGGTGCGCCGCCGGCCCAGGGGGTCGCACCGGTGGTCGGGCTGGTGACAGTCTGCCGGGAGCCGATAAACTCGTCCCCCGCACCGGCCGGTCGCGGCCGGGCCGTGGTTGACGTGCCTCCCCGAGGCTGACCTACCTCCGCCATCCGAGAGTCAAGACCCATGCAGATCATCCCACCGACCCGGCGACGTGCATGGCAGCACGCGGTCGTCCTCGCCGCTGCGCTGCTGCCGGGACTCGCCCGGGCGGAGTTTGAAACACCCATCGCGGTCACCGGCGTCCGCGTAGTCGTCGGCGACGGGACGACGCTGGACTCGGCCGTGATCGTCATGGACAAGGGACGCATCGTTGCCGTCGGCGCCGACGTGACGCCGCCGCCTCACGCCGAAGTGATCGACGGGTCGGGCCTGACCGCCTATCCGGGTCTGATTGACGGGATGTCGTACCTGGGGATTCCGGCCGATCAGCGGAGCGAAGATGCGCGACGGCTGGTTGAGGACGAGAACCCGGATCCGGTGCAAGGCCCGCTGGCGGCCACCCGGCTGGCCAACCGGCGCGGCGTTCGTGCGGACGCTCGTGCCGTCGAGTTGTTCAATCCCAGGCCCGACGACCTCGACGCCGCGCGCAAACACGGATTCACCTCTGCGATGATCGCGCCTCGTGCGGGCATCTTTGGCGGCACGAGCGACCTGGTCAGCCTGTCGGGCCTTCCCGTCCGACGCTCGATGATCCGCGGCGACATCGGCATGATGGCGTCCTTCGACCTCGGCGAACCGGGCGACTATCCGCAGTCGCTGCTCGGCCGCGTCGCGCAATATCGCCAGGTGCTGCTCGATGCGCAGTGGCTGACGCAGATGCAGCTCTACAGCCAGCGTCATCCGCGAACCTCACCGCGCCTGCCGGAGGACGCGGCGCTGACAGCCCTGCAGCGGATGCTCCGGCGCGAGATTCCCATCGTTTTCGACGCCGACAGTGAGCGGGAGATTCAGCGGGCACTGAAACTGGCCGGCGAGTTCAACCTCAGCGTCGCAATCACCGGTGCTCGCGAGGCGTGGCGCGTGATCGACGACCTCAAGGCGGCCCGGGCGCCCCTGATCGTCAGCCTGAAATTCGACGAGGAGCCGGAATACGGCCGGAAGAAGCAAGACGAGCGTCAGGGCGGAAAGAAGCCGTCGGCGGACGCGGAACCGGGTAAGTCGCCGGAAGGCTCTGAACCCGATGGCGACCAAGCAGCGGAGGGCGCTGACAAGGCCGCCGAGGGCGCTGACAAGGACGTCGCTGAAAAGACGGACCGCATCTACGAACCGTTGAAGCAGCGCCAGGAGCGGCGACGCCTGTGGGAGGAGCAGGTCGCCAACGTCATCCGCCTGCATGAAGCCGGCGTGCCCTTCGCGCTGCGCACCAGCGATCTGAAGAATGGCGGCGAATTGTTCGAGAACCTGCGCAAAGTGATGGAGCGCGGCCTGCCCGAGGAGGCGGCGCTGGCGGCACTGACGCGGGCGCCGGCCGCGATGTTCGGGCTGGACGGACAACTCGGGATGATCGCACGCGAGCGGCTGGCCAATGTCGTCCTCACCGACGGGCCGCTTTTCGACAAGAAGACGAAGGTGCGCTACGTCTTCGCCGATGGGCGGAAGTTTGAATACAACCGGGACGAGGAGGATGCGAAGGAAGACAAGCCCGACGACGATTCTTCCAAATCAAACAAGTCCGAGGCTGCCGACGAGGCTGAGTCTTCCGATGTGGTCACCGAGACAACGCCTTCGGCGGCAAATGAATCCGCCACCGAGCCGGAAGATGAAGGGCCTGCCTACGCCGTCGAGGTTCTGGCCGATCGGCTGCCGAAGCTCAAGACCGGCGGCGACGTCTGCGTGCAGAACGCCACCGTCATAACCGTGTCCGGACAAACACTTACGAATGCATCCGTGCTCATAGAAGACGGCAAGATCACCGCCGTCGGCAACATCCTGACCGTGCCCGACGGCGTGACCGTCATCGACGGCACCGGGCGTTTCGTCATCCCCGGGTTCGTCGATGCCCATTCGCACCTGGGCATCGACGGTGTCAACGAATCGCCACTGGCGATCAGCGCGGAAGTGCGGATCGGCGATCTGATCAACCCGCAGTCGCTGTCGATCCACCGCGCCGTCGCCGGTGGAACCACGACGCATCACGCCATGCACGGCTCGGCCAATCCGATCGGCGGGCAGAACGTTACGTTCAAGCTCAAGTATGAACGTCCGGTTGAAGAACTGCTGATTCCCGACGCGGCGCCGACCATCAAGTTCGCCCTGGGTGAAAATGTGATTCAATCCAACTGGTCGAACGCATGGGGAAAGCGGTTCCCCAATTCCCGCACCGGCGTAGAGGCGGTGTTCCGCCGGGCGTTTGAAGCAGCGCGAGACTATGAGCGGGAATGGAATGACTTCCGTGCCGCCGCACAGGCGGGTCGCGACCTGCCGCCGCCGCGGCGGGATCTGCGGCTCGACGCCCTGCTCGGTGTGCTCAACGGCGACATCACGGTTCACTGCCATTGTTACCGCAGCGACGAAATCCTGCGCGTGATGCAGGTGTTCGAGGATTACGGCGTGCGCGTGGGCGTCTTGCAACACATCCTGGAGGGTTATCGCATCATGCCGGAGATCGCCCGGCACGGCGCATCGGCGTCCACGTTCAGCAACTTCTGGGCCTACAAGATCGAGGCGAACGACGCGATTCCTCATAACGCGGCCATGATGCAGCGCTTCGGCATCAACACGTCGATCAATTCAGACTCGGCCAACACCATCCGGTTCTTTGGCGTGGAGGCGGCCAAGGCGATCCGGTGGGGGGGGCTGAGCGAGATCGACGCGCTCAAGCTGGTCACGATCAACCCTGCGACGCAGCTACAGATTGCGCATCGCGTCGGCAGCATCGAAGTCGGCAAGGATGGCGACCTGGCCATCTTCAACGGCCACCCGCTCAACACCTTCAGCAAGTGCATCACGACGATTATCGACGGCGAGGTATTCTTCCAGGACGAGCGCCCCGAGCCGACGGCGGACGCGTCAACGCTGGAAATCCCCGCCGACGTCGATCGCACGATTCCACAGACCGTCCATCGGGCTTATGCGGTCACGAATGCGACGATTCATACGATCAGCGGGCCGGTGATTCCGCGGGGAACCGTGGTGATCATCGACGATCGCATTCACGAGGTGGGCACGGACGTGGCCGTGCCGCCGGGGGCGGGAGTGATCGATGGGACGGGCTTGCACGTCTATCCGGGCATCATCGACGCGGGATCGACACTCGGCCTGACCGAGGTCGGCTCGCTGCGGGCGACGAACATGGACCGGGAGATCGGCGAGTATCAGCCCGACGTGCGCGCGGCCGTGGCGGTGCATCCGTTCAGTGAACACATCCGCACGGCCCGCACCTCGGGCATCACCACCACCCTGGCGCAGCCGTCCGGCGGGCGCATTGCCGGGCAGAGCGCCGTCATCCACCTCGACGGATGGACCGCGGCCGAAATGCTAGTGGATGAGGGCTTCGCGCTGCACCTCAGCCTTCCCTACCTGCCCTATGACCTGCGCGAGGAGGATAAGAAGAAGCGCACCGATGAACATAACAAGCAGATCCACGAACTGGAGGACTATCTGCAGCGTGCGCGGCACTACGCCCGCGCCCGTGATGCCGCGGCCGCGGATCCCTCCATCCGGTTCGACACGGACCTGCGGCTGGAGGCGATGATCCCCTACGTGCGCGGACAGAAGTCCGTGATCTTCAACGCAGGCGGGTATAAGCACATTCTCGACTCCGTCGAGTTCGCCGAAAAGCACAAACTGCGTTGTATTATCTCCGGCGGCGACGACGCGTGGAAGGCGAAGGATGAACTGGCCGCCCGGGGCATCCCCGTGATTCTGCGCGAGCCGAACGCCGCGGTGCCCGGCTCGTTCGAGCCGTGGGACGCCAACTATCGCAGCGCGGGCGAACTGGAGCGCGCCGGCGTGCCGTTCGCGTTTTCGTCGGGCGGCGCCGCGGATTCGCATAATCTCCCGTTCTACGTCGGCATGGGCGTCGCGCACGGGCTGTCTGTGGACGCGGCGGAGCGGGCGCTGACGCTGGGCGCGGCGGAGATTCTCGGCATCGACGATCGCGTCGGATCCATCGAGGCGGGCAAGAGGGCGGACCTGATCGTCACCACCGGCACGCCGCTGCAGACCGTCACGCAAGTGACGCACGTCTTCATCGACGGCCGCCCGGTGGAGCTGACCAGC
>CAZYLK010000183.1:0-12289 GCA_964648365.1 uncultured Phycisphaeraceae bacterium
GCGACTTCGGACGGATCGAGGGACGCTTCGTCCTGGCGACGACGGCGAACACGGCCACCTACGGCGGTTCGATGCCCATCGCGCCGTCGGCCAGTCCCACCGACGGCCTGCTCGACCTGTGCCTGATCGAGAACGCACCGCGGCATCGGCTGGTCCCGCTGCTGGCCCGGGCCGTCCGCGGGCGGCACGTCGGTCGCCGCGGCGTCCGCTTCCTGCGCACGCGGCGCTTTCGCATCGAGAGCGCCGACTCGCGCGAATTGTGGGCGGATGGCGAGTGGATCGCGGATACGCCCGCGGACATCGAGATCGTGCCGGGCGCGGTCGAGGTGATGACGCCGCCGGGATCACCGGCTACACCCGGCGTTGTCGCGGCGCCGAGTCAGTAAACCTCAGGCCCGTGCGGGCAAGCACCGGCGCACCATTCAACGCCACAAACGCTGGAGCGTCTCTGCCTGTACCTGCGTCGGCGCAGACCAGACCAGGAAGAAGGCGGCCTCGCGCAGAAGACGCTGCGCGTTGTGCGAGACCGCGTATCCGCTTCCTTTGGCCAGCGTCATCAGCGTCGCGGCAAGCCTTTGTACAAGGACGTTGACCTCCGCCCGCAGCATCATCGCCGGCACTTCCGCGTCGCCTCGTTCCAGACCCGCGGCCGCGGTCATCAGGCGCGATCGCGTGACATCGAACTGTCGGCGGGCAAGCTCGACGTACGCGGCGAGTTCCTCCGGCTGCCGATCGGCGAGTGCGTCGAGACCGTCTAGCAGCGCATCCGCCATGCCGATGCCGACGATCGACACCGTCAGCGACTTGATCGGTGAGCGGCGTGCCAGTGCCTCGCTCGACGGCGGGCGCATGAGGTGCTCAGGCGGGACCGCAACGCCGTCACATCGCACCAGCGAAGTTCGGCTATCGGTCAGGGCGCAGAACTCCATCGGCGGCTCGATCGTTACGCCCGGCGCGTGGGTGGGTAGGTAGGCGAGGATCTGCATCCCGTCGGCGAGCACGGCGCCGGTGACGATGCAGTCGGCGTGCGGCGCACTGGTGACCCAGGGCATCACGCCGTCGAGGCGGTAGCCGTCGCCGCTTGCAACCGGGGTCGCAGCCAGTGCGGGCCTGCCGCCACCTTGCCGCGAGGTGGTAAGCTGGCTGATGCCGACCGTCGCCAGCGTTCGACCGGCGGCCACGTCCGTCAACACGCGCTGGGCCAGTTCGCGATTCCTGCAGCCCGCCAGCAGTTCGCACGCGCCGTCGTGCTGCGTCAGAATCAGCGCCGCGGACATATACCCGGACGCAACCGCTTCATAAATCGCCGCCCGCCCGGCCGCATCGAGCCGATCGCCGCCAAACTCGCGCGGCACCGCCGCCCGAAAGCAGCCGGCCTCGCGCATCAGCGCGATCATCTCCGCCGGCCACGCGCGACCGTCAGCCTCCCCGGCCAGCGTACGCAGTTGGCTCGTAAGCGACGTTAAGTTCATTTCGATCCGTCGGGATTATTCAATCCAAGAACGCGGCGATCCGCACGACGGGCGCCGTGCGGTTCCATTGGCGCCGTGCGGTGCAACTTGGTGCCGCCGCCGCCTCTTGGTGCCACTGCTCTGTGAGCAGTGCATCGCATATAGCGCCAACCCTCACGCGCTGTGTGCCACCCGCGCAGCGCTACGAGCACGCATCGCCATGCGACGGCCCGGCCGCGTCCAGCGCGGTTGACACCGTATTCTGTGTCAGCAGGACGGGAAGAACCTGAATACTCTCCGGAGCACACGCCGGGACGATAATGTTCAGCGGAACCGTCGAGCGCTGGAATCGCCGCAGGTCTTCCTCGATGTCGGGGTCGGGGTTCGTGAAGTCCGCCTTGATGGGAATCACGCCAAGGTCCGCCATGCGGCGGCGGATGGCGTCCGTCTCAAGCACGGCCTTCTTGTTGGTCTGGCAGGACCAGCACCAGGCAGCGGTATAGTCCACGTACACCGTGTAGCCGCGGCGCGCGAGTTCCTCCGCCTTGCCGGGTTGATACGCCTGCCACGGGATGCCGTTCTCCCAGTTCAGGTGATCCACGTCCGCCAGAGCGGGCGACATCATCGCTTTTCGCGCGGCGATGGCCGCGGCCGGATTGAACATGTATCGATAACAGAAAGTCCAGCCGCCGATGGCGATGACAATGGCCGCCGCCCACGTCGCGTACTGCGACGATGCGTGCCAGTTGATGTCGACCTTGCCAACCAGCCAGCACGAAACCCCCAGAAACGCCAGGAAGCCGACGGTCCACACCACACCGTCTTCATACCACTGCTTCGACAGCACCCACAGCAGCCACACGGCCGTCCCGATCAGGAGGAACCCCATCGCCTGCTTGAACGTGATCATCCAGTTGCCCGGGCGCGGCAGATAGCGCATCCAGCCCGGCGCCGCAGAGAGCACCAGATACGGCGCGGCCATGCCCAGCCCGGCCGCGCTGAACACGATGAACGCATTTACCGGCGGCTGCGTGGCCGCCCAGGCCAGCGCGGGCGCCAGCAACGGCGCGGTACACGCCGTTCCGAGCACCGTCGCCAGAAGCCCCTTCAGGAACGCGCCGGTGTAACCCTCGCGCTCCGCGGCGCCGGCGAGCGTCGTCGACGCCCGCCCCGGCAGGTTGATCTCGAACACACCGAACAGGCTCAGCCCGAACACGAACATCACCGCCGTCAGACCGACGACGACCCACGGGTTCTGCAACGGTTGATCAAGACCGACCAGGGTGATGGCCGCGAAGCCCCAGAACCACACGATGATCCCGGCGCAGAACGCCAGTCCCAGCCGCAGCACCCGGCCCCGATCCTCGCCCGCCTGCTGCACGAAACTGAGCACCTTGATCGAGATCACCGGCAGCACGCAGGGCATCACGTTTAGAATCAAACCGCCGAGAAACCCCAACAGAATGAAGATCGCGATGCCTCGCGTTTCGGCGCCCGCAACATTGCCAGGCGGAGGCGCCGGCGGGGCAAGTGATCTGGCCGCAGTCGAACTTTCGGCGCCTCCTGCCGGCCCGGGTTCAGAAGACGGTGGCGTGGTCGCGGACTCCACCGGAACCGCGGCCGTCTGCGTTTCGGCGTCCTCGTCATTCTCCACGGGCGCGGCGTTTTCGTCGCCCCGCGCCGCCTGCCCGGACGCTGCCCCCGCGTCCGCCGACTTCACCGGCACCATCGACTCGAATGCCACCGACTCGGGCGGATAGCACTGGCCGCCGTCGGTGCAGGCCTGCATCCGGAACACGCCCGCGAGCCGCAGAGACGACGGCAGGTCAGCCGACTCGACGGTCGAGGGAATGCGGATCGTGATCGCACCCTCGAACTCGCTGACCTTGCCGAGGAACTTTGCGTCGCGGATGTGCGGCTCGGGATACTGCGGTTCACCGAACTGAATGCCGTCGGTCCGTTCCAGGAACGTATCCGCGGCGATGTAGAACTCTTCCGTCGGCTTGTTGCTCTGGATGTGCAGGCCGCGCGGCACCGTGACGTTGAGCAGCAGATCGAAGGTATCGCCCTTCTCCGGCGCGAAACCCTCCACGGCGGGCGCGATTTTCACGCCGCGCTGCGACCGGGCCAGCGGCATCGCCCGCTCCGCCCGCTTAAAGACGTCCACGTTCGCCGGCTTCGGCGCAGCACCCGCCGCCACAACCGGCAACTCCAGCTTCAGCGTCTTGTCCTCAAGGAAGCACGCATCCTTACACACCAGCCAGTCCACGCGTGCCGTGATCGTCACCGGGTCCGCCGCGATCGACTCCGGCGGCGTGATCGTGGCCAGCAGGATCGGCGAACCTTCGAGGATGAACGTGGTGATGTTGCCCGGCGCGACGTGCCGCTGAGGCGGCGGGAAGCGCAGCGGCCCGGCGGAGAAACCCGCAGGCATGTCCCAGTTCACGAACGGCTGACGCCCGCTCTGACCGGGGTTGATCCAGTAGAGGTGATACTCCTCGTCGAGTTCAAACGCGATCGCGACGTCAAACGGCTTGCCGGGTGCGATCGACTCGACGTTGGCCAGCAGCGTCGGCCGCGCGAACGGCCCCTTGGGCGGCGGAGGCACCTGGCCCATCGCGGCGACGCCTGCGCCGAGGCAGAGGGTCGCGGCAGCAAACAGAATACTCAATCCCTTCACGGACATGCTCTCTCCAACCGAAGCTGACGCAGGAAACGTCACCGCAAGTGCGGCCGGCGTTGCGGTACGCAGGAGGCCAACCGCCCGCCCATTGTAGGGCCGTTCCCGCCGTTTCCCACCCGGCGCCCCGGGTCTGGACCGAGCAACGATCGCGGCGGGCCGGCGATTGCAGGGCGGGCCGCCGGCCTGGGGACGGTCGCGCGGGCAAGCGGGACGCTGCCGCCCGATGTTATCGGCGATCCTCGCGGTCGCGGAAGACGTGTACCAGACGGCCGCGACGCCGCGTCCGCCGCCTCTTTCTCCATCCCGCCGGCGGATCAGCGGCGGCCGGGCCTTCGCTCCCCGAGCGCATCACGGTGCCATCGGAACATTGACGACTGGCCGATTGCGACCTACGACTCGGCGGCGATGCACGCTGTCAGAACATCTCAACCGGCTCGTCGCGCCGACCCCACGGCCTTCGATTACGGCACGCCACCATCGCGCCACGTCCTCCCCGCCGCCTCCCTCGCGAAGCGCGAAATCGTCCGGTTCCTGCGCCAGCGCAGCCGTGTGGTCGGCGGGCTGGCGACGCCGATTCTGTTCTGGGTGCTGCTGGGCAGCGGGGTGGGGCGGTCGTTCGTGGCCGCCGGGGCGGATTCCGGCGTGGACTACATGCACTACTACTTCAGCGGCTCGGTCATCCTGGTCGTGCTGTTTACCGCCATTTTCGCGACGATTTCGATCATCGAGGATCGGCACGCGGGATTCCTGCAATCCGTGATCGTCTCGCCCGCCAGCCGGCTGAGCATCGCGGCCGGGAAGATCGGCGGGGCAGCGGCGCTGGGGTTCGCTCATGCGATGCTGTTCGTGCTGGCCGCGCCGCTGGCGGGAATCGCCCTGACCGCCGGCAAGCTCGCGGCCGCGGCCGGGGTGCTGGCGATCGCGTCGGTGGGGATGGCGGGCATGGGCGTGCTGGTGGCCTGGGCGATGGACTCGTCGCAGGGATTCCACTCGATCATGAACGTCGTGATGATCCCGATGTGGATGCTCTCCGGGGCGCTGTTTCCGGCGTCCGGGTCAGCCGGGTGGCTGAAAGCGCTCATGGCCGTCAACCCGCTGACCTACGCCGTGGCGGCGCTGCGCGGCGTGCTGGACGCGGGCGCGGCCGCCAGCGACCCGGGTATCCCAAGTCTGGGAGTTTCGATCGGCGTGTCGATTCTGTTCGCGGTGGTCATGACCGCCTTGGCAACCCGCAGCGTGGCGACGAGATCGTGATTCGGAAACTGCGGGGTCGGCTAGAAACCATACAGCTCCTCCGTTCCTTCGAGGTGGGCGCCAACGGCGAGGTTACTGGTGTGATGTGCGACCAGGCCTCCCGCGCCTTCGGCGTGGCGGCCGCAAGCGCCCTCCGTAAATCGGCCGGCACCTACGGCTCCGGTTCCTGGGCCACCGGCGCGATTTCCAGCGTGACGACGTCGCTGAAGAGTCTTGCGGACCACCGTGCCAGAAACAGCCATCAAGGAAGACACAAACCTTCGCGCCGGAGAACACCACGTCGGATTAGGCACACTTTCTTGAAGGCGAGCGGTCGCACATCCTTACGGAAGCGCAGCCCCGCGCGGTGCAACGCACTGCCGGACTTGCGGCTAGATATCCCGCGATCAGTCCGCTTGCATGACACGGCGAGCTGTTGTTGATGAGGCCGATGGCGCTCGTGAGCGTGTTGACCTCATGGCGCTCCAATCTCGTCGTCGGCATCCTCGGGCATCGTCTCGGCCTCATCCTCGACCGGCCCGGGATCGCGTGGGATTTTCAACGTCTCACCGGCCACGCCAATGTCGATGGCGCGCTCACTCCATTTCGCGGTCAACTCAGGCAAGTCGGCCGTCGCGTGCTTTAGCAAATCTTGGATCGGCGTTCTGACATACTTCTCCAGGAACGTGGACATCGTTTCGCCCGCCATTTCCTCCAAGTGTGCCCAAGCCGCATCGCCCACGAACACGTCTCCCTTCTCATCGCGGAATGCCCGAATCAAGGCGTCAAGCTTCGGATTGGGAGTGCTGTCCATGCAGACCAACACCGGGGTGAAGCCGCTCTCCCGACAATCAACTGGGAAGTCCAGTTCCTCTTGCCATCGGCCTTGGCCCGATGCCGCGATTGTCACACGAATTTTGAATTCGTATGCCCGCTTCTCCAAAATGCAGTCTACTTGGCGGCCCTTGTCAGGATCGCTGTGCCGTTTGACAGGGCTCTTCTTCGATGGCGCGGGCGTACCACCAATCGCGTAGGCGATAATCGGCTCAAACAAATAGCCAGTCTCTTGTCCCGCGCGATTATCAATGTCGAAGAACCACTTGCGCCAGAAGAGCCAAGCGCTCAGAGCGCGCCCGCCGAGTTGCCCGTATTGAAGGAGTCCGCGCGGACCAACCTGCTCCAGGGTTGGAATCGGTTGCGTGCTAAGAATCCGCCCGTACTTGAGGCGCGCCTTGTGCAAGGCAGCGAGGCACGCGAAATACACGTCCGTGTCGGCGTTGTTGGTCACGAGCCGTTCATAGATCGCGTGACAATCGATACCCGACAGAACAAGGGTTCCCAGCGGCCGCTTCGAAAAGAAATCTGGAAGGTCGCGCGGAACTTCGGGAAGCAACTTCTGCAACCCGAGGTCGATCACGATACGCCCGACGAGATACGCGCACACTTCGTCCGACAGACTGACCGCTTGGCCTCCAGCGCCGAGCGAGCGAGCCTTCGCCCAAATACTTGCCTGCGCCTTGCTCAGTGCCATAGGAGCGCCCCTTCCGAGGTTGGCGGAAAGGTGCGGCGAACGCGCCGGGTAACCTCGAACAGCGCTGGACTCATGCCAGAAGAAAGCGTTGGCACGAAACTGAGTAGCGCGCCTTCCCCCGCGCGCATTGGATCCTCGCTGAGGTCGGCCAACAGGCTGCGCGCGATTCGTTCACCGAACAGCGGTGGCACCGCATTTCCGATCAACTGAATTCGCTCACGCTGCGATCCGGCGAACGCGAAGCCGATTGGAAACGTCTGCAACACCGCACACTCGCGTACAGTAAGACCGCGATCCTCGTGAGGGTGAAGGAGCTCACGCGGTGCCCCGCTCGTGATCGCTTTGGAGGGCTCGTTTGGCTTCAATCGTCGAACACCGAACGGCGCGCCGCCTCGCCGCTCCGATGGCGTCCCATCCTTTACGCGCCGGAACGCACGGCGCTTGTAGCTCTCGTGCCAAAGGTGCTCCGGCAGATCACGCATCGACTGTCCCGGCTTTAAATGTCTGGCACGCGCCAGATCATCGCCGCGAAGCGGCTCGTAGGAATGATCGGAAATGCTCGGGTTGTGGATCGAAGCGGAAGGCAAGTCATGCAGCGCCTCATCGACTGTTGGCGTCGGATTCATCCTGCGTCCGTTGCCCAAATGCGCACCCGGAGCGCCAAACGCAGCATGTGTCGGCTCGGGGAAGTTGGGATCCCAGCCAAGTCCACCGATCGCGACAACCCGTTTTCTGTGTTGGGGGACACCGTAATGTGCGGCGTTGACCTTTCGCAGATGGATTCGATATCCAATGCTAATGAGGGGCTCGAGTAAGTCAAACACGAACGCACCTCGCGCACCGGTGACGAAGCCTTCCACGTTCTCAAAAACGAACGCACGCGGCTGAACGGACGCGATCAACCGGCTGAATTCGCCAACAAGCGTATTGCGCTTATCATCAGCGCGCCGCATGCCAGCAGACGAGAACCCTTGGCATGGCGGACCGCCCACGATGATGTCCGGCCTTTCTATCGCAAGCGATCGGCTGATCGCTTTCTCGCGTACGTGATCGCCGACATTGCGCGCGTACGTCTCGACAGCGGGCATCCAGTTGTCATACGCCGCGATAATACGCGCGCCGGCTCGGACAAAGCCCAAGCTCAGTCCTCCAGCTCCCGCAAAGAGATCGACAACAGTAGGCATTTCGTGCATACTTGGTGACTTACGCCCCAACCGTCGCCGTAGTCGGCTCGCTACACGGGCCGTTTTCCCGCGCGAGTTGCCCGATCGCAGCATGTGATGGGCCGGCCTGCCGCCCCGCCCGCCGGCGTGATCGCGTGTGTACGGGGCGCGCATGACGACGGCCAGGAACTCCAGCTCGCGCGGATCGACCGGCGGCAGACCGACCGCGGTCGGAGCCCACTCTCTCACGGTCGCGGCTCGGATCGGGTCCGCGCCGATTACGGCTGCCGATCACGCCGGCGGGTTCGGTCCGCCCCGTTGGCGTGGACTCGTCGGTGAAGTCGATGGTGTGCTGCAATCGCCGGTTCATCGCTTGGCCGCCTCCGGTCTGCGCGGGGCAGGAACCCCTTCAAGCAAACCCTGCGTGCTCAGGTCTTCGTCGATCTCTGGCCAGTGGATCCCGAATCCGCCGCCGCAGACCTCCCACTTGGCCCGCTGCGCAGGCGTCGCGTCGGGCAATCGCGGGTACCACGCAAGCGGGGCGGTGATCGTCCGGCCGTCGGCCAGGTCGACGCTGATGGTCTCTTCGTCGAATCGGACATCGGCGACGCGCTCGCCGGGCTTAGGCGGCGAAGTTATCATGCCATATCTCCAGCCAGTCGGCCGCGTGATCGGTCATCATCCGCCGGATGTCGCGTGTCCATCCATCAGGGCCGCGTCGGCTGCCGCTGCCGGCAAACCCTGCTGCTTCACCGTCCGCGATTCGCAACATCACCAAGGGTGGCAACTCCGCGCGGCCTTCCCGCTCTACGGGCCGGCGTAATCGCGCGCATACGGGGTGTGCGCGTCCCCGGCAGGAACTCCAGTTCGCCCGGATCGACCGGCGGCGGTCGATTGTGATCAGTTCTCGCCGATTTTTTCCAGCACCCACTCCCGAATCACTTCCCCCTCGGCAATGCCCTTCTCCTTTGCGATCTGCCGTACGGCCTGAGCCTCGCGCGATTGGAGATGCAGGGGAATCACCGTGTCCCGCTCAAAGACAGGCGCGCTGACCTCCTCCAGCTCATCTTCGAAATCGGTGAGGTCGTGCGTGTCCCAGAAACTGGCCAACTCCTGAATCGAATCGATCTGGGGCAGTTTTTTCATGGCTTTCTTCGCTGCCGATAGCCACGCTTTTCCTTTTCGGTCATGGGCCGGGCCGTAACCGGGTATCCCTTTGCGTCCGGCAGCGCGATGATGACGCAGAGCAAGTACCTTCCTGCAGCGGTTTGCCCGCGGACGTAATAGACCGGATTCTCGCCTTGCGACTTTGCACGCTCCACCAGCGGATTCCCGAAGCACACCTGCTCGACCTCCTCGGGCGTGACGCCGTGGAGGGCAACATGGTCGATTCTGTCCTGCGGCCAGATCAACTCATTGATCTTCACCTGAACCATCCTATTCCAGCCAGGCGTTGGATGCCAGAATCTGGTCGCGTCCGGCGCGCAGGATGATCGCGGCGCACTGTACGCCCCGATCGTCGGCATGGCCGTCTCGCTCGACGGTTCGGTCTCGCCGCACAAATCGACCCGGTACGGCATGTCGTGGGCCGGCCACGCCTCAAGCGCGACCACAGGGCGCGTAGTCGGGGGCCGTCGACGGGGTAGCTCTGGGGTAGCCGGTTCAAAGGTGCCGGCATATATTCCGCCATCGGATCAGGTCTCCGGCCGGCTCGGCGAGTCACCCGAGCTCAAGAATCGGAAGACGTTATCGCCACCAGAACGACCGTGAGCATCACCTCCACACAACCCGAGCGGCCCGCCCTTCGGACCGGCTCCCCCCACCCGCAAGCGTCCATCGCCGCCGAGGACGGCGCGGCGCACTCCGTCAAGCCGTTCGTGCTGGTCGGGATGATGCTCCTGACCGGGGCGACCATCCTGGCGATCGCCGTTGCGGCCGCGATTCAGGGCCGCTCCCCGTCGCTGCCGCCGCCTCCGCCGACGCTCTACCCGGCCGGCGTGCTGGGCCAGGCGCCGCAGTTTGAGCTGACCGAGCGCAGCGGGGCCGCCGTCAGCACGGCGAGCTTGGCGGGTCATGTCTGGGTCGTGGACTTCATCTTCACCCACTGCGCCGGCCCCTGCCCGATGATGTCCACCCGCATGGCCGCCCTGCAGCGGGCCGTGGAGGATCTGCCGGAGGTTCGCCTCGTTTCGATCAGCGTCGATCCCGAGCGCGACACGCCGCAGAAACTGGCCGAATACGCCGACCGCTACCGCGCCGATCCCGACAAATGGCTCTTCCTGACCGGCGACTTCGACGTGATCAAGCGGACGGCCGTCGACGGCTTCAAGCTGGGCAGCCTGGACGATCCGGTTATCCACAGCGACCGGTTCGTCCTCGTCGATGCCTCCGGCGCCATCCGGGGCTACTTCGACAGCACCGAGCCGGGGGTGATCGACGCCCTCGACGACGCGATCCGCACCGTTCTGGCGGAGACGCCGGCTCCGTGACGGTTTCAGACCTGCCGACGCTCAACGCCACGCTCAACGGCGTCGCCTTCGTACTGCTGCTGGCCGGGTATCGCGCCATCCGCCGCAAGCGCGTCACGCTTCACCGCAACCTGATGCTGTCGGCGTTTGGCACGTCCACGCTCTTTCTGATCTCGTACGTGACGTATCACCTCAGCGCGCCGCCCGTGACCTTCGGCGGCGAGGGGTGGGTGCGGCCGGTCTACTCCGCGATGCTCATCAGCCACATCGTCCTGGCCGCGGCCCTGGTGCCGCTGGTGCTGGTCACGCTGACCCTGGCGCTGCGCGGACGGCTCGAAAAACACCGCCGGCTGGCCCGCTGGACGCTGCCGGTGTGGCTGTACGTTTCGGTGACGGGCGTGCTGGTCTATCTGTCGCTCTACCACTGGTTTGGGGGCGGAAATGGCCCCTGAACAGGCTGTCAGGCGGCATTGACGCGATTCGTCGAGCCGCTAGGATGACGCCCTCTCACGCGAGCGAGGCCGGATGGCCGGTTTGGCACGTTCTCGCCGCACTCACTGACGTTCAGCCCTGGCTGCGGGAGAAACGTGCCTCATGACACCGTTGTTGGCTGATTTTGGCCTGCCGATGGACATTTCTGTCCACGGCCACCAGATCGACGGGCTTATCAACATCCTTCATGTCTTCATGATCCTGCTGTTCGTCGGCTGGGGCGTTTTCTTTGTCATCTGCCTCACCAAGTTCCGGGCTTCGACGGGCTGCACCGCCGACTATCAGCCGATCAAGGCCAAGCCGTCGAAGTACCTCGAGATCGGCGTGGTCATCTTCGAACTGATCGTGCTCTTCGGCCTGTCGCAGCCGGTGTGGGCGAAGTACAAGAACGAGCCGCCAGCCGCGGATAAGGCGTTTACGGTACGGGTCGTTGCCCAGCAATTCGCGTGGAACATCCATTATGCCGGGCCGGACGGTGTCTTCGGCGAGACGAAGACGGACCTGGTGGATGAAGCCACCAACCCGATCGGCCTGGACCGGTCCAGCCCCGGCGGTGAGGACGACCTGGTCGAAATCAACGTCATGCGGCTGCCGAAGGGCAAGCCGATTGTGTTCGAACTGCAATCCAAGGACGTAATTCACTCCTTCGCCGTACCGCTCCTGCGGATAAAGCAGGACACCGTTCCCGGCATGATGATCCCCATCTGGGCCACGGCGACCGAGACGACCGAGTGGGTGCGGGAGCAGCAGGCTCACGAGTTGCAACTTGAACCCCCCGGCGACGCAAACAGCCGTTTCAACCGCAAGTTCAAGAACATGGTGCTGATGGCGGACGCCGCCAGCGGTGGGAAGTCCTTCGCAAAGGGCACGCTGCTGAGCGACTCGGTCGTCCAGTCGATGGTGGACGCGGGCGTGACGAGTGTGAAGATCGCCCCGCGGGCGCCGGTCGAAATCCAATGCGCCCAGCTCTGCGGCCTCGGGCACTACCGCATGAGGGGCGAGGTCGAGATCCTCGAGCAGGCGGACTTCGACGAGTGGTATAACAGCGCCGGCGAAGAGGAGTTCTTTGACGAGTAGGGGGGGAAGAAGGGACGAAGGCACGGAGGGAAGAAGAAGGCACGGCGGCGGCGGGGAAGGGCGGGCGGCCGCTCGGATGCGACGATGTATAACGCCCGGTCGCCGCAAGGCGGCGGCTGGATTATCTGTCTGGCGGAATGTGTACTATGTCGGGTGATCATCACCACCACGAACACGGGTTGAACTTCATC
>CAZYLK010000184.1:0-2652 GCA_964648365.1 uncultured Phycisphaeraceae bacterium
TCCGACGCGATGGGCAAAGCGGGAACGTACGAGGGCACGTACATCGGCATGATCGACCATAACGCGACGATCATCGCTCGTGCGCTGGGCGGCCAGGCGCCGGAGCGCGGGATGCAGGGGAAGTTGGGAGGGAGTGAGGGAGTGAGGGAGTGAGGGAGTGAGAAAAGGCACGAAGGCACATAGGCACGAAGGCACGAAGGCACGAGGGCACGAAGGGGAAGAAAGCCACGGAGCGACGAAGGGAGAAAGGCACATAGGCACGATGCAGGGTTTCGGAGTGAGACGCTGATCATTCTTCCCTCACTCCCTGACTCCCTTACTCCCTCACTCCCTTCAACCGAAGGTTGACCATGAAGCGTGAACTTCACACGGACGAGGCGGCATTCCGCGAGATGGCATCCGTTGCCGACGTCGGCGGCGCGGCCGTCACGGATGCCGCCGGCACAATCGCGACGCCGTCCGCCTTTCGCCCCCCCACCCCCGCCACCGGCGACGAACATCCGCCCGACGCGCCGCTCTCCATCCATGACATGACCGTGGCGTATCACCGCACACCGGTGCTGTGGGACGTGGACTTCGACGCGCCGGAGGGAAGCTTGATCGGCATCGTCGGGCCCAACGGCGCGGGCAAGAGCACCATGCTCAAGGCGATTCTCGATCTGATCCCGAAAGTCTCCGGCCGCGTGACAGTCTACGGCGAGCCTTATCGCAAACAGCGCCAGCTTGTCGGCTACGTACCGCAGCGCGAATCGGTCGACTGGGATTTTCCGGTGAGCGCGCTCGACGTGGTCTGCATGGGCCGCTACGCCCGCATCGGCTGGTGCCGGCCGGTGACGCGGCGACACAAGGCCGCGGCCATGGAATGCCTCGACCGCGTCGGCATGGCGGACTACGCCCGGCGGCAGATCAGCCAGCTTTCCGGCGGGCAGCAGCAGCGCGTCTTCCTGGCCCGGGCCTTGGCACAGCAGGCGAAGCTCTATCTGATGGACGAGCCGCTGGCCGGCGTCGATGCGGCCACCGAGCAGGCCATCATCGCCATCCTTCACGATCTGCGGGCGGCCGGTCAGACCGTGCTCGTGGTTCATCATGATCTGCAAACCGTGCCGCAGTACTTTGACTACGTGCTGCTGTTGAACATGCGCATCGTCGCGCACGGGCCGACGGCGGAGGCGTTCACCGAGGACAATCTGCGCAAGACGTATGGCGGGCGTTTGACGCTGCTTGACCAGGCGGCGCACGCGATGTCGCGGCGGGGGCGGGAATGATCGCGGCCGTAGACGAACTCATGCGCGTCCTCACCTTGCAGGACTACAACACCCGCGTCGTCGTGCTCGGCACCGCCCTGCTCGGCCTGACCGCGGGAATGGTCGGGGTGTTCATGCTGCTGCGCAAGAGGGCGCTGCTCGGCGACGCGCTGAGCCACGCGACGCTGCCCGGCATCGGCATCGCGTTCATCCTCATGTCGCAATGGGGCGGCAACGGCAAGTGGCTGCCGGGGCTTTTGCTCGGCGCGGCCGTGTCGGGGGCGATCGGCATCGCGGGCGTGTTGTTGATTCGCCGATGGACGCGGCTCAAGGAAGACGCGGCGCTGGGTGTCGTGCTGAGCGTGTTCTTCGGCCTGGGCGTCGCGATTCTCGGCGTCATTCAGAAGATGGACACGGGCAACGCGGCGGGCCTTTCGTCATTCATCTATGGCAAGACCGCGTCGATGCTGGCGGCGGATACGTACCTGATCGCCGGCGCGGCCGGGCTGGTCGCGGTCGGATGCCTGCTGTTGTTCAAGGAGTTCGGCCTGCTTTGCTTCGACGCGGAATTCGCGGCGGCGCAGGGCTGGCCGACGCTGTTGCTCGACACGCTGATGCTCACGCTGGTGATCCTGGTGACGGTCATCGGGCTGCAGGCGGTCGGGCTGATCCTGATGATCGCCCTTTTGGTGATCCCGCCGGCCGCGGCCCGGTTCTGGACGCAGCGCCTGTCGCGCATGACGCTGATCTCGGCGCTGATCGGAGCGATGAGCGGCTATTTCGGCTCGGTCGTCAGTGCCACCCAGCCCAACCTGCCCGCCGGAGCGATCATCGTGCTCGTCGCCTCGGCGCTGTTTGTCATCAGCCTGACTTTCGGACCGGCCCGCGGCGTGGTGTTCCGCTTCATTGCGCGGGTCCGGCTGGAGCGCAAGACGCGGCGTCAGCATCTGCTGCGTGCCGTGTTCGAGCTGGTGGACCGCGGCCGCGGCAACGGCGCCGCACCGGCCGTCGAGTCGGCGATCTCGCGGGACGCCCTGTTGCGCCGGCGATCCTGGTCGAAGCGGCGACTGAGTCGCATCATCGCCCGGGCACAGCGGGACGGGCTGGTTCAACCGGTCGGAACGGACGGATTGCGGCTGACGCCCGCGGGTCTGACGGAGGCGCGCCGCGTGGTGCGGAACCACCGCCTGTGGGAACTGTATCTGATCACCCACGCCGACATTGCCCCCAGCCATGTCGATCGCGACGCGGACGAACTGGAGCACGTACTGGGTCAGAAGATGGTGCAGAAGTTGGAGCGGCTGCTGGCAGACCAGGCGGCGGCGAAGATTCCGCCGAGTCCGCATGCGCTGGCGTAAGAGAAGAATGGCGAATAGCGAATGGCGAATAACGAATGAAGAGGCGGATT
>CAZYLK010000184.1:2752-12026 GCA_964648365.1 uncultured Phycisphaeraceae bacterium
CTGGACCTCCCTTGACACTTCGATCGTTCTCGTGGCCGCGCTCGGCGCGATGGCGTGTGCGCTCATCGGATCATTCCTCGTACTGCGACGGATGAGCATGATGGGCGACGCCATCAGCCATGCCGTGCTGCCGGGGCTGGTCGTCGCGTTTCTACTGAGCGGCAGCCGCAGCGCCGTCGCCATGCTGATCGGCGCCGGCGTCGTGGGGATCCTCACCACCGCGTTCACGAACTGGATACACCGGCTGGGCAAAGTCGAAGAAAGCGCCTCGATGGGCGTCGTCTTTACCGCCCTGTTCGCAGTCGGGCTGGTGCTGATCGTACGATTTGCCGATTCCGTCGATCTCGATCCGGAATGCGTGCTCTATGGTTCCATCGAGCTGACGCCGCTGGATACGGTCACGCTTCTCGGCTGGCAGATTCCGCGCGCGGCCGCCATTCTGGCCGTCGTGCTGCTGCTCGATCTGCTGTTCGTACTGCTGTTCTACAAGGAGCTGCGCATCAGTTCCTTCGACCCCGCCCTGGCCACCACGCTCGGCATCAACGCCCGCGTCATGCACTACGCGCTGATGACGCTGGTCGCCATGACCACCGTCGCCTGCTTCGAGAGCATCGGCAGCATCCTGGTGATCGCCATGCTGATCGTCCCCGCGGCCGCGGCGCATCTGTTGACGGATCGATACGGGCTGATGCTGCTGGTCAGTATGATGCTCGGCGCGGCCAGTGCCGTGCTGGGACACGTCGGCGCCATTACGATTCCGACGTGGCTGGGCTTCGCGGATACCAACACGGCGGGCATGATGGCGGTGGCCGCGGGAACCTTGTTTGGCGCGGCCGCGTTGCTGTCACCGCGGCATGGCATCCTCAGCCGCGCGGTCCATCGGGTCCGACTTGCGCTTCGCATCACCATCGAAGACGTGCTCGGACTGCTGTATCGCGTGGAGGAGCAGGGCCAGACGGTGCGATCGCGAGTCGTGACGGATCTGCTCCGCCGGGCGACCGGGAGCGGATGGCTCGGGCGGCTGGCGGTCGCCGAACTCCGACGCCGCGGATGTATCGCCGTCGCGCCGAATGGTGTACGATTAACCGACGCCGGACGGCGCGCGGCCGCGTCGCTGATCCGGTCGCACCGGCTCTGGGAGGCGTATACCGCCAAGCACGTGGCCCTGCCGACGGACCACCTGCATCATTCCGCGGAACGTGCCGAGCATTACATCACCCGGCCGATGCGCGAGGCGCTGGCCGGAGACCTGGGCGGCGTTCGCCAGGATCCGCAGGGCCGCGAGATCCCTGAGAGCGGCGCTGCACACAATCAGAAGGCGGACGCATGACGGCGGCGAAACAAATGACCCCTTCCGAGCCTTCCGACGCCAGGCGGCGCCGCCGCCGGGTCCACAGCACCACCGAGGGCTTCAAACAGGTCCGGATCGACCACGCCTCGGAGATGGCGGAGGACTACGTCGAGCTGATCGACGATCTGATCGCCCGGCATGGCGAAGCACGGCTGGTGGACATTGCGGAACACATGGGCGTCTCGCACGTCACGGCCAACAAGACGGTCGCGCGGCTGCTGCGGGATGGGCTGGTGCAGAAGCGGCCCTATCGCGCCATTTTCCTGACCGACGAGGGAAAAAAACTCGCGGACGCCAGCCGCCGCAAGCACGTCGTCGTTGTGGAGTTTCTCTGCGCGCTGGGAGTGCCGGAGGATCAGGCACGGATCGACGCCGAAGGCATCGAGCATCATATCAGCGACGTGACGCTGGCCGCCATGTCGAAGTACGTCGCCGGACACCGTCGCGAGCGGGAACGGTAAGGCGCCCGGGCACGCGATCCATCACACATCGAACGCCCGCGGCGCGCGCTGGGGTTTCCCGTTGACCGCTGCAACCGCCGTCAGGCCAACACCCGTTGCAGCCGTTCCAAGGCCCAATCCAATTCCTCCCGCGTGACACACAACGGCGGCGCCAGGCGAATGGTCTGCTGATGGGTGTCTTTGCACAACAACCCTTCTTCCATGAGGCGTTCACAGTACCCACGGGCGCGACCGGCCGATTCGTTCAATTCGATGCCGAACCACAATCCGCGTCCCCGAATCTGGCGGATCCGGTCGCTTTTCAGGTCGCGCAGGCGCTCGAACATATAGGCGCCCATTTTCTGTGCATTGGCCTGAAATATGCCAGTCGACAGGATTTCAATCACCCGGCGCCCGACGGCGCACGCCAGCGGATTCCCGCCGAAGGTACTCCCGTGGTCCCCCGGTGAAAAAACGCTCATGATCTTGCGCGTGGAGACGACCGCGGAAACGGGCACGATGCCCCCCCCGAGCGCCTTGCCGAGAATATAGGCGTCTGGCTGAACGCCCTCGTGGTCGCAACAGAACGTCGTTCCGCACCGGCCCAGCCCGGACTGGATTTCGTCGGCCAGGAAGAGCGCGCCCCGCTCTGTGCAGATCTGTCGAACCTGCTTCAAATAGCCGTCAGGAGGAACCAGGACGCCTGCCTCCCCCTGGATCGGCTCCACCAGAAACGCGACCGTCCGCTCATCCACCGCGGCCGCAAGCGCACCCGCGTCGCCGTGCGGAATCAGCTCGAAACCCGGCGTGAACGGCCCGAACCCGTCGCGGCTCTGAGGATCGGTGCTGAAGCTGACAATGGTCGTGGTACGCCCATGAAAATTGTTGTGGCAGCAGAGGATTTTCGCCTCGTCTGCAGGAACGCCCTTTCGAGTATACCCCCACTTCCGCGCCATCTTGATGGCCGTCTCCACCGCCTCCGCGCCGGTGTTCATGGGCAGCACGGACTCCATGCCGCACAGCTCGGCCAGCTCGGCGCAGAAATCGCCCATCTGGTCATGGTGAAACGCACGCGAGGTGAGCGTGACTCGGTCGAGCTGAGATCGCGCGGCCGCGATGATTTCAGGGTGCCGATGGCCGAAATTCACAGCCGAATAGGCCGCCAGCATGTCCATGTAGCGGCGCCCCTCGACGTCTTCGACCCAGACGCCCTCAGCACGGGCAATGACCACGGGCAGCGGATTGTAATTGTGGGCGGCGAAGCGCTCGGCAACGTCGATGTACGCGCGAGCATCCGCCGCGGCCGACCGATGACTTTGAATGACCATGTCCTGTCCCCAGGCCCGGCATGCACGCCTGCTCTGTCGCGCCTCGCCGGGCTGGGCGGACGTAATCACCACAAGCGCGGCTGCATCCTACCTGCGCCGGCGCGCCGCCGCCAACTGACCCGACGTGAATCGGCCGCGCACGACATCGACCATCGACAACACCCGGCGCTGCAAACGGAGAGCTTCGACGCCTTGGGCATCGCTCAGTCGGTACGCACGACCGCAACATGGTTGCATAGAATGACCCAATCGAACGCGAGACTTCAGGTTCGCACTACTGAAAAATTTCGCGTCAGACTTCGCGGAGCACTTGACGAGACGCATAAGGGTGACTAATAGCATGAGAGTCGTCGGCGGCGGTTCCGGCCGATGACACGCTCGTTGAGTACGTTTCGTGATCTGCGGATCGTTGGAACGCAATAGCTTGAATCCAATCGGAACCGGGAGTCGACAATCATGCCTAGAGGACGGAAACCGTCCGGCAGCGGCGATGCGAAGCGCATCGCGTCGGACATCAAGGCGATTCATCGGACATTGGTTGAACAGCGCAACCAGATGGATGGACGCATTCAGGCGATGGAGCAGGCCATCGCAGCGCTGACGGGAGAAACCCCGAGCGCGGCGCCTCGCGCCGCCGCCGCCGCCCCTGCCCAGACCGGCGCCCGCCGCGGTCGCCCCCCTGGATCGCGGTCACAGGGTTATCGGGATGGTTCGTTGAAGGCTTATATTGACAAGGTGCTCCGGACCTCCGGGGCGCCCGTCGCCATCAAGGACATCACCCGCGGCGTCACCAAGGCTGGCTACAGAACCAAGAGCAAGACGCTGGGCAATCAGGTCAGCGCCGCCATCGCGGACATGAAGGTTCGCAAGGTCGGCCGCGGCATGTATACGGTCTAGGCGATTCACGCCGGCTGTTCTGCAGACGATGCGGCCGTACCTGTACGGTCGCATCGTCTTCTCATTTGCGTCCGCAACCTGCAAACCGGCGGCGGCCACCTCCCGCGCAACTACATGTTTTGCAGCAACTTAGACCGATGACGCGGCGACCTCCACGGCTCAACCGGCCCCGATCGGCGCCGACGCGAGATCGCGTGTCAGGTCGGCATGAAGTGCTGGTCCCGATGCGAGGATCGGGAGATTGACGGACGGTTGATCCTGCTGGCGCCAGGGGAAGCGGCTTTCGCCAGTCAATCCTGAGATGACGCCGCCCCCCTCCCGAACCATGAGCGCTCCGGCCGCGATGTCCCAGATCTTGCACCGGCAGGCGAACACGGCATCCAGTGCACCCGCTGCCAGCAGAGCGAGATGGTACGCCGTCGACCCGAGATTGCGGCAGACGAGTCCCGGGCGGGTCGTCCAACGGGTCGCCACAAACGTACTGACGCGGTCCTTACTCGAAGGAAAAGCGACCAGCGATTCGCCGTGGACCGGCTCGGTCCGCACATGCACAGCCCGGCCGTTGCGGAATACGCCGCCACCGAGAACCGCCCAGAAAGACTCGCGCGTGTTGTGCTCGTAGATCACGCCGACGACCGGCTCCCCCCGATCGAGCACCGCGATCGACGTGGCATAGCACGGCAGTCCCGCCACGTAATTGCGGGTGCCGTCCAGCGGATCGACCACCCAGCACCACCGTGCGTCACTGGGTGCCGGCCCGACGCCCGGCTCGCAGTGCGATTCTTCCCCTACGAGCGCGTGGTCAGCGTACGTCGCACGGAGGCGGCGGGCGATCATGCGCTCCAGAGCTAGGTCGGCATCGGTCACGACGGATTCGTCGTATTTGGCCCGAACGCCGCCCGTATGGCGCGGAGGCAGCAAGTCGGCCGCCTCCGCAATCAGCGACCGTGCAAATCCCAGCAGACCAGACAATTCGGATTCGCCGAGGACCGGCATCAGAGTTCCGATTCTGTTAGGTTTATACCAAACAAACTGTGACGAAGTGCCGCCCAACTACCGGAGCGCGTTCAACGAGCCGCTACGGCACGAATCGAGCTCCGCCCCAGTTTACGTGATCGCCTTTGTTGGTGCCATTCGGCTGGATGCGCAGGCGGAGCCGGGCGGCGCCGCGGACAGACACGGACACGGCTTGCGGCCCCATCGCGGCCGTCAGTTCGTCCACGCGATAGACCTCCTTGCCCCCCACTTCCACCGACACGCGGACATTTCCGCCGAATCCCCGCTGGATTCCCACGTCCGCCTCGAACGTCGCGCACGTCTCGGGGACTTCGTAGTCGATGATCGCATCCGCGTGCGTTCCGACGCCCTTCAGGTAGTACATGCCGCCCAGATATATGGGCGAACCCTCCACGTCCGCATCGGGCGTGACGCTGCGATACCCCTGTCGCTGAGATCTGGGTGTGAGGTCGCTCAAATACACGACCCCAGGCTCCGGAACGAAGGAGTCGGCCGACAGGATCACCCGGACCAGGACGCCGGCCGCAACCACTGATCCTACCCATGCTACCACCGTCAAAGCCTGGAACGCCCGCACGATGCGATCGGGCGGACAACGCTCGGCCGGACCGGCGTCAGGACGCGCCTCGGTGAACGCAACCGCGGCAGGACGTTGCGGGAAGGCCAGCAGCGCCACCAGGGATAAAAGCACCAGCACGTTGCCCACCCCGATATCCACCGCGATCTGCGCCACGGGTTGGGCGTGGGTCAGGTTGAGCAACAGAAGGGCGCTGGCGAAAACGAAAAAACGCTCCCGCCACGCGGACGCAACGGCCCACAACGGCAGAATCGCGACGATGGGGTAGAGGTAGCGCTCGTGCATCTCCGTCAGGAAGACAAACATCGCCGCCGCCAGCGCCGCCGCGGCAAGGAAGCGGGCCTCGGCGTCCCAGCGCCGGGCATGGACGCTGAGAATCACGGCCACCGCAACAACAAACGCCGCGCTTCCGATGCGCCGCCACGTCAAAGCCAGGTACCACGTCGCATCCGCCGCCACGCGATCCGACGTACCCGCGGCCGCGCGAATCAACGCGATGGGCACCGTCGTATCGGCGACTTCCAGTTCCGCCACGGCCGCCCAGACATTGAACGCCTTCACACTCAGTTTCGGATACTGACCGACGACTCCGTAGCCGTTTCTCAGCACCTTTCCCGCGGAACCGGCCACGACGAAGGGGGTCAGAACCAGAAGCGCCGCTAAGGTAGCGCCCGCGAGGCACTTACCCAACCCCACCCAGCGCCAGCGCCGATACACGTCGAACACCACGAGCGGAATAAAAACGATGCTCTGGAGTTTCTGCAGCAGTGCCAATGCCACCGCCAGTCCGGCCCACCCCGGCCGCGCCCGGTTGATGGCGATGACCGCCGCGACGACGAACAACGAGTGGATGCTGTCAACCTGTCCCCAGTAGGCAGATATGTAGAGTGACACGGGGTTGAGATAGTAAAGCGCTGCCGCCGCCAGCCCCAGCCTCGCGCCGAACAGGCGGGCCCCCTCCCGGTACAGCAGGATCGCCAGCGCCATGTCCGCCAGACAGGCCGGCAGGCGTTGAAGCATCGTGACCGCAAGACCGTCCTGCCCCGCCAGGCCGAATGCGCGACAGAGTTCGCCCAGTCCGCGCAAAACCAGGATGTAGAACGGCGGATAATTCGCCTGCACGTGCTCGTGAAAACTGCCCAGCCCATGCTCCGCCAGCGCGTTCATCCACGACACAAAGAGCACAACGTCGGCGGTGTGTCCCGGACGCATGCTGAGCGCCGCCCGAACAACCAGACCCGCCGCCAGCATGACCACCAGCCACAGGCCCGGCCGCGGGCGGGGCTCCGACGCCGACGGCGCTGTCTCCACCGCGATGCCGTCCGGAAGTGTCGCCTCGTCGGGTGTCTGCGACGCTGTCTCGTGCATCTGAGAATCGCTCTGGGCGCTCGGCGGCCGCCGGAAGTGCGCCGGCTCAGCCGGATCGCGCCAGCACCGTGCGGAAGTAATCGACCGTCTGGCGCAGCCCGTCCACCAGAGACACACGCGGCTGCCAGCCCAGCCGCTGCGATGCGCGCGAGATGTCCGGGCGCCGCCGAACGGGATCGTCTCCCGGTAACGGACGGTACACGACCTCCAGCGGGTATCCCAGGACTTCCCGCAGCGCCGCGATCAACTCCATGATGGTGTTCTCCGTGGTCGCCCCCACGTTCACCGGCTCATGCGCATCGTCGCCCTCGTAGGCCATCAGCGAGACGATGCCCTCGATCAGATCGTCGACGTAGCAGTAGCACCGCGTCTGCGATCCGTCGCCATAGACGGTCAGGGGCTCGCGCCGAAGCGCCTGCACGATGAAGTTGGAGGCCACCCGCCCGTCGCCGACGGCCATCCGCGGGCCGTACGTGTTAAAGATCCGCACGATCCGGATGTCCACGTCGTTCTGGCGGTGATAGTCCATCATGAGCGTCTCAGCGACGCGCTTCCCCTCGTCGTAGCAGCTTCGAGGACCGATCGGATTGACGTGCCCCCAGTAGGCCTCCGTCTGCGGGTGAACCTTCGGATCGCCGTAGATTTCGCTGGTGGACGCCTGAAGAACGCGTGCGTGAATGCGCTTGGCCATGCCCAGCATGTTCAGCGTGCCCATGACCGACGTTTTCACCGTCTTGACCGGGTTGTACTGGTAGTGAACGGGCGACGCCGGACAGGCGAGGTTGAAGATCCAGTCCACCTCAAGCAGGATCGGATTGACGATGTCGTGCCGGATGAACTCGAACCGTGGGTGATCGCGCAGATGGAGCAGATTGCCCTTCGAGCCGGTAAAGAGATTGTCGAGCGCGATCACCTCGTGCCCGTCGCGCAGCAGACGATCGCACAAGTGGCTGCCAAGAAACCCCGCTCCGCCGGTCACCAGTGTTCGCATAACGTTCTCGCTGCGCGTCCGGCAGGCGGACCTATCGATAGAACCGTGTGATCGCTTCCGAGACGAAGGCCGCATCCTCGTCGCTGAGCATCGGATGCACGGGCAACGACAGCACGCGCCGGCAGATCGCGTCCGCGACGGGGGCCGCGCCGTCCGCCGGCTCCAGGTACGCAAAACAGGGCTGCCGGTGCAACGGCACCGGGTAGTACACGCCGCTGGCGACGCCGCGTTCCCGCAGATGCGCCCTCAACTCGTCGCGACGATCGCACAGAATCGTGTACTGGTGAAAGACGCTGGCATTGTGGCTGTGAACGAACGGCGTCTCGACCGCCGCATCCTGAAGCAACTCGTCATACTGCGCCGCCAGCCGCTGGCGACGCGCGTTGAACTCGTCCACGAAGTCCAGCTTCACGTTCAGGATGGCCGCCTTGAGCGTATCGAGCCGGAAGTTCCCCCCGATCCGCTCGTGCAGGTATTCACCCGACTGGCCGTGATTGCGCAACTGGCGGCACAGCGCGTCGAACGCGGGGTCGTCGGTCAGGATCATCCCGCCCTCGCCGAAGCCGCCGAGGTTTTTGGTCGGATAGAACGAGAGGCAGGCGGCATGCGCCAGCGCCCCGGCCGGCCGACCTCGGTAGGCCGCGCCGATCGCCTGGGCGGCATCTTCGATGACCGTCAGACCATGCTCACGCGCCATCGTGTTCAGCGAATCCAGTTCGGCGCACTGGCCGAACAGGTGAACGGGCAGAATCGCCTTCGTCCGCGGCGTCACAGCGTCGGCGACGCGGGACGGATCGATGTTGAACGTTCGCCGGTCGACGTCGACAAAGACCGGCTTGGCGCCGAGCCGGGCCACGCAGCCACCGGTGGCGAAAAAAGTGAACGTCGGAACGATCACCTCGTCTCCGGGGCCGACGCCCGCCGCCATGAGCGCGCAGAGCAATGCATCGGTCCCGCTGCTGACGGCCACCGCGTGCCGGACGCCGATCCGCCGGGCCATCCGCTTCTCGAATTCCGCAACGTCCGGACCGTTGATGTACTTTCCGCTCTCGATGACAGCCGTCACCGCGGCCAGGATCTGCGCCCTGAAGGGCGGCAGTTCCCGCGGCATGTCGAGCATCGAGACGCGCCGCACGCTGTCTATCACTTCAGTCATGCACGTCAGGATAAGCACGCCGCCGCCGCCCGCAAGTTCGCGAGCCCTGGGCTGCGAGATTGGAAGTCGCGGACGCCGGGAGGCCCGCGCTTCGCCACGGCCTCGAAGACGAGACTGATTCCATGAAAGAGGGGTTCCAGAAGGAGGGT
>CAZYLK010000185.1:0-9580 GCA_964648365.1 uncultured Phycisphaeraceae bacterium
TCGCCGCAACCGCGATGAACGCCTCGGCGCGTGGTAGCGAGGATGAAGTTCGCCGAGGCGCGGCACGCGTGCGAACGGGAGATGTCTCAGGGCATCGCGCTGCCGGCCCGGTGTGCCATCCGTCGGCACCGCGTCGTGGCAGCGCGGCCGAGGCCCCGCGGTCGCGCTCGGTCACGCGTTTCGCCGACGTCAGACGCCTGACCGCTCGCAAGCTCATGCCGACCGTGCCCGCGCTGACGGTCGGGGCTCGGGTCGACGCGCCACCGCGCCGGCCGACATGACAACCCCACGAGAACGCGCGTCGGCAACGCTGGCTCACGCCCTTCGCAGAAACCCCACGCTTGAGGCAAAGAACCGCTCCGAGTGTTCCGTCAGCGTTTCTTCTTCCTCTTCGCGTTGCAGGTCTTCGAGATTGGCGACGCACATCGGGCAGCCGACCACGTCGAGGTGGAACTGCGTGTAGCCCTTCCACGGATCTTCCAGCAGACCGAGCAGGAATGAGCCGAGCGTGCTGCGCTTGAGGCAGGTGAGTCGCTGCTCGCGCCAGACGTTCGACACCGTCACTTCCGCGTGTTCCTCGTCCATGCAGGCGGCCGCGTCGGGTTCGCACTCCTCCAGGAACTTGCGCAGCTTCTGAATCGCGCGAAACTTCACGCCCGCCACCGCCTTCTGGTCCATGGCCAGCAGGTCCGCCACGTCGAGATTCCGCGTGCCGGCGAAGAAGATCAGCTCGATGACCTGCAAGTCGTTGAACGCCTGCCGGTCGCGCAGTTCGTGAATGAGCCGCAGCAGCAGGCCGCCGAGCAGTTCCTTCTGTGCCTGCGTCGCTTCCGCCGCGGCCGCGACGCTGCTGGGCGTCTCCCCGGCCGAGGGCACCGCCCGATCCCACCAGTCCTCGCCCTCCTCGGGCGCCTGTTGGATTGGCAGCTTCTTTTGCCGCATCAGGTCGAACAGCTTGTAGCGGGTGATCGTGAAAAGATACGTTTCGAGCGATCGGGACTCGTCGTAGTTGGCCAGGGAGGCCGCGAATCCGACCAGCGCCTCCTGCACCACGTCTTCTGCGTCGGCCAGGCTCGGCGCGCGGCTGCGGGCGAAGGCCAGCAGGCGGCCGTGGTAGCGGTCGATCAGTTGCCGCCAGGCGGCCTGATCGCCGTCGCGAATGCGCTCCACCAGGAACAGATCGGCGTTTTCAGTGTCCATGGCGGCGCGGCGTCGCAGTTCGGGACCATGCGGATAGCCGGCGGCGGGATACAACACGCCCCGCCGCCGCGCCGCCATCCTACGCGATGCCGCGCCAATCGGCCATTGCCGCCGCGCCCCGGAAGGCCATCGGCCGCAACCGGTGATCGAAATAAGGCAGGGACGGTGCAGGGCGTGACGGAAGAAGGGTCGCGCGGGTATCCACTCGCTTCCCTCACTCCCCGACTCCCTCACTCCCCCGTCCCGCGGCGGATGACGCCTGACACGGAGGACAATTGGAACGGAGGAAGGAACTTTCCCGTCAAGAACTACTTGGCGTATTCCTTCATGAACCCGCGGAACTCGCGGCGGTGTTCCTCTTCGTCGCCCAGCAGCGTGATGCACAGATCCTGCGTGACGTAGTCCTCGCCGTCGCACAGCTTGATCAGCTTGGTGTACTGCCGGCAGGCGCCGTCCTCGGCCTCGATCACGCCTTTGATGACCGTCAGCACGTCCGTCTGGTCCGCCGGCGGCTGCATGGACGTCTGGTCGAACTTCATCGCCAGCGAGCCGGGCAGCACGCCGCCGAGCGTCTTGATCCGCTTGCCCAGCAGGCGGGCGTGGTTCAGTTCTTCCGTGATGTCGGCGTCGAGGGACTTCTTGATCTCCTCGGCCCGGACGCCGTCCAGATTGATCGAGTTGGCGAGGTAGTTCATCACCGTCTCGATTTCCATGCGGTAGGACACCTTCAACTCTTCGATAATCGCGTTTCGCTTGTCAGACATCGTGGGGAATCCTCGTTTCGTGACGGTATCGGGAGCGGCGTGGCGCGACGACGGCCACGGGCCGAGTAGCGGATAGCACAATCCGTGCCGCGCCGGCCGCCGTTGGAGCGTCCACATCGTCCGCTTGATTTTAGGTCTGACTTGGCGGGCGGCCAGGCTGGGTGGATTTCTCATGTTCAGCGGCTGGCCGGGAAGGCCGTGACGGCCTCGCGACAGCGGGCGCCCCTCCAGGCCCGCGACCCGCCTGCCACGCGAGAGATCGCTGCTGCTGCGGCGCCGCTACGAAGGTTGCGGCGGCAGGTTGTCGCACGCAGCCGCCGCGCCGAGACTGTCCCCGCACGTCGGACAGTGCAAATCGCACAAGCCGGCAAGGACGCTCCCGCAGGGTCCACACCGCGTCCGTCCGTCCAGGGAGCCGCGACGCGGCAACAGCGCGAACAGGGCGATCGTCAGCACCGATGCCGTCACGGCCACGGCGACGATCCACGCGTCCCGTACGAGCCGAATGGCGCGGTACTCGATGCGTCGTACGCGGACCTGATGTGCCCCGATCTTGGTTCGTATGGCGTCGTACGCGGACCAGTCGGCGTGCCATTGCTCCGTCGCGGCTGCATGGTCCGCCTCCGCCCGCGCCACGGCCGCCACGCTCTCGAAGGCACCGGCCGGCGGGATCGGAGCGGGGGGGGGCGTCGGGTCGTCGGGGCGGGGCAGCACCCGCTCCGCCACCCAGCCGACTGCCCCACCCACGTGGCGCGATGCATCGTCGATGAACACGGGCCTGCCGAGTGCATGAGCGGCCGCGCCGGCGGCGACGCCGAAGATCGTCACCGCCACGGCAGCGCGACGCACCATCGGCGCCCGCGTTCGGGTCATCGTGGAATCGGCTCCGGCCGCCATCGCGGCAGAGGCAAACGAATGCCCGCATTCGGGACAGCGCGGCTGCGTCAGCCCTTTGAGGATATGCCCGCATCTGCCGCAGCGCGTGTCGCTGCCGGCTCGCCCGCGACCGGGGACGGCCACCAGCACCGCCACCGCCGCCGCCGACGCAAACATCGCGACCACAGCGAACCAGACCGCCTCTGCGTAGCGGTCAATGGACACTGTGCGCGCGGCCAACTGCGCCCGCCAGGGCGCTTCCACGATCACCCGGTTCTGTTCCCAGGTCCACACGGCGTCCTGGTGAGCATATTCAGCTTTCGCCGTCGCCAGGGCGTCGCCGATCGGAATCTCAGGCTTCTCCGGCGGCGGGGGGAGTACTGGAGCCGGCGGGACTGGCAGAACCGCGTCGAGGAGGCGCGCCGTCGACGACGAGACGAGCGACCGCGGACCGGGAATGGCGGCGATCGCCGTCGCGACGACGGCCGCGCTCGCGATCGACAGGCTGACTCGCTTCCGTCTCCGCATCGTGGCCCGCAATCATCCGCCGCCCGCTTCCGTACCGTACGCCTGCCGCCATCGTAGCTGTCGGACGGCGACCGACCAAACGCCCGCGCCCCGGTTCCAGCCTCCCAGTCACCGCGGTCGCCCGCACTCCGACTCAGAGGTCCATCCGCAGGGCTGGAGCCAAATGTGGACAAAGTACAGCACTTGACCGTGTCTACCTTTCGAATTAGAACACCGCCGTGGATTCCGACCCAGCCCACCTCCTCCGCCAGCACGGCGTTCAGGTCACGGCTCAGCGCCTGGCCATACTGCGCGCCGTTGCACGCCGGCCGCATTGCACCGCCGACGATGTCGCGGAGGACGTTCGCGCCGAGATCGGCGCGATCTCGCGACAGGCGGTGTACGACGCCCTGGGATTGCTCGTCGAGAAGGGGCTGATTCGCAGCATTCAGCCGGCGCGGTCAGCCACGCGCTACGAAGACCGCGTCGGGGATAATCATCACCACCTCATCTGCCGCACGTGCGGCGAGACGGTCGACGTCGATTGCGCCATCGGCGAAAAGCCGTGCCTGGAACCTGCCGCCTTGGGAGGTTACGCCATCGACGAGGCGGAAGTGATTTACTGGGGCACCTGCCCCGCGTGTACCAAAGCCAAATCGGGTCCGCCGAAGCGGGTTGGCCCGAAGTCGAAATAACCAGGAGTACGACCATGTCAGATAACGCAAGCAAGTGTCCGGTCACGGGTGGAGCGCCCGCTCATGCCGCAGCAGGGTCTGCGGCGAATCAACGCTGGTGGCCCAACCAACTCAACCTGAAAATGCTGCACCAGAACCCGCCCGCCGGCGACCCGATGGGCGAAGAGTTCAACTACGCGGAGGAGTTCAAGAAGCTCGACCTCGACGCGGTGAAAAGGGACATCATGCAGGTGATGACCACGTCGCAGGAGTGGTGGCCGGCGGACTACGGCCACTACGGGCCGCTCTTTATCCGCATGGCCTGGCACAGCGCCGGCACGTACCGCATCCATGACGGCCGGGGCGGCGCGTCGTCCGGAACGCTGCGCTTCGCGCCGCTGAACAGTTGGCCGGACAATGCCAACCTGGACAAAGCCCGCCGGCTGCTGTGGCCCGTCAAGCAGAAGTACGGCCGCAAGATCTCCTGGGCCGACCTGATGGTGCTGACCGGAAACTGTGCGTTGGAGTCGATGGGCTTCAAGACGTTTGGCTTCGCCGGCGGGCGCGAGGATGTGTGGGAGCCGGAAGAGGACATCTACTGGGGCTCCGAGACCGAGTGGCTCGGCGACAAGCGCTACACGGGCGATCGCGTGCTCGAAAACCCGCTGGGCGCGGTGCAGATGGGCCTGATCTACGTGAACCCGGAAGGCCCCAACGGCAACCCGGACCCGCTGCTCGCGGCACGCGACATCCGCGAAACCTTCGGGCGCATGGCGATGAACGACGAAGAAACCGTGGCGCTGATCGCCGGCGGCCACACCTTCGGCAAGGCGCATGGCGCGCACGACCCGGGCAAGTGCGTGGGCGCGGAGCCGGCCGCGGCCCCGCTCGAGCAGCAGGGCTTCGGCTGGGCGAACAAGTGCGGCAAGGGACATGGCGCCGACACGGTCACCAGCGGCCTCGAAGGGGCCTGGGGCCCGGCGCCCACGAACTGGTCGACGCAGTTCCTCGACAACCTCTACGCCTTCGACTGGGTGCAGACCAGGAGCCCGGCCGGAGCGATCCAGTGGGTTCCCGCCAACGGCCGCGGCGCGGGCATGGTGCCCGATGCCCACGATCCGTCGAAGCGCCACCAGCCGATCATGTTCACCACCGACCTGGCGCTGAAAATGGATCCGGCCTACGCGAAGATCTCGGCGCGGTTCCGCGAGAACCCTGAGGAGTTCCGGCTCGCCTTTGCCAAGGCCTGGTTCAAGCTCACGCACCGCGACATGGGTCCGCGCGTGCGCTACCTCGGCGCCGAAGTCCCGAGTGAAATCCTGCCGTGGCAGGACCCGGTGCCGGCCGTCGATCATCCGCTCGTCGACGCGCAGGACATCGCGACGCTGAAGTCGCAGATCCTCGCTTCCGGCCTCACCGTGCCCGAACTGGTCAAGGCCGCGTGGGCCTCCGCCGCGAGCTATCGCGCCAGCGACATGCGCGGTGGCGCCAATGGCGCGCGCGTGCGCCTCGATCCGCAGAAGAACTGGGCCGTCAACGATCCGCAGGAGCTCGGCCGGGTGCTCGCAAGACTCGAGAGCATCCAGAAGGACTTCAACCGCGCGCAGAGCGGGGGCAAGAAGGTCTCGCTGGCGGACCTGATCGTACTGGGGGGTGCCGCCGCGATCGAGCAGGCCGCGAAACAGGCCGGCCACGAGGTGCAGGTGCCCTTCAAGCCGGGCCGCGCCGACGCCTCACAGGCGCAGACCGACGTGAGTTCGTTCGCCGTGCTCGAGCCGACGGCAGACGGGTTCCGCAACTACTATGGCCCGGCCAGCCGGCTTTCGCCTCCTGAAATGCTCGTCGAGCGCGCGAGCCTGCTCAGCCTCACGGTGCCGGAGATGACCGTGCTGGTGGGCGGCATGCGCGCGCTCAACGCCAACAGCGGCAATGCGGCGCATGGCGTGTTCACGGGCCGGCCCGGAACGCTCAGCAACGACTTCTTCGTGAACCTGCTCGACATGTCCACGAAGTGGACGAAGTCGGCGCAGAGCGAAGGTCTCTACGAGGGCGTCGATCGCGCCACCGGTGCACGCAAGTGGACCGCGACACCCGTGGATCTCGTGTTCGGCTCGAACTCCGAGCTGCGCGCGATCGCGGAGGTCTATGCCTCGAACGACGCCCGCGAGAAGTTCGTCAAGGACTTCGTCGCGGCGTGGAGCAAGGTCATGGATCTGGATCGACAGACGATGTGAGAGGGCGGGCGACGCTGCCGGACGGGCTCCAGGGATGGAGCCTGGTGTCGAGCGCCTGATCAGGTTCAGGCAGAGGACGTCATTCAGGGCACTCGGCAGACTGGAACGGCGGCGTTGGGAATCTCGCCGCCGTTCCGCTTGCCGCGAACGGATCCCCGCCGCTCGCCGCACCCGATGTGCCTGATCGCAGCGCCGGTCGCCGGCGCTCCACCCTCACTCGAAGGGCTGAGGCTTCGGGGTCGTGTTGCTGGAAGGCGGCAGAATCGGCAGACCGACATTCGGCTGCTCACCAGTCAGCGTCTTCAGGAACGCGACGATATCGGCGACTTCCTGCGGCTTGTATTCCCGGCCGAGCTGCAGCCTGCCCATGACCTCCACGGCCTCTTCCAGTGTGTGCGCGGCCCCGTCGTGGAAGTACGGATAGGTCAGCTCCACATTGCGCAGTGTCGGCACCTTGAAGCTCATCCGGTCGACCTCGTTACCGGTGACCGCGGCGCGGCCGATGGCCGGGTTGCTGGTCTGATACGGCTGCACGATGCCGAACTTCTGGAATGAAGCGCCGCCCGCCGCCGGGCCGTTGTGGCAGCCGGCACAACCGCTGGACTTGAAGAGCTGATAGCCGGCCAGTTCGGACGGCGTCAGCGCGTCGTCGTCCCCGGCGAGCCAGCGATCGAAACGGGAGTGCGGCGTGACCAGCGTCTCCTCGAATGCCGCGATGGCGCCCGTCACCCGGTCGATGTCGACCTCCGGCGTTCCGAACACCTGCCGGAACTCCTCGACGTACGCAGGAATCGATCTCAGGACGTCGACCGCGAGCACGTGGCTCGACGCCATCTCGGCGGGGTTGGCGATTGGACCACCGGCCTGTTCCTTCAGGTCACGCGCCCGACCGTCCCAGAACTGCGCCACGTTCATGCTGGAGTTCAGGACCGTGGGCGAGTTGATCGGCCCCTTCTGCCAGTTGTGGCCGATCGAGGTCGGCAGGTTATCCGATCCGCCGAGGCTCAGGTTGTGGCAGGAATTGCACGAGATGAACCCCGATCGCGAGAGTCGCGGGTCGAAGAAGAGCTTGCGCCCCAGTTCAACGCGCGCGGGGTCCTTCACCACGAACGGCGCGATGGGCTGAATGGGCTCGTCGGTCCGCGGCGCGGCCACAGCTTGAACGACTGCGAGGCAGGCACCCGCAGCGACAACGGCGATCACAGCTTTCAATCGCATTTCCCCAACTCCAGCGAGTCTGCGTGATGACGACAACACGTGGGGCATCTCGCCCCGGAACACCATGGCACCACGGCGCCGCCGTGCGGCGATACCGCTGGGGCGACTCTACGCGGCTCGGTCGTGACGCCGCACCCGTGATATCCGAATGCGCCACGAGAACTCAGCGGCACCGGGTGGTCGCTTCCTCGCCGGTGGCGACCGTGCCGGGTGCGGGATACCGGCTTCAGGGGCCTCGCGGACCTGGCGCCCGCCGAACGACGCTCACCGCAGCAGCGTGAGCAGGGCCCCCGCGATCCCGAACAGGAAGCTCATCAGCGCACCGAGCTTCACGACGATGCGCGACTCGAGCGTGCGCAGCTTCAGGTCGAGAGCGACGTCAGCAGCGGCGAAGCGGTCGACCATGCGCTTCTCGAGGTCGGTGATACGCTGCGACAGTCGCGAATCGAGCGATTCGATGCTCTGCGACAGCTTCGAGTCGACCGAGGCAATACTCTGAGTCAACCGCGAGTCGAGCGACGCGATGCACTGCGACAGATGGCTTTGCACCTGCGCGAGGTCCTGCCTGGTCGCCAGCTGCGTCGTCATGTCCGACTCCAGTGCCTCCGCCGCGCGGCGTGCGGCCGGCGGTGGGACATTAGCTTCGATCAGGGCTTCGTAGATGGCAAGCGTCGTGTTCATGGGCGATCGTGGCGTGGTGACCGGGGGCAGGATGCCCGCCCATACCGCGGCTTGGGTACTCGATATCACACGGGTTCGACGGGAAACGCTCCTTGAGCGGGCCGCAACCCGCGCACCATGGATCTCGACGAGCGCAGCCCTCTGGCGCCGCCGGCCGGCTGAAGCCCGCGAGCGACCATTTCGCCGCGTCGTTGACTTCGGGCACGACAGTGCGCATCCCGACCCCTGCCCCGGACCGGCTCACCGCACGCCAGCTGCCGCCCGAGCCGTGGCGCGCATCGAGCGCGGTATGGACACGCGGGGTGCTGGCGGAGCACGACGCCCATGATGACAATACCGCCGGAGGTGGCGCTCGATGACGCAGGCTGATACAGGCTTCGATCTCGCGATGACGGATCGTCTGCTGACCACGACCCGGTCCGTGCGCCGGCGGCTCGATCTCGGCCGCGAGGTCGGGCGGGAGGTGCTGGATACGTGCCTCGGCATCGCGCTGCAGGCGGCGACCGGCGGCAACCTGCAGCGATGGCGCTGGGTGGTCGTCCGGGATGCCAGGAAGCGCGCCGCGATCGGGCATTACTACGCGAAGGCGTTTCGCGCCATGCTGCGGCCACCGGCGTCAGCCGGGGCAGCGCCGGGTATCGCGGACGATGGTGCGGCGTCGGACGGGGTGGGAGACGGTGCGGTGGTCTACCACGAGAAGTTCAACCAGGACCTCAGCCGCGAGCATCGCCTGATGGCCTCCGTGGAGTTCCTGATCGAGCACATGAAGGATGTGCCCGTGATCATCGTGCCGTGCGTGATCGGGCGCGTGGATCCGCCGGCCACGGCGTCGTGGATCTCCTCGCAGTTCGGCTCGATCTATCCGGCGATCTGGAATCTGCAGCTTGCACTGCGCTCGCGCGGGCTCGGGAGCTGCATCACCGCGGCGCACCTGGAATACGAACGTGAAGTCGCGGAGCTGCTGTCGATTCCCTGCGAGACGGTGATGCAGGTCTGCGCCCTGCCCGTGGCCTGGTACACGGGCACGTCATTCCGGCCCGCCGCACGCCGCCCGATGTCGGAAGTCGTCTTCGAAGATGTGTTCGATGCTGCCTCCATGGTGGCGACCGGGTGGTGAGGCGCTGCCGACGACGGGTGTGGCGCAGCTGCGGCAGCTCAGGCGCCGCGGCTGCCGCGTCCGCGCCGTGACGCGCCAACCGGCAGCTCGTAAGAACACCACGCCGTGGGGTTTGACACGGACATGGATCGCCTCATGACAAGTGGCGAGGGCCCCGCAGCCGCCAGGCCCGGTCCGTAGATCGTCGCGCTCACGACGGATGTCGCCACGACCGCCAGCATGAGCCCCAGCAACGCCGCGATGCCGTCGTGCTCGAGCAGGGCCAGCGCAGATGCCACGACAATGGCCACCCATTCTCGTTCGACCGCA
>CAZYLK010000185.1:9680-11838 GCA_964648365.1 uncultured Phycisphaeraceae bacterium
CGCTCCTGGATGGCGCGACGCCTTGGCGGAGCGCCGGCGCTCGCGCTTCACGGCTGGCCTATGTCCTCATTCCAGAGCCCGGGATGCTCCGCGATGAAGCGCCGCATGAGACCGATGCAGCCCGGATCCTGCAGAACCTCCACCTCCACGCCCCGACTGCGCAGTAGCTGTTCCTCGCCCATGAAGGTCTGGTTCTCGCCGATCACGACCCTCGGAATGCCGTAGAGCAGAATGGCGCCGCTGCACATGGAGCACGGCGACAGCGTCGTGTACAGCACAGCGTGGCGATATATCGCCGCCGACTGGCGTCCGGCATTCTCGAAGGCATCCATCTCGCCGTGCAGGATCGCACTACCCTTCTGAACCCGGCGATTGTGGCCGCGACCGATGATGCGGTTGTCGTGGACGATGACCGATCCGATCGGTATACCGCCTTCGGCCAGACCAGCCCGCGCCTCGTCGAGTGCAGCCTGCAGGAATGGGTCCACCGCAATGCTCATGGCGCAGCTTGTCGAGGGACCGCCTGCACTGCGGGCTCAGCGCGACGACGGCTCTTGAGCGTATAAGTCCCTGCATCGAGCGGCACGCTGACGAGGCCCGAAGCGACACGCCAGTCGCCGTCTTCCTTGACGAGTGTCAGCGCATACCGGAATACCGCCAGCTCCTGCTGTCTACCCACGACGAACTCGGCCGGCCGCTCGATCACGACAGCGGCCGCCTCGCCATGAACTGCCGCACGCAGATACGTCGGCTCTTTCCAGCGCATCTGCGACACATTGCCGAAGTCGTTCAAGAACGCGGCGCGCAGCGCATCACGTCCGGTGAACTTCTCGTCGACGTTGGTGCCGACCATGAACACGGGCGCACGCTGTGCAATCCGCGACATCACCCCATCCAGGTCACGGGCGGCATAACGGTCGAGAAATGCCATCACGGCATCGGTCGCCGCCCGGGCTTCTGCGTCAGCCTCCGCGTTTGGTCCCGGCAACAGGATGCGCGCGATGAAGAAATGCCAGCCCGTCAGCGACGAGGCCTGGAACTGTGCGACCACCCGCTTGCCGTCGAGCACGTACTCGAGCGCACCGTCCGTGCTCTTGAGCGTCGGTGCGAACACGGCCCCGAGGCTTTCGTCACCCACTTCGGCCGGATACCGGAACAGCCGGTCGATGTTCCGGTGCAGCGCGATCTTCTGATCGGCATCGAGCGCATAGAAATACATGTCCTGCGGCAGCGGCATGTGTCGATCGACGAGCTGTGACAGCAGGCGTGCCCGCACCGTCACGCCGATGCCGCCGATCACCTCGCCGCGCTTCGAGCGAACGGGTGTCGCGACGACGATGCTGCGATGCCCCGTGGACTTGCTGATGACGAGTTCGCCCCGGACGTCCTCGCCCGCCATCAGGCGTGCAAAGTATGGCCGGTTCTTGAGGTTCTGGTCGGTGACGTCGCCCCGATCACTCGAATAATAGGAGCCGTCCGGCAGGACGTACATGGCGAGCGCGGCCGTTTCGAGACCTTGCGCGAGTTCATCGAGCAAGGGTCGCACCGCGCGCCAGTTGCCGGACGTCGCCTCCCGTGATCGGGCGACCGACTTTGCCGCTCGCATCACGCCCGCGAGATGTTCCTCGACGAGACCTTGATAGGCGCCGAGGGCCACCTGTGCATCGACCGGCGGAACGGTCGGTGGCGCCGCGAACGCCCATGCCGGAATGAGGCACAGCAGCAGGGACAGCGGACGGCGAAATCCCGAGGCAAAGTTCAACACGGAATCCCCCTGCCTGCGCCTGCGGCTGACCCAACGTCGTTCGACGCTATACCACGGTGGCTGGCAGTCCAATGCCGGAAATCACCGACCACGGTGTTCGTCCGTCAGCCCATCGAGGACGCACCGCAAACGCAGAGCGACCAGCGCTCGCCCGGTCTAACGGCCGCGGGAGTCATTGACACCACGGAACGTCAGGTCCAGCTTTGACGCTGGCTGGCCACTCCTGGGGTCTCCGGCAGCTTCGTATGGCCATCAAGGCACACGCAGCGACCCGGGGGCTCGCCTGCCCCGGGAGCAAGCCGGGCAGCCAGGGCACGAACGACGTTCGCCCGGTTCACTGAAAACGGGGGGACGCCGGTCCGTACACGCGATCCGGACTCATCAGGGGGCGCA
>CAZYLK010000186.1:0-11812 GCA_964648365.1 uncultured Phycisphaeraceae bacterium
ACGTACCGATGGCGGCGACAGTTACGGCGCTTATCGCTCGTCCGGAGGTTGACCGCGAAGCGTCCGTCTGTCACGGCCAGCTTCGACTCGGCCATGGCCGGCCGGTGCGGTCAATGGGAATCGTGACCGGGACGAACCATTCGTCAATGATCGTCAGTCGCCAGCCGTCGCCGTCGGGTTCGATGCGGTAATCGCCGACCTCCGCCGGCCGTGCGGATGGCTCGGGTAGATCTTCATAGCCGCACGACACCATGCCGTCACGGAACGCTTCCGGGAACGGCTGTCCGGGCGGGTTGAGTCCGGTCTTTCGCAGCGCACAGGTCTGCGCGGCTAACGTGCCAAGGCCGGCAAATCGATCCGCGCGGCCATCCCGAACGGGTACGACGTCGAGCCAGACGTATGTGAGACCTCCCGCCGCGAGCGCACCCAGGATCAATGCCGGCCCGCGCCGCTCTGCCAGGGTCTGCGCCGTCCAGCCACGCCGGCGTGCGTCGCGTGCCGACCAGCCGACGCCGATGGCCGCGACAAGCAGCGCCGCGACGCCGCCCTGACCGGCCGCGGCGCGCACGCTGTAGAGAGCAGCGCGCCGCGGTTGCGGATCGTGCCACGTGAGCACAAGATCGCGATCCGTCTGGGCGGCATCGAGCCGGCCGTGCAGGCGGGTCACGACGCACTGCGGCCACATCAGGTCTGACGCGGCTGGGACGCTGACGCGACCGGGATACGTCTGTCCGACGAAGTGGGGCGGAACCTCACAGCGGTAATGGTCAAACGAATGGCTCAGGACTTTCTCTGCATAGGTATCACAGTGCCAGACGCCCAGGCCGTCAGCCGCGGCCTGTCGCTGGCCGATCACGAACAGATCCAGCACGACCGGATTGCCGCCGGAACCGGTCAGGCGCATCGGATACACGGGTTGTGACACGGGGAACGTGACCCGAAGCGGATGGTGCGTGACCGCGCCTGCTGAATCGCCGGCGACGCGCGCGGTCAGGAAGCACCAGCCGTCCTGCACGTACTCGGCGATGACCGACGAAGCCGTCGGCGGGCAGGCGAAGCCGTTGTCGGCAAGCCACGCTTCGACGGACTCGCCCGACTGGCCGGAGATGACGGATACGTCGTACACGCCGGCCCGCAGGTGCTGCAACACGGTCGCGTCCGTCAGCCCGCGCCCGGCCGTGCTGAGGCTGGGAAGGAAGACGCTGATCGCAATGAAGAGCGCCAGAAGCGCCAGGACGATCCCACACACGGAAAGAGGCTCGCGCGGCTCGGTGCGCGGGCGAAGATGCTCCCGCGCCGCGATGAGGGTGACCAGAAACAGCACCCCGGCGAAAAGCAACCACTCGGACCGCGTGCGGACGATCTGCGGCGACAGCGACTGGGCCACGGCCTTTAATTCGTTCGCCGCGCACGCCTCGATCGACGTCGGCGCGGCCGGCAGCGGCAGCACCCAGCCGAAGGATTCGCCGTCGCCCGTCACGTCCGACTGCACGACCAGCGTCTCGACGCCGTCGCGGTAGGCGAGGATCGCGCGCTGTGCGGCAATGCCGGGTTCGTCTGCGACTTGCAGGTGGCGGAAGAACTTGCCGTCGGCGTGGGCGGGGGTGGGGGTGGGGGCGCACAGAGCGAAAAAGAGCGCGACGAGACCGCCCTGTTTCAGTGCATGGCTGCACACCCTCCAGGCACACTGGCGCTTCAAGACCACCGAACAACCTCAAGTTCCCGCACCGCGTCGAAGTGCTCGTCCGATGTCGCCAGAGGCAACCCATGCTGGACGCTCGACGCTGCAATCCACACGTCGTTCTCGGGGATCGGTTTCCCGTCCTGTTTGAGTTGCAGTCGGATCCGTGCGTACACTTCAGCCGTCGCGAGAGTGACGTCCAAGACATCGCAGTTAGCGAGCAGCGACTCGATCCGCTGCAGATTCTCTTCCGGCTTCTTGGACTTCAGCGCCCCGAAGCGGAGTTCACCGACGACGGGTATCGGTACGCTGACGGATGCAAACTGAGCAATCCAAGACTGGATCGCACCTGAGTTGTTGAGGATGGCAATGGCCGCATTGGTATCCAGCGCGATCATGACCATTCCGCCGGATTCACCTGTTCGAACTCACACTCGATGATGCGGCGCATTTCGTCCGCGTCCTCGTCCGGCATGCTGCCGATGCAGTCGGCCAGACTGCCCGCGTTCCCCTCTACCGACTCGACGGTCAGCCGCACTCGGGCGTTTTCTTCCAGACCGGCAAGTGACTCCAGCGGCCGCAGAACTCCGCCCTGGTAAACCGCGTTGATTGTTCGCGTCATCTCACAGTCCTCCAGCGTGCTCGCGGGTTCCCGGACTCCGTTCCAGCCATTCGACATTCGACATTCAGTCATCGGTTGTCATTTGCCATTCCGTCACCCCACCACCTGCGCCTCCACCGACAGCACCTTCGGCAGGTCGCGGGCGATGGCGGTCCAGGTGTCGCCGCTGTCGGCCGAGGCGTAGACCTGCCCGCCGGTGGTGCCGAAGTATATGCCGCAGGGGTCGCAGGTGTCGACCGACATGGCGCCGCGGAGGATGTTGTGGTAGCAGTCCTGCTGCGGCAGACCCTTGGTGAGCGCTTCCCATTCGTTGCCGCCGGTGCGACTGCGGTAGACGCGGAGCTTGCCGTCGGGGGGGAAGTGTTCGGAGTCGCTTTTGATGGGCACGACGTAGATCGTCTCCGGCTCATGGGCGTGGACCGCGACGGGGAAGCCGAAGTCGACGGGGAGATTGCCGCTGACTTTCTGCCAGCTTTCGCCGGCGTCGTCGCTTCGCATGATGTCCCAGTGCTTCTGCATGAACAGCGTATCCGGCCGCGACGGGTGCATGGCAATGCGGTGGACGCAGTGGCCGACCTCGGCGGTGGGCTCGGGCATGAAATTCGATACCAGGCCTCGGTTGATCGGCCTCCACGTCTTGCCCGCGTCGTCGGTGCGGAACGCCCCGGCCGCGGAGATGGCGATGTAGAGCCGCTTCGGGTTGCCGGGGACTTGGACGATGGTGTGCAGGCACATGCCGCCCGCGCCGGGCTGCCACTTCGGCCCGGTGCCGTGGCCGCGGAGGCCGGCCAGTTCATGCCAGCTCCTGCCGCCGTCGGTGCTGCGGAAGATGGCGGCGTCCTCGACACCCGCGTACACCGTGTCCGCTTCGGTCAGCGACGGCTCCAGATGCCAGACGCGCTTGAACTCCCACGGATGCGGCGTGCCGTCGTACCACTGGTGGGTGGTCATGGGGGCGCCCGTCTCGGGCGATTCGTCATACTTGAACTCGTTGCCGACCGGCTCCCACGTCCTGCCGCCGTCGTCGCTGCGCTGAAGCTGCTGGCCGAACCAACTGCTGGTCTGCGAGGCGTAGACGCGGTTGGGGTTCACCGGCGAGCCTTTCAGGTGATACATCTCCCAGCCGCCGAAAAACGGTTCGCTGACGTTCCACTTGCGACGGTTGGCGTCGGAGGTGAGGACGAATGCGCCTTTTTTGGTGCCGACGAGTACGCGTACGGTGCTCATGTGGTGATGCTTCCTTGATGCCCCGCCAACCGCGACCGCCAGCCATGCAACGACTGCCAACCCGGTCTCGGAGAGTCGCGGCCCGGCGAGAGTATACAGCGCGAATCCCCTCCATCCACAAGGCTGCCGATCCGCTCGCGATCACGCCGTCTACACGCGTTCGCCGGACGTCAAATCCAGTAAGAACGGGTGCCAGCCATCCGGCGGATCCCACTCGCCCCGGCCACGAATCACACCATCTGCGACCAGATCCACGATCACGCCGTCGATGCCCAACTCGCAACTCTGCCACAAGAGGGTGCCGTCGCCAGCGACGCAGAACAACCGTTCCGCACTTGCCACCAACAGGCGATCGGCGAGCGGGTACAGGTTGCCGCAATACGTGCCGAGTTCGATCCACGATACGTTACGAGTCCGGCAATCGACGCGGTAGCAGCCGTGGCCCCAGGCAAGCGCGATACCACCCTGCCAGAAGCAGGCCCGATTGGGAAAGTAGCGAGTCGAGTAGAAATCCTCGTCCGGCGAAACGTAGAGATCGAGTCGCAGCATATCGCCGTCGTCAGACTCGGCCAACAAGAACTCATCCGGCGTTGGGATGCCTGCTGGAACCCTTCCGATCCGAATCGGTTCGAGCCGGGTCCACGGAGGGTCTATCGCGGTGCGAAATTCAGTCTTCCACACGATCGTCGCAGCCTCTGCAGTAGCGGGGACCGCCCCAGGAGCTTGAGGTCACGGACTGTGACCTCAAGTGTTCGAATTCGTCCTTGCTCAACTGGAACATGAAGTCCGCCGGGAACCGTTCAAGGTTGCGCTTGACGGCCTGCATCAGCACTTTCGTCTGGACGCGATACAGCGACGCGAAATCCGCATCCAGCATTACCTTTTCGCCGCGCAACAGCAGGATGCTGCGCTCGATGCGCTCCAGTGTGACGGTCGTGCCGCTCGATCTCACCACGGAGGCCTGTCCCGTTGCCCGATTCGGGTTCCGCTTAGTTTGCTTGCGCACCATCGCGCCCAGCTCCTTAGTCACCTCGCGCGGCCTATGGCTGCCCGTGATCCATCCACTGGCGCGCAATGGCATTCACCCAGTCGCGAAAGTTCGTCACGCCGTCTATAGTGTACAGCGAGTAGTCGGGACAGCCCTCAAGGGTTTTGACGTGATCGAAGTCGTGATCCGGGGCGAACAGCAGGACTCTGCCAGTTGCGCGATGGCACAGCGTCACGTTTCCGTTGCCCTCCTCGGCTATCACGTAATATTCAGTCGGCTCGATTGGAACGCTCAATCCGGCGTCTTCGAATGCCCAGGCGTAGCCCTCCGCGATGAACGACGCGTCTCGGATGGCAATCTCCGACGTCAGCGCCTCGTTGTGGTTCAGGAGCCACCATGATTCTTGCGGTTCGTAGAAGCGTTCGACGATGCCGCCGAAACTCGCCAGCAGCAGGCGGTGATCCCGGTGGAGGGCCGCCGGCACGGTCCCCGGGGCCGACCGGCAGAGCCACCCGAATCGGTCGCCGTCGGCTGCGTCCCATGCCAGCAGTTCGAGCGGTGTACCGTCCAGCAGCACCGGCGTCACGCGCGCCGTTTCAAGGAGGTGGTTCAGCGGCGGGAAGATGGCCGAAGCTGCTTCAGTAAGCCCGTACCCCTGCCGTGGCTCGTGCGTAACGATAGTCGCCACCGAATCGATCGCCCATGGAACGTCCGATGCGAAGAGTTCCCAATCGGTCATGGATTTGGTCCTCAAAGCCGGACTAGCCTTCCGCCCCTTCGGCCAGCAGTGACCTGGCGAAGGCGGCCGTCACGAACGGTTCGACGATTCGCTCGCCCGTCATTCATGCCTCTCTTGGATTCATGAGCGGTTATCCACGAGCGCGTGCCTGCTGTTGCATGTAGCCACGTCGACCGGTAAGGGTAGTTCGCGGCCGCGACTCGATTGGCCTAGTTGGCTCTCAACTCGTCACCGGGCCGAAACGGAATGACTCGCAGCCCGTCCACCCGAGAGAACTCATCGACATTCTCGGTTAAAACTGCAAGACCATGGCAGCGTGCCGTGGCGGCCAGGATCAAGTCATGGGCGCCAATGATCAGGCCATTGCGGGCCAGATTCCCGTAGATTTCAGCGTGAAGTCGAGCGCAAGCGATCGTGAAATCCAGTACACCCACGCCGGCAATCACCGCCTCGACGAATGCAGACCGCCGCTGTCGGCGAGCTTCTGAGTCAGCCCGTTGGACCCCCATCAGCAACTCTGCGACCGTGACGACACTGAGGTAGGCCTTTTCGGCGCGGCCAAGCGCGGACAAGTCAGGTAATCGGCCAACTCTCTCAAAGTGGATAAAGACGTTCGTGTCGATCATCAGTCCCACGGATTCGACTCCGTCGGAAACTTCGCCCGGATCGCACGAAGATCCTCTCCGAATGCGTCTGCATCCTCGCCCAAAGCGGGCAGGCCGCGCAAGAAGTCCTCCAACTCTCCGACGGCAAGAGGCGACGAACGGATAGCCGGGGTTAGACGAGCGATAACCGTACGGTCGCGCTCGATGTCAACGCTGATACCCTCGCTGTAGACTCTCTCGACGAGCTTAGCGAAGTTCTTCTCGGCATCCGTGACATTCATGGCTCACCTCGGTCCGACGCACACCGCCGTCTGACGGTACGCCGATTATACCGCCCCCCAGTCCCACCGACAATTCAGTGGCCGCCGTTCTCCGAACGCGCCTGCTACACGCAGGCAACTTCGTCCCGCAGCCCGATTGTCTACACGAAGTCCGACCCGGCCGGGCTGACAACGCGCGTGCCCTCCTGCCTGCGGGCGCGGATGAACATTCGCGGGCTGGCCGTGGTGAACGGCTCGCCGCGATGTCCGCCCTCGATGCTTGCGATGTCGAAGCCGGCTTCCGCCAGCATCAGCTCGATCTCGAAACGGAAGATCGGACGCCACACGATAGAGTAGTGGTACCGCGTAATCGCGCCCTCCGGCGATTCTTCGTCATACCAACCGTGGAGGCGTTGGCGCTGATCGGCGTCGAGCGGGCCGAACATGGCGAAACGGGTGTAGCGATTGCCGCTGATGACGTTGCGCCGCGTAAAGAACGGCCGCGGCACGGGGTCGCCTTCCAGCTTGAGCGCGAGCGGGTTGACCAGGTCCAGCACCAGTACGCCGCCGGGCGACAGGTGCGCCGCAATCGCGCTAAGCGCCCGACGCTGTGCGGTGAAGTCGGCGATGCAGGGAAGGCTGTTGAAGGCCATGACAGCCAGGGCGAAGTCGCGACGGTCGAGCGCCAGGCAAGTGACGTCCTGCTCGATCAGGGTCACCCGCCCGCGCACATCGGCCGGCTCGCGTTCCAGGTGCATACGGAAGCGATCCAGCATCCCGGCCGACTGGTCCACGCCCGTCACTTCGTACCCGTCGCGGGCGAGCGGGATCGCTACCCGTCCCGTCCCGCAACACAGTTCGAGCACCGGTCCGTTCGCGTCACGCGCCAGCTCGCGGTAGCGCTCCACGTCATAGCGCAAGCCCTGGTACACGGTGGTTTCGTCGAAGTTCTCCGGCAGGCTGGCGTGCAAATGTTGCGACGGATAGTCGCTGTCGTAGAAACGGATGGTCACGTGGTCGACGGTTTCGTTGGCCGGCACACTCTGGCTCCTGTCGCGAGTCGGCGGCGCCCGCATGGCCGCCACCGCCCCGCACGTCCGGCAAGCATACGCGAGGGCGCGGCTGGAAACTGTCGAATTCTTGCTCGTTTGCGGCGGCTGCGGACCGCAGGCAGCCAATCGCCCGTGCGAGCCGTGCCACTGCTCTGTGAGCAGTGCATCCGGCAAGGCCCGATCGCTGTGTGACGGCCCGATGAGTCCCGTGAGGTGCGCCTGCCCGCCCATGCCTGGCATCGAGGTTCCCGAGCACTGCTCACAGAGCAGTGGCACCGAGTGACGCCTGCGGCACGTGCGACCCGTGCAGACGCACGGGCTGCACGCCCCACCTGCGGGCAGCGCGGCACAACGGGTCACGCATTCCCTCTGCATTCGTTATTCGCTATTCGCCATTCGCTATTCCTCTCCCCCCACCGCCCGCCGGAACGCGGACGGCGTCGTGCCGAACTCGCGCTTGAACGCATCCGTGAAATGGCTGTGGCTGGAGAAGCCGCAGTCGAGCGCCACGCTCGTCAGATCGCGGGCGCCATCGGCCAACGGTTCGAGCGCCGCGCGCAGCCGCAGACGCGAGAGGTAGCGATGAACCGGCAGGGCCGTGTAGCGGCGGAAGATGCGACAAAGGTGAAACGGCGAAGTATGCACGGCACGGGCGACGTCCTCGAGTGTCAGCGGCAGTTGGAAGTCGCGGTTCAGAAGCGACTGCACGGCAGAAACCAGTTCCGCATGAACCCGACGGGTATCGCCGCGCCGCCCTGGCGAACTGACGCCGCGCTGTCGCAGAGCCGCGCCGATGACGCCTGCGACGAGCGCGATGATGCGTTCCTGCGCTTCGCAGGCGCCGAGCCGGCCGCGCTCCAGGTCGGCCACCAATCGACGCTGGGCGGCGACGTGGAGGCCGTCTACCGGTGCGGAATGAAACGCAAACGGCCGATCCGGCCGCTCGCGCACGGCCGGGTCACGCATCGCCATCAGGTCGAAGAGCAAATCGTCCGAGAGGGAAAAAACCGTGCAGGCATCGCCGCCGGGGATCGGATGGCTGACGCGGTACGGCTCAAGCCTGTTGTAGAGAATGATCCGGGTCGGATCGGCCACGACCGCATCGCGCCGCCCATAGTGAAGCACGAAGGTACCGCGATGCGGAAAAACCACATCCAGCCCGGTGGTCCATTCCTCATCGCTCTTTTCGCGCAGAAGCCCCCCACAGCGATCGTAGGCGACGTATGCGAGTTCGTCGCGCAGCAGCGGATCGGTGTGACGGTGCTCGGGCATGGCCGCCATGATACACGGTCGCGGCGTGGATTTCGTCGCCGCCCGCCCGGCAGCAGGCAGGATTCGGCATCTTTGGACGCGGTCGGACGGCGCGACTAGGATGCTGAGCACAACGGCGGCACCGCGAAGGCACGCTGGTTTCAGCGCGTACGGGCCGAACGGGCTGATAGACGGAATTCTGGAGCACGCAGGACATGACGGAAGCAAACGGCATCGAGAAGGTCATCATCATCGGCTCAGGCCCGGCCGGGTGGACGGCGGCGATTTATGCGTCGCGGGCCAACCTGAATCCCCTCGTCTTCGCCGGACGGCCCAAGCAGGTTCCGACCACCATCCTGCCCGGCGGGCAGCTTATGCTGACGACCGAAGTCGAGAACTACCCCGGCTTCCCCGAAGGCATCACCGGCCCGAAGATGATGGCGTACTTCGAGCAGCAGGCCGTGCGCTTCGGCACGCGCATCGTCACCGACAACGGCCTCAACCCGGACGTCTCCAACGCCGACGACGGCCACTCCTACGCCTACCACGACTGCAAGAGCGTGGATCTGTCCAAGCGGCCATTTACCGTCGTCGGCGAAGACGACAAAGTTTACAAGGCCCACGCAGTCATCATTGCCACCGGCGCGACCGCCAACTGGATGGGTTTGGAAAACGAAATGCGCCTGGCCAAGGCCGGCGGCGGCGTCAGCGCGTGCGCGGTCTGTGACGGGGCCCTGCCGGTCTTTCGCAATAAGGAACTCGCGGTTGTCGGCGGCGGCGACTCTGCGGTGGAAGAAGCGACGTACCTGACCAAGTTCGCCTCCAAGGTCTACATGATCCACCGCCGCGACCAGCTTCGCGCCAGCAAGATCATGGCCGAGCGGGCGCTGAACAACCCGAAGATCGAGATGGTCTGGAACACGGTCGTGGAGGACGTGCTCGGCGACAAGATGATCAGCGGCGTGAAGCTGAAAAACCGCGAGAGCGGCAAGACGTCCGAACTTGCCCTCGGCGGGCTGTTCATGGCCATCGGCCACACGCCGGCCACCGCGTTTCTGAACGGCCAGCTTGAACTCGACGCCAAGGGATACGTAAAACTCAAAGATCCGTATCGCTCGACGACCAGCGTGGAAGGCGTCTTCGCCGCCGGAGACGTGTCGGACAGCGTCTATCGACAGGCGGTGACCGCGGCCGGCATGGGATGCAAGGCGGCCATCGACGCCGAGCGCTGGCTGGGCGAGCAAGGGATCGACTGAATGTGGCACCGGTTTGCAACCGGTGTTTCTGATTGTGGCACCGGTTTGTAACCGGTGTCTGCGAATGTGACCGGGGAACCCTGCATGAATGCGGGGGCTCTGAGTGGCACCGGTTCTAAACCGGAAAGGTTGATACCGGTGGCATGGGCGCCACACGCAGCCGACAGTCTGGACCAATGCTGTGGGAAGACACCGGTTGCAAACCGGTGCCACATAGTAAGAGGCCCGGGCGCGGAGCGGAGCATCGAGCAGCGGATGAGCGGAGGCGAGTACAACCGGGTCGGTCGACACGTCGGCAGTGTTCTGTTCGCGGCATCCTGCCTGACGGTCATCGCCGTGATCAACGCGGTGCTGACGCCGGTGGCGGTGCTGATCGCCTTTGCGTCACAGACCTCCGCACAGGACGGCATCGACGGCCGCAGCGCCGCATGGCTCGTCGGGATGCTCGTTCTCGGATGGACGCTGGCGGGAATCTTACTCGGGCTGGCGGCATTGTTGCGTGTTTCATGCCTGATCGCCCGCTGCGCAGCGCCCGTGCGCGCGACGGAGGACCACGGCGATTCGGCGCTGGCCGGGCGGGATCCGGACGCCGAATCCTGGATCGCCGAGAGCCCGACCGACGCAGCCGGACAGCGGCGCACCGGCCGCAATCTGCTGGCTGCGGTACGCGAGATTCGCGACCTGATTCTGGCCGCACCCCTCGACGGCGAGGACGGGCAGGAGCGCATCCGCGCCGCTCATCAGCGGCAGATGGCCGCGGACATCATCGACGCAATCAACCAGCGCGAGATCGGCCACGCGCGATCCATGCTGGACAACGCCCGGGCCATCTTCGGCCAGACGTCCACGCTGGAAAAACTCTCGACCCGCCTCGACGAAACCGCCCGCCGCTGCGAACCGCTCGACTACGCCCGCACGCGCAGGCTTGTCGATGAAGCCGCGCTGGAAGGCCGATGGACGCAGGCGGAAGCGGCCGTGCGGGCGCTCTACTTCGACCACCCCGAGGTGCCGCGGTGTCGCAAGCTCTGGGAAGACTTTCGCCGCGCCCGGTTGCATGCCTACATTGAAGAAGTCGCCGGCAACCGCCACTGGGCCGAAGCCCAGGCCGCGGCCGAGGAGTTTATCGCCCGCTTTCCGGACACGCCGGAGGCAGCGTCGCTGCGCAACCAGTTGGACACGCTGCGCCACAACGCTGGCGTGGAGGTCCGCAAGCGCTGCGAGCGCCGCGTGCAGGAACTGACGTCGGACGGTCACTATGCGGAGGCCGCACGCGTCGCCCGTTATCTGATCCAGCAGTATCCCGATTCGCCGCAGGCGGCGGCGCTCAAGCCACGGCTGGCCGACTTCGAGAAACGGGCCGCAGAAGCTCGCGCGGACACCGTGGAAGCCCAGGCATGAGCGCCCGCAGGATGTGGTTCCATCCCAAGCGCTACGGCTGGGGCTGGGGCATGCCGGCGACGTGGGAGGGGTGGTGCGTCTTCGTCGGGTACCTGCTGATCCTTCCGGCCGGGCTGTTGCTGGGAAACGTGGAGGAATTGCAGACGTGGTTGTACTGGCTCGTGTGGGTCTTCGGGTGGACGGGCTTGCTGATCGTCATCTGCTATCGCACGGGTCCACGGCCGCGCTGGCGCTGGGGCGATCAGGTCTCGCGGCCTTACGGTTGGCCGAAGTTGTGCGAGGAGTGCGAATACGACCTGACCGGCAACACGTCCGGCGCGTGTCCGGAGTGCGGATGCGCCATCCCGGCGGAGCAGATCGAAGCGCTGCGCGGCGGCGAGCCGGGATCGGATCATCGCGTTGCGGAGTCAGGGAGTAAGGGAATGAGGGAATGAGGGAATAAGGGAACAAGGGAACAAGGGAACAAGGGAACAAAGGTGCCCCGAAGGGGCCAAACAGGTCAGCCCGGGGCAACGCCCCGGGTACAGGGCGCCCCCGCGGGTGGGAGCCCTGAAAGGGCGAAACAAGGCGGCACGGATAGGGCCGCCATAGGTCCGCGCCGACAACAGAACCGTCGGACGAGCAGCTCACCGTGAAATCACACACGCAGTATTTGACGTTTAACGTGCCCGAGCGCATGGGGAGCTATTGCCAAATTTCGTTGATGGGCTCGGCTTCAGGCGGCGTCCTTCTC
>CAZYLK010000187.1:0-11701 GCA_964648365.1 uncultured Phycisphaeraceae bacterium
ACCGACCGCCGCCCGTTGAACGTGTTGACGATCGGCTCGAAGGCCACCTCGCAGGTGCGGTGGTCTTTGAGCGGCTCGAGCTGGTCCGCCATGCCGAAGCCGATGGCTTTGATGACGCAGTCGGACTCGGCGAAGACCGCCTGCAAGTGGCGGCTGTCTTTGCCGACGCAGCGCGGCTCCGCGGCCAGCGTCAGCGCGGGCGAGGCGAACACGGGCTTGGGGTTGCCGGCGCCGAAGGGTCCGATGCGGGCGATCCAGGTGAGCGTGTCGAGCGTCATGTCGCGGATGGAGGTCACGCCGTCGACGCGCAGGGCCGGCATCAGGTCCATCGGCGTCAGCTTCTGATTCGCGACGCCCACGAACGCCTCGCGGAAGGCGCCGATGCGGTCCGGCGCGATGCGCAGCCCGGCCGCCTGGGCGTGGCCGCCGTACGTGTCCAGATGTTCGGCACATTCGCCCAGTGCCGCGGTCAGGTCAAAGTGCCGGATGCTGCGTCCCGAGCCTTGCCCCTGCCCGTCGCGGGTCGAGATGACGATCGTCGGCCGGCCGAACTGCTCCACCAGCCGCGACGCGACGATGCCGATCACGCCCGGATGCCAGTCTTCGTCCGCCACCACGATCGCCCGATGCGCGTCCGATGCGTAGCCGTTCGCCTCCACCATCGCGGCCGCTTCGGTCGCGATGCGTCGCTCGACGGTCTGCCGGGCGCGGTTCTGCTGATCCAGGTAGGCGGCAATCTCGCCGGCGCGGTGCTCGTCCGCCCGGGTGATCAGTTCCACCGCCAGCCGCGCATGTCCCATGCGACCGGCCGCATTGAGGCGCGGGGCGAGCTTGAAGCCGACGTCGTACCCGTCGATGTGACTGTTGGCGAGGCCGGCCGCCTTAATGAGCGCTCGGACGCCCGCCAGCGGCGAGCGCGGCAGGTCGGCCAGCCCGCACTTGGCGATGATGCGGTTCTCGCCCACCAGCGGCACGACATCCGCGATGGTGCCCAACGCCGCCAGCGGAAGAAGCTCCATCAGCAGCTTGCGATATTCGGGGCTGACGCGGTCCGAACCGCACAGCGCCTGCGCCACCGCCCACGCCAGCTTGAACGCCACGCCGGCGCCGCACAGGTGCGGATTGGGATAGCCGTTGATGCCGGGATGAACGATTGCCTCCGCGGCAGGGAGCGTGGCCGGCAGCGTGTGGTGATCCGAGATAATCAGCGGCACGCCGCAGGCCCGCAGCGACTCGGCCTGCTCAGCGGCGCTGACGCCGCAGTCGATCGAGACGATCAACTCCGCACCGTCCTTGACCAGGGTTTGCAGCGCATCGGTGGCCAGGCCGTAGCCCTCGGTGAGCCGGTCCGGCACGTAGAACGTCACGTTCGCCCCGGCCATCCTGAGCGTGTGCCACAGGATGCCGATGCCCATCACGCCGTCGACATCGTAGTCGCCGTAGAGGACGATGCGCTTCTTTGTGCGGGCGGCGTCTGCGATGCGGGCGGCCGCGGCGCCGACGCCGGACAGTTCGCCCGGCGGCACCAAGTCAGCCAGGCGCGGCTCCAGGAACGGCCGGGCCTCGTGCGGTTCGCGCATGCCGCGGTTGTGCAGGAGTTGCGCAACCAGCGGCGGCACGCCCCATCGCGCCGCCCCCTCGGTTCGTCCATCCCATTCCGGCTCGATAATCCAGCGCTTGGCCACCGGCGACATCCTGTCTGTGGTTGATCGTGATCCTGAAAGCGATGTTGTCGGAGATTCGCCGCGGCAAGGCAAGCCTCGGAGCCCCGGCTCCCCCGAGCCCCGGGCTTTCAAGCCGGGCGTGTTGGGGCAGACGACGCAACGGGGGAAACGTGCAGGCGGGCAGAAGGACGCCCACTGCCTCGCCCCGGCAACGACGCAAGCGACTCCGCTTCGCGGCAACGACGCGAACATCGCCCCTCCACAGCAACGACGCGAACCACTCCCCTTCACGGCAACAACGCCAACCGTCCGGGACGTTGATCCACAACGGCGCACGCCATCCGCCACACTCCCGCCATGAATGGCGGGGCTCTGAGGGGTAAACCCAGCCGCGGGGCAACGCCGTTGCCCCACATTTCGCGGTACGTTGGTTGGGAGCGGTGCCGGCGATCTCTAGAATGCCTGAGTGCATGCCGATTACGATCAACCGCATGACCGCGCGAACGCTGGCGACGCCGGCAACTTCCGCGACGTCCTGCGCGATGAACTCGCGCGGCGCTGCTCGCGGAACCCCCAATACTCACTGCGTGCGTTCGCGATGGACCTGGGCGTCGACCACGCCAGCCTGTCGCAGTGGATCCGCGGTCGCCGCACCCTTACCGAGCGCACGATTCGGCAAATCGGCCCCCTGCTGGGGCTGACGGACGCGCAGATCGCGTCCTGCGTCAGCCACGAAGCGTTGCAACGTCCGACCGGCCCGCACGCGGACGGCGACGACGGCGCCGCCCGACAAATCGCCGCCGACACGGCCGAAGTCGTCGCCCACGACCATCACTATGCGATTCTGGAACTGACGCGGCTGGCTGCCTTCCGGCCCGACACGCGCTGGATCGCACGGGTGCTCGATCTGTCGCCGGACGAGATCAACGTCGCGCTGCAGCGGCTGCTGCGGCTGGGGATGCTCGAGATGCGCCACGACCGATGGCTCGACCTGACCGGCGACGCGGCCGCGACCGTCGAAGATTTCACCCGCTTGGCGCTGCAACGCTTTGCGGACCGCATTCAACGATCGGCACGTTCGAGCGACGCCGATCGGGCCGCCGAGCGCAGCGTCTTCAGTTCCACGACGCTGGCCGTCAATTCCGCCCACCTGCCGGCCGTGCGGGGTTTTCTGTCGCGCACGCGCGATGAACTGCTCGCCATCCTGCGGCGCGACGCATCCTGCGACGACGTATATCAACTCGAAATCGCGTTCTTTCCCGTAACTCGCATTCACCCGATCAAGGAGCAGCCCGATGGGACGACCCGTGGTTCAATGGCAGATCATCACCCGCAATCCCGAGCGTCTGACTGAGTTCTATACGCGGATGTTTGACTGGACGATCGACGCCGACAACGCGATGAACTACCGCTGTGTCAGGACCGGCTCCGACCGCGGCATCGACGGCGGCATCTGGCCGGCGCCGCCCGAAGCGAACGGTTTCGTTCAGTTGTTCGTCGAGGTTGAAGACGTGGCCGCGTCCGTCGCCCGTGCGACTCAACTGGGCGCCCGCGCCATCGTCCCGCCGCAGAAACTGCCGGACGGCGACGAGCTGGCCATCCTGCATGACCCGGAGGGCATCCCGTTCGGGCTGTACAAGCCGGCCGGCGGTTGACGCCGACTCAAGCGGGCGCGGCCGGCTTGGGTTGGGGCGTGATGGGCGTTCAGCCCGCGTCGAGCGGGGACGGATCAGCGGCGGGTGGCGCACTCGGCGGCTCGTCGCGCGCCGCCGTGGTCGCGGCCACAGCCTCCCGGAGCGCAAAGACGCGATGGTTTAAGCCCGGCACGTCGCCCATCGCGTCAACCAACCGCCCGACCGCCCGCGCCGGCGCCAACATGCCCTGCGCCGGTTGGCCGCGGACGGTGAAGGACTTGAATGTCACGACTCCGAGATCGTAGGCGGCAGAGTCCACCAGCATCCGCTGCTGCTGCCGCTCGCTGAGCGCCCCCAGCGCCACGACGTACGTCGGCGCCTCTTCAGGCAGCACCGACGCTTCCGCGGTCTCGATGTGAACCGCCTGCCAGCGCCGAGCCTCCACGCCGCCGATCACGGTCTCCGGCGCAATCGCCGCCAGCCACGCCGGCAGGGGCTCCGCACCGATAGCCGTCGCGGTGCGATCGGGACGGAACACAACGGCCCGACCGTCGGAATCGTGCTGGCTGCCGAATACGAGTTCGAAGCCGTCGCCTGGGCTCATCTCAGCCAGCGGCGGCGGATCAGCCGGCGCGTACCACGCAACGGTCCAGTGATTGGCCAGGTCGCGGCAGATCCACGGCGGTCCTGCTTTAGCGGGCGTATCGGTGACGACGTTAACGAACGCGCCCCAGTCCGGCAGAACCATCCGGCGGACCGTCGGTTCGAGCCGTGCGTGGGCCAGCGCAGCCGTCGTCAGGAACAGCAGGCAGCCCATGATCGGCGCCGTCGCGCCCGGGATCGCGGCTCGCACGGCCCGCGCGACAACGTCCACGCCCGCCGCGACCAGAACCGCCATCGGCACCAGCCAGACACCGAAACTGCGCGTGTAGCCCGGCGTGCCGAGCACCACGACGAGTGCACCGGCCGCCCCCGCCGAAGCCACAACGGCCAGGAGCCACCAACGCTGCTGGGACTTCCACGCGAGCACGGCCCCGGGGAATGCCAGCAGGGCGATGCCGGCATGAATCGGCATCAGTTCGTCGCACGTACTTACGAGCAGCCCGGCGAGGCTACCAACGCCGTCGATGCGCTCGCCAGCAGCGCCCGCCACAAACGTCACGGAATTCCAGCGATCGAGCGAATAGACCAGCATGACCGCGAGCACGCCGATACTCAACGCGCTGATGACGGCGCGAGAACTCCCGGCAGCGCCGCCGCCACCGGGTGACGACGAGCCGGGCACCGTGCCGCGGCGACCGGCACACAACCACGCGACCGCCAGCAGCGGCACAACCCAGTAGATAAAAGCCGAGAACAGCGCCAGACAGAGATGGATCGCGCAGAGCGCCGCGGCGGCGGCCGGCCACCATCGATCCGGCCGGCGCCGGACGAGTTCGAGCAGCACCATCAGCAGGCCGGCCAGTGCATACGCTTCTGCGTAACCGCGCGCCTGGGCGGCATAAAACGCCGCATGAGGAGACAGCGCCACGAACGTTGCGGCCACACACACGGCCGCGGAGCGCCGCGTCAGGATCCACGCCCCCCATCCGGCCGTGAAGATGCCCAGCACCGAAAAGCACCAAGGCCCGACCCGCGCGGCCCACGGACGGCAGCCGAAGGTGTGGATGCCGAGATTCGCCCAGAAGCCGATGGTCGTGTGCAGCGCCGCGATGTCCGGACGAGCCCGCAGGCTGCGGATCGCGCCGTGGCGGAGCGTAAAGAGGCTCGGCTCGAACGCCCGCGCCTCAGCCTCGTTGCTGACGACGCCGCAAATGCCGGTGAACCGCATGATCAGCGGGATCTCGTCGCACTGCCACGTCCATTCCCGGGCGACGCGCGCCCGCAAGCCCGCGCCGGCGACGATGAAAACGCCGGTCGCGCCGATCAACACCACGGCCACCACGCGGTTCGCCGTGAGCACCCGCGCCGAAGGCTCGGCGACGGACGCGGACGTAATTGGAATGCAGGCTGGGCGCATCGCGGCTCCGATTTCCGGATACTGCCATTATCGGACACTGGCGCGCCCCCCTGAACCCGCCGGGACGGCCACCATGGACCCGGGAGGCACGCTCCGAACGGCGGCCGTGGAACGCCGATTGCTAGCACCTTCGGCGCTGGAGAACGCGCCTGCACTCCGAGTGGGGACAGGCACAACGCGGCCGTGCGCCCCGGCGCGGTGCGGCGGTCGCGGGAAAGGTCGGCCCTCATGATCAAGTTCGGACCCGGAAACCTCCGCATCCCCCGTTTCGAAAAACCCGTCTATATCGTGGCCGGCGGGCTGACTGACTTTCGCAAAAAGTACCCCGAGAAGAACACCTGCCAACTCTGCACCGAAGCCCTGCGCATGGCGGTCGAGGAAAACGACCTGAAGGTCTCGGCCGAGGAGTATCGCCGCCGGGTGAACTGGTGCGTCTACTCCCAGTTCGCCGACCACTTTGGCGATCAGCTCCTGGCCGCGGCCAAGGTCCACGACTACCTCGGGTTCGACCCGCTCGGCAACATCGAGGTGAAGACCGGCGGCGCCACCGGCGGCTCCGCGGTGCTGGCGGCTGCGCAGGCGATCGCGTCCGGCTATGCCGACTGCGTGCCGGTGGTCGGGTGGGAGCGGATGGACGAGGTGTCCACCAAGGTGGGCAATTCCTACATCGCCAGCGCCGCCTGCAAGGATTTCGAGAGCGAACTGGGCTGGATGTACGCCAGCTACTACGCCCTGATGGCCCAGCGATATCAGTACGAAAACGAAGTCCCGCGGGAAACACTCGCCCGCATCGCGTGCAAGAACCACGAATACGCCTGCTATTCGCCTTATTCGCAGAATCCCGGCAAGTACACGGTCGAGGACGTGCTCAAGAACGACATTGTCTCCGACCCGCTGGCATTTCTTGAGTGCTGCGTGATGAGCGTGGGCGCGGCCGTGCTGCTGCTGGCGGATGAGAAGACGGCGTACCAGTTGACCGATCACCCGGTCCGCTTGTCGGCCATCTGCGGCGGTACGCACACGCTGCGGACGGCGGATCGGCGCGACATGCCCATCCTGCTGCTGCCCAACGAGACCGAGGATACGTACAAGAACTACAAAGGCGCTCGCCGCAAGGAATGGCCGGGGTTCAGCTCGTTCCTGGCGGCCCGGATGGCCGCCTACCTGGCCTACAACATGGCCGGCATCAGGGATCCGATGGAAGACTTCGACATCCTCGAGACGCACGACGCCTTCACCATCAGCGACATTCAGACGTACGAGGACATCGGTCTGCGGCCGTACGGTCGCGGGCGCGAGTTCATCGAGTCCGGCGACGCTTACTTGGAAGGCCGCCTGCCGACGAATCTGTCCGGCGGGCTGATCGGAACGATGCACGCCGTCGGCGCCACGGGCGTCTTCCAGATGGTCGAGATGCTGTGGCAGTTGCAGGGCAAATGGGACAAGTTCCACGCGGATCCCGAGCGCTGGACGCGCTACGGCAAGAAAAGGCCGGCGGATTTCCGCAGTTTGCAGGTGAAAAACCCGAAACGCGGCTGCGCCATCTCCCACGCCGGGACGGGCAGCCATGTGACCGTGTCGATCATGGAGAATGTCTGAAGAAGGGAGTAAGGGAGTGAGGGAGTAAGGGAGTCAGGGAAGAGAAGAAGGAGACGTCGTCACTGGTGGTTGAGTCAAGACGAGCCGCGGGCTGCTAGCCCGCCAAGCGTCTGCAACCGAGCCGCGGGCTGCTAGCCCGCCAAGCGTCTGCAACCGAGCTGCGGGCTGCTAGCCCGCCAAGCGTCTGCAACCGAGCCGCGCGGCTTCAGCCCGCGCGACGCACCAGAATCCGCTCCCTTACGGTCGCGGCTCAGATTGACGAGGCCAATCGGATTGACGACGAAGCTCGGATTCAGTGCCCGTCTCTTCTCTTCCCTTACTCCCTCACTCCCTTACTCCCTTCTGCTCGCGAAAGGCGCTACTCTGATGGCCATCACACTCGACGGAACCACCGCGGAAGTCCTGTGCGACGAACCGCTGACGATCAAAAACCTGAAGAACTGGCACCACGTGCACAGCTACGGCGGGTGGGGGCGGTTTTTCAAGGGGCTGCGGCAGAAAAAGCTGCTGGCGACGCGCTGCACCAACCCGGACTGCGCCGAGAAACGCCTCTGGCTGCCGCCGCGGTGCGAATGCCCGGACTGCTGGCACGAGATGGAATGGGTCGAAGCACCGACAGTGGGGAGGGTCTACACCCACAGCACGGTGCTTTATCCCGGCGCTCCCTTCCGCGCCTCGACGCCCTGCCCGCTGATCAGCGTCGACATCGACGGCGTCTGTACCAAGCTGATGAGCTACATGAAGGAAGGCAAGCCCGAGATCGGCATGAAGATCAAGGCGGTCTTCAACACCGACAAGCCGACCAACACCATCCTTGATCTGGCCTGGGTGCCGGCGTAAGAACGCAGGTCCGAGTGGCGGCTTTCGCCGCCGCCGCGCCGCGTGGCTTCTACCCGCACGGCGCCGCCGATCGAGCGCCATACTCGCCGGGCAATCGCGGCGGCGCATCCGCCGGGCCTGGGGCCGGTGTTCGATTTGCAACTCCGCGCGGTCTTGTGAAGCTCGCGGCCGCCGAGAGGTTCCGCTGGCACGATCACGCGCTGCAACGCGGAGCTTGCAGACCTTGCCACGGATTGCCGCCCTTCTTCGATCAGGCACCGCGGGCGTGCGTGGCATACGTTCCACGGGTCGGTGGCACGCGTGCGGGTTCGCCTACCGATTACTGCATCCGAGTCGCGGCCCTTTTGCGTAGCAGTGGCCGGGGCCACCGCCCAGGCATTCCAGACGCTTGAACTTCGCCTTCTTTGGACAATCAGTGTCGCGTCCGCAGGATTGCTGTGTCGTGATCGGTTCGCCCTGGTTCGGACAGGCCGTGCAGCCCCTCTTGTGCTTTACCTTCCTGGCGATGTACTGACAATTGCCGTACTCACCCGCACCGAGCAGCACTACGGCCGGTCCCACCGGGCGTTCGCCATCGGGGCAGACGGACTCCCCCTGGACGCACGCCGCCGACTCCATCTTGCAGTCTCCCGCACCGTGCGCACTGCTGAAGCCAAACTTGTCCGCCCGACCCATGTAATCCGAGCGCTCGGACTTTGTCACCCATAGCAGCGGCCATGCCTGATCCGAGTGACGCACCCCCGCGCGATCTTCCCACATGATGACCTGAATGCCGATCCGGCCCGTCCGCGGCGCGTCAAAGTCGATGCCGAAACGCTCAAGGTCGATCGTCGTTGCGTTCCAGCCGGACTGGGGCGCGCCGAAGTCCGCCACGAACCCGCCCAGCAGATTTGATCCCGGTTTCGCACAGGCGCCGCCGTCGTACGAATCGAAGACCCGGATTTCGACCTGGACCGGACGGCCGGTCCGCAACGCGCCCCAGAGAAACGACGCAACCAGCACCCGATCCGGCGAGCGCTTGGCGACTTGTCCTCCGGTCGCGCTGATGCAGTTTGGAAGGGGCTGGCAACCGGGTTGTTTCGGATCGCACCAGAAGAGCCGGTCGCTGCTGCGCCATCCGACGCAGTATTTCCCGCTGCCGGGAGGCACGTCGAAGTACTCCTGGGGCTCGTTCGTCAGCCGATTGTAGCGCTGCGGATCCCGTTCAAGGCTGTCCCAGACGGCGTCCAGCGGCATACCTGGAAGCGGTTCGCCCTCGTTAATATCGTGCCAGGGACCGAGCGTTCCGTCAGGGAACACCGCGGCCACACGGTTGGGCTGCAACGGTCCGGGCTGGGCCCTCCCGGTTGTTTGGCCTTGTGCGGCTGCACGACTGGCGCAGGCAAACGAGACTATGGTCACGGCACAGACCAGAATACGTTGGCGCGGCGTTGACATGGCGGCCTCCAATCGACCCGACTATTGGACAGGAACCGAGCACTTCGCCTACCAGCGCAGGCGCTTCCTGTCAAGTGACGCCCGCGTTTTAAACGTTTGCGGCTGCCCGCTGCCGCCGCGTTCCGCGTGCCCCGATTGCTGGCACATGATGGAATGGGTCGAGGCGCCGACGGTTGGCAAGGTCTACACACAAAGCACCGTGCGCTATCCCGGCATAGCACCGTGCGCTATCCCGGCGTCCCCTTCCGCGCGTCGACGCCCTGCCCGCTGACCAGCGCCGACATCGACGACGTCTGCACCAATCAAGTCAACACTCGCGAACCGCGGAACATGCGCGGCCGGCAATGCCATCCGGGTCTGAGAGATTTGCCCAGGCGACGGCTGTGCCGCGGGCGGCTCCCTGACCCATCTTCAACAGTGGCTTTTCCGTCGCGGTTCGGATCGCGGGCATCCCGCGGCTCGCTGATCACGCTGTCCGCACCAGCGATGCGAGTTGAGCCAGGGACGTCAGCGTGTAGTCCGGCGCGGCCTCCCCGATATCGTGAATGCGATCCTCGCGGCAGATCCACGCGGTGCGGATGCCCAGCCGGGCGGCGCCGCCGATGTCGCTGTGGAGAGAGTCGCCGACATGCAGCACGCGCTGCGGCCGCACGCCCAGTTCCGCGGCGGCGCGGCGAAAGATCTCGCTGTCCGGCTTGTACGAACGGGCGCACTCCGACGTAACAATGGCGTGGAACGCCAGCCCGTGACGAGACACGGCCGCGTCGAGATCGGCCCGGTCGGCGTTCGACACGCAGCAGACGGGCACGTCGAGCGCTTGCAGTGCGGCGAGCGCGTCATCGTGCAGAGGCGGCGCTCGCCAGTAGGCGGAAATGTCGGCCACGAACGGCTCCGGATCCACGGCCGGGCGCCCCAGCTCCGCCAGCGTCTGCCGCAGGCTGTCGCACTCGCAGGCGTAAAGCGTCCGAAAACGACTCCCGTTCGATGCGTCGATCGTCCGGAAGAAACACTCCCCCCACCGGATCGCAAACGCCTGCGCGCTCAGCGGCAACCGCAATTCCTGCGCGATGCGGGCGCATGCGGTCTCGACCGCATGGCGATCGCCGGCACAAATCGTCCCGTAGAAGTCGATAAAGACCGCATCGACGGAAGGTTGACTCATCTGCCGCCCCCCAGGCCCGCGCGGGCAAGCGGATGCCCCTCAACGCAGGATGCAGCCCCGGCCGCGACGCCGCTGATGTAAATTCCCTTGTAATCGCGCTCCGGCTGTTTGCGAACGTATAATAATAACGGGAAGCCGACAACGCCATTGAACGATCGCGCGCCGCCCGAGTGGCTCTGCCACGCGGTCGCCGCGCGAGGGGAGGGTGTCATGGACTGGCAGGCACTGCGTGACGAGTTTCCGATCACGCGGAATTACAACTTTCAGAACCACGCGCTGGTGTCGCCGCTGAGCCGCCGGGCCGCGGACGCCGCGCGCCGATACCTCAAGGCCGCCGAAGAGACGACCTACGTCGAAGGCAAGTTCTATCGCCACGCCGACCGCGTGCGGCAGCAGGTCGCCAACCTGATCCGCGCCGACGCCGACGAGATCGCCTTCACCAAGAACACCACCGAGGGCCTCAGCTTCGTGGCCAACGGCCTGACGTGGAAGAGCGGCGACAACGTCGTCCTCGCCAACGTGGAGTTCCCCGGAAACGTCTACCCGTGGCAGGCGCTGCGCGCCCGCGGCGTCGAATGCCGCCTCGTGCTCGAGGAAGACGGCCGGATTCCGCTCGAACGCATTATGGAGGCCATCGACTCGCGCACGCGCGTGGTGACCATCTCCTCCGTGCAGTTCGCCAGTGGCTTCCGCACCGATCTGGCCACGCTGGGCGAGTTCTGCCAGAGCAAGGGCGTGTTCCTGTGCGTGGACGCGATCCAGTCGCTGGGCGTGTTCCCCATCGACGTACATGGGATGAAGATCGACTTCCTCTCTGCCGATGGGCACAAGTGGCTCTGCGGCCCGGAGGGGTCGGGCATCTTCTACGTCCGCCGCGAGATTCAAGGATACCTCAAACCGTCGACCATCGGCTGGATGTCGATGCGCGACGCTTTCAACTTCTCCAAGGCACATTTCGAGTTCGCCGACTCCGCCCGCCGCTACGAGAGCGGCAGCTACAACTTCGCCGGCATCTACGCCCTGGGCGGCGCGATCGACCTCATCAACGAGATCGGCCTGGAGAACATCTCCGCCCGCGTGCTCGAACTGACCGACCGGCTGACGACAGGCGTCCGCGACCGCGGCTACCGCGTGATCAGCTCGCGCCAGCGCGGCGAGGCCAGCAGCATCGTGGCGTTCTTTACCGACGCCCATGACCCGGAGCAGATTCAGCAGCACCTGCAAGCCGAACACCGCATCGTCATCGCCGTCCGCTCCGGCCGCCTCCGCGCCAGCCCGCACATGTACAACACGGAGCGGGAGATTGATCAGCTCATCGAGACGCTGCCGGGGCATTGAGGGCGGA
>CAZYLK010000188.1:0-5129 GCA_964648365.1 uncultured Phycisphaeraceae bacterium
TGCCTCGGCCTGTTCACATCCGAACGAGGAGAAACGAGAAAAACCGGAGTCAGGGCGGCAAAGACAACAAACAGCGGCATCCCGTATGCATGTCCCTCTTCCCTTACTCCCTCACTCCCTTACTCCCTTACTCCCTCCGCCCCAGGCGCGACAACGGCTGCGAACTCAGCACCGCGCTCACTACGGATCCGCAAAGATGCGTATCAACGAAATCTTCTACAGCATCCAGGGCGAAGGGAAGCTCGCGGGCGTCGCCAGCGTCTTCATCCGCACCACCGGCTGCAACCTGCGCTGCGTCTGGTGCGACACGCCGGACACGTCGTGGGCGCCGACGGGCGAGTCGATGAGCGTTGCCCAGATCATGGACCGCCTGGCCGACTACCCCAGCCGCTTTGCCGTGGTCACCGGCGGCGAGCCGATGATCGCCGACCGCATCAGCGAATTGACGTACGCCCTGCGTGACGGCGGCTATCACGTCACCATCGAGACGGCCGCCACCGTTTACAAAGACGTCGCCTGCGATCTGGCGAGCCTCAGCCCCAAGCTGGAAAACTCCACGCCCTGGCAGCGCGACGACGGCCGCCACGCCGACGCCCACGAGAAAAACCGCATCAACGTCGACACGATCCGCCGGTTCATCGCCACGTCGGCGGACTATCAGCTCAAGTTCGTCGTGAGTGAACCGTCGGACCTGCCCGAAATCCAGTTGCTGCTCACCCGCGTCGGCGACATCCCGCCGGAAAACGTCCTGCTCATGCCCGAAGGCGTGGACGAAGCCGGCATCGCTCCCAAGCGCCGCTGGATCGCCGACCTCTGCAAGCAGTACGGCTACCGCTACTGCCCCCGCCTGCATCTGAAAATCTACGGTAACACCCGCGGCACGTGACTCGTGCTACAATCCCCCCATGCCAGCCGATCGCGACGAACCACTGGCCGCAGGCGTGGACCTCGGCGGGACGCATCTGAAGCTCGCCCTGGTGCGCCGTGACGGCACCGTCGCCGCCCGCAACGACGAGCCGATCCACACGGCCACCGGGCCGGACGCGGTGATCGCGCAGATCGCCGAACGGCTGCGGGCGCTGCTCGAAGCGAACGGCGTCGCCCGCGAGCGGCTCGTTGGCGTCGGTCTGGGCTGCCCGGGACCGCTCAGCCCGTCGCGCGGGCTGATTATTCGCATGGCCAACCTGCCCGGCTGGGACAACGTGCCGATCTGCGCGCGGCTGTCCGAAGCGCTCGACCTGCCCGTCACGCTGGAAAACGACGGCAACGCGGCCGCGTTCGGCGAGTACTGGGCCGGCTACCGGGGCGGCGAATCCCGGGCCGGCGATCGCGCCGGCGGCGACCTGGCGATGCTGACGCTGGGCACGGGCGTCGGGGGGGGGATCATCTTCAACGGGCGCGTCTGGCACGGCGCGATGGAAAACGCGGCAGAACTCGGTCACACCATTGTCATGCCCGGCGGGCTGGAATGCCCCTGCGGGCAACGCGGTTGCCTGGAGCGCTACGGCTCGGCCGCGGCCGTGGGACGGCGAGTTGAAGAGGCCGTCCGAGCCGGCGAGGCTTGTTCACTGTCAGCCGGCGGCGGCGATGCGACAAAGCCGATCGACTCGCAACGCGTCGCCCAGGGTGTGAAGGCCGGTGATCCACTCTGCCGCCGCATCTGGCAGGAAGCGTGCGACATGCTTGCCGTCGCCTGCGTCAACCTGCAACACACCGTCAACCCGCAGCGCATCCTGCTCGGCGGAGGAATGGCGCTGGCGGGCGACCTGCTGCTGCGGCCGGTGCGCGAAGCCTACGAGCGCCTCCGCTGGAAACTGCACGACGATCACGCCACGATCGAACTGGCCCGGCTCGGCTACGACGCAGGCGTCATCGGCGCGGCCGGTTGTGCATGGGTCGCCCATGAGGCCGGAGGGAGTAACGCTTCGGCATGAAAACGGCGGCAAGCGGCTCTCGGTAGAACGAACGAAACGGGGAGCGGCCCCGACCGTCGCCGGTCGATGCGCCGCTCCCCGCTCATCACTTTTCAACCCGCGGATGCTCGACCCGCCGCTCAGCGAGCCTCGCGCGTCACGCGGATGACCAGGATCATCGCCCCGCCGAGGTTCGCGCCGGACGGGTTGGCGGCCAGCACGACGTATTCGTTGAGCGGCGTCGTCACCTCGGTCTCCAGTGAAAACGCGGTGAAGTTGGCCGTGCCGGCGCCCTCTTTGCGTGTCCCTCGAACCGCCGTGTTCACCGCAAGCCGCACCGCCTCGCCGTCCCCACGCTCCTGGGCCTCGCCGCTTACGTCGAAGTTCAGCGTCGTCTTTTCGTCGATTCCCACCGGCCATGCCTGGCGGAACCCCGCCGACGGGTCGGCCATGACGCTCGCCGGGGAGACCAGCGTGAGGCCCGTGAAGCCGCTTTCGGCCATCGCTGCCGCCACAGGCTTCAGCGCCGCCGGCAATGGCGCGCCGCCCGGCACCGATTCGCCCGTAAACGACGCCGCCAGGAAGTAGAAGGTCAGTTTGAGCGACGACGGCTCGGCGGCCTTCGGCTGCGGTGCGGCCACGTCCAGACCCTTGACGAGTTGAAGAGCTCGAAGAATCTCCTGGTCAGGACCGCTCAGGACGACGGCGTTGTTTCGCGCGTCCGACGCGATCCGCAGGTGCGGACCTGATCTTTGAACCTGCACCGTGCTCTGCAGCACGCTTTGCACGTCCCGCGCCGAAGCGTACTGGAGCTTTACGACCTCCTGCCGCAGCGCGGACGACGCTCCGCCGGGCTTGTCCAGCTTCGCTGCCAGCGCCGCCAGTTCGTCGACGTGCTGCGACAGTCCGCGCAGGATGAGCTCATTGCTCGCCGACACCACGACGACCCGCGTCTGCGTCGCCAGTCCATCGAGCGCCGCCGCCACGTCCGAAGCGTCCGCGTGCGACAGCCCGATGACCTGCGTGGACCAGGAAAGCGGCTCCTGTGCTTCCGCGTCCTGGGCCGGGAAGCACGGCGCCAGAGTGCCGGCCGTCAGCACCATCAACAACAGATGACTGGTCAGAATCATAGCGTATCTCCTTATTCTCGTGTCTGCTGATTCACGCACCGCCCCATCCGTGACCGATCACCCACCACCGGCCGGGCAATTGCGCACCTTGCCACGCGCCGCCGGACAGCGATCCAATCGGTCGCTTATGAAGCGCCGCTTGCTTCGCCTGACTCCACCATTGGATACAGGCAGTACACTTTCACACCCGGTTGACTCGTCTTCGCCTCCAGGGCCAGATACCGGTCGGACGTCTGTCCCGTCAGCACGACCCGCGTCGCCACGACCGGACGCGCATCGATCTTGCCGGGCGGCGCCAACGAGTCCGGCGGCGGAGGCGCGTCTTCAAGCCCCGAACGATCCCGGTTAACGAGTTTCCCCCCCCCGCCGTCGATCAGACCGCGCGTCATCCACGCAAGCCCCACCGCCGCCGCAACCATCGCCGCCGCCAGCCACACGCGCCGCCGCGGCACCCATCGCCGGAGTCGCACCGGCCGAGGCTCGCGCCGGGCCGTGACGCCCTCCGACTCGAAACGCAGTTCGTCCAGCATCCCGTCGATGGCCGACATCTGCTCGACGTATGCGCGACATTCTCCGCAATCCGCCACGTGAGCCGCAGCGCCCGCATCCAAAGCGCCCCCATCGCGCGCGTCGTGCCATGCCTGTCTTGCCTGTTCGCAGTTCATGGTGACCTCGTTTCCGCCGCATCGCTCCCCCGGCCGGCCCAGTCCGGATGCCGCTCCAGCATCAGCCGCCGCAGCGTTTCGCGCCCATTGCGGGTCTGCACACGAACGGTCGATTCTGTGATGCCGAGCACGTCGGCGATCTCGGCGACTTCAAGTCCCTCCAAGTGCCTCAGGACGATGACCTCGCGCTGTCGATCCGGCAGATCGGCGATCAGCATCCGAATCATCTCCAGCGAATCGCCTTCGTCCGATGCCGACGGCACCACGTCCTGCGTCGCTCGGTACTCCGCCAGCCGAGTTTCGAGCGATCGTCGCGCGGCCGTACGTCGGCCCAGCAAGTGACACTGCTGGACGACGATCCGCCGCACCCAGGCCCACCACCTGGCGGGATCGCGAAGCTGGCCCCGATGCCGCTCGCATTCGACCAGCGCCTCCTGCACGGCGTCCTCGGCGTCCTCACGGTTCCACGCGAACCGGTACGCCAGACGCACGAGTCGATCGCGTGCATCCTGCGAGACTGTTTCGGGCTTTTGAACGTCGTCCACGCGCCTCGCCTGCACGCCTGTTCCACTCGCGGCCACCTGCCTGATGCGCTCCGGCCGGCTGCCGTTTAGGCTGGGGGCACAGATGCGTCTGCCTCTCTAACGGGTACTAACCTCATACCCGCGAGATCGGCGTATGACGCAAGCCGGCTCGGCGGTGGCCGCGTCGAGACGCCGGTCGGTGGCACGTGAGGGGTCTGCGCGGTCTTTGCCCCGGCGGGAGAGGATTCCTAAGCTACCGACGTGTTCGGACGCCGTCCGGGCCGAATCTGACTCATCCGCTACGCGGCCGGCCCCCGACGGGCTGACCCCGGACCGACAAATCATGGACCTCGAACGCATCGAGAAGGCCGTCCGAGAAATTCTGATCGGCATCGGCGAGGATCCCGACCGCGAGGGGCTGCAGAAGACGCCGTCGCGTGTCGCCCGGATGTACGCCGAACTCTGTGCCGGCCTGACGCAGGATCCGACGCAACTGGTCGCCACGTCGTTCACCGAAACGTACGACGAACTCGTCGTCCTCCGCGACATCGCTTTCAACTCTCTCTGTGAGCACCACCTCATGCCCTTCCAGGGCAAGGCGCACGTCGCCTATCTGCCGGACGGCGTCGTCGTCGGCATCTCCAAACTCGCCCGCGTCGTGGATGCCTTCGCCGCCCGGCCGCAGGTTCAGGAACGTCTGACCCAGCAGATCGCTACGTTGCTCATGGATAAGTTGCAGGCCAAGGGGGTCGCGGTCGTTATCGAGGCCACCCATGCATGTATGACCTGCCGCGGCATCCGCAAGCCCGGCAGCGTCATGGTTACGTCTGCGATGCAGGGGTTGTGCCGCAGCGACCCGCGCACCCGCAGCGAAGTGCTGTCGCTGCTTCACGGCCT
>CAZYLK010000188.1:5229-11688 GCA_964648365.1 uncultured Phycisphaeraceae bacterium
GCCGATGGGGCAAAACACGCAGGCTCGAAGTCGGCGCATAAAAGTGCCGCGCCACCACCCACGTACGGGCACAGAGGAACGGGCGGTGCGCGGCGTGCGACGTTCAGTAACCGTCCAGGTACGGGCACAGAGGAACGGACGGCTACCTCTGCATCGGCCTGTAACTATATCCGAGACCTCCCACCTTGTCCAGCGCGTCAAACGCGGATTTTGCATTTTCATGCGCGATCCGAAATCCCGGCGGCACCGAAGGTTGCGCCACAACCGGCGGTACGGCCGATATGCGGTTTGTTCCCACTCTCCCCGTCTCCGTTGCGATGCGCAGTGGCCCGCCGCAGACGCCCTCCGGGCAGAAAAAAGCCCCGGCCATCGCGAGGACGGCCGGGGCGGTTCACTGACTGGCGCTCGGCTGAGCCTGAATCGGGGGATCCCGCGACCCTAGTCGCAGTTCACCCGTACCGGGCTGGCGCAACCCTCGGGCACTTCCAGCGTCACTTCCACCTCGCCGTCAAAGCAGCAGGTGAACAGCGTCGCCTTGCGACCGCTGACGTTGACGTCGATCCGGATGCGATCGCCGATCCGGAAAGTGTTCGGCTCACCGTCGAACCGATCGTCGCGGTACTTGGCGATCGCCTTGATCGTGCCGCCGCCCTTGCACTTGGCCTTCAGCTTCTTGAGCTGATCGCACACGCAGGCGCGCTCGCAGGAGATGCCCTCGCCGATGAACACGGCGCCCTGCCGGCGGTCGCATTCGCTCTTGAGAAGCTGCTCGCAGTCGTTGTTGTTGACGCAGCAGGCGCCCGCGATCGGGCACTGGAACGAACCGCACTCGCGACCGAAGTTGAAGCGGCCGCCCTGGGTCACGCACGCCTCCGGCAGGAGATCCTCGCAGCCGCCGTCGCCGAAGCAGCAGGCGCCCGGCTCCGGATCGGCGCCGAGCACGCCGGAGACGACGAGCGCGTAATCCGCGTCGATCTTCTGCGTCTCCACGTGACTGTCCTCGTTGATCTCGTCCGCGATGACCTCAACCGACCACTGGCCCGGCTCCGGATTCGCGACGAAGACGTTCTCGACGGTGTCGAGGACGTTCGACGACCCGCCCGGCGTGGACGTGTGGCTGTTCATCAGACCGTTGTTGCCCCAGTACTCGACGCCCGACGGGCTGACGACGTGGAGCGACAGGTCGTTGATGCGGTGCATGTTGCTGCCGGGCACGCCCGCCGGATCCGCATAGACCAGCGTCGCCGCGAGCCGCTCGGTGCCCTGCTCGACCAGGACCGGGTGAACGGAACTGCTGCGCTGCTCGTCGAGCACGTCCGTCTCGTCGATGATCAGCATCTTGTCGCGGCTTTCGAACAGCGCCTTCAGGTCCGCCATGCCCCAGCCCTGATTGATGCGACCCAGACCGCCCTGGTTGAGCGGATACTGAAACGCCGTGTTGACCAGCATCGCCTTGGCGGTGGTCATGTGCGAACGGTTGTCGAAGACGTCGCCGTCCGGGTCCACCGGGTTGCCGAAGATGCCGTTGTGCCACATCTGGAAGAAGAGGCCGACGTGACCGCAGGTGATCGGCGTGGCCGCGCTGGTTCCGCTGAACTGCGAGTAGCCGCCGCCGTTCGAGGCACTGAGAACGCTGTCGTAGAAATGGGCCAGTTCGGGCTTGATGCGCCCGTCTTCGGCCGGTCCGGAACTGCCCGACGAGATGTCGTCGCCGCGGTTCAGCGTGTTGCGGTGCGTGATGCCGCCCACCGACAGCATGTTCTTGGCCCACGCCTGCGGGCGCACGTCCGGCGTGCGGTTCGCATTGCTCATCGACTGGCAGATGGCGATGTCATTGACGAAGAGGATGTCGTCCATGTCGGCCGAGATCGACGTGTACTGCCGGGTGCGGTTGTCGCCGGTGCTGTTGGTCTGGAACACCGCCCGGTATGGACCGTTCGGATCAACCAGTTCGGCGGTCGCCTCGTGGCGATCGTTGGGCAGCCCGCGCAGCGGCGCCGCGTCCATAAAGATGCCGACGCCGTCGGGCAGCAAACCGCGTGCCGCCGCGTTATTTTCGCCGGTGCCGAAGATGATGCCGTACACCGACGTGCCGTGGCCGGCGTCCGGGCCGTTCTGGCGATGGATGATCGGCGGCTGCTTCCAGTCCGGGTGGTTCATGTACACGCCCGTGTCCGCCGCTTCGCCGCGGACGCCTTCACCGGTGAATCCGGCGATCAGCTCCAGGTAGTTCGCGCCGCCGATCTCGCGGACGACGTCCATGTCCGGCTGCGCCTCGGCGATGCGGGCGTCCATCCATTGCACCTCGTCCACGAACGACAGCGCGTGGACCTGATCGACGGACAGGTTGGCTTCGACGCGGAAGCCCAGCGGGATCGTGCCGATCACGTCGCCGCCGAGGCCGCGAATCTGATCGGCCACGAAATCATGCTGCACGCCGCCGCGCTCGTACACCATGATCGAGTACTTAAGCACCTCCTGCGACAGGTTGCCCGCGTTAATCTGGGCGATCACGGTCTCCTCGAGCTTGTACGCCGGGTGATAGGGTCCGACCCAGCGCACGAACGGCAGGGCTTCCACCGCCTCGCGCACGTCCGGCGTCAGCCGCATGATGTACGCATGGTGGTTGACGAACTTGTAGATCGTGCCGCCCAGATCCTGAATGATCTCACGATACTCGGTGATCGGCTGGCTGATGAACTGGACGAGGAACATCTCGTTGAAGTCGCGTGCGGCCAGCGCATCCGGAATGATCGGCTGCGTCTTGAGCGGGTCGAAGTTCGAGTACCGCATCCGGATCATGTAGGACGTGTCCCGCGGCCGGCTGAACGTCTCGCCGTCGCGGCTGATGGCGTAGAAGGGCGACACGTCGCCGCTGGGCGACGTCTCGTTCCACAACGCCACCACCACCGACGTGCCCGGCACGGCCACAAGGCGCTCGTCGCTGACGACGTTCGGCGTCACGCGAAAGGGTTCGGCGCCGCTGAGGCCCAGTTGATAGCCTGACGTCTCCGACGCCACGGCCAGGGTCGGCGACTGCCCGGACAGGGCCGGGCCGTCGGACGCCATGGCGACGGCGCCCAGCGCCAACACCCCAAACACACCAATTCGTCTCATCTGAGATCTCCTTCCAGACGGTGGGGAATACTCTCGAAAAAAAACTGTCAGCCGGAGCGCAGACTCGAACGAGTCCGCAAAGACCGCCTGGACGACCTGGCCAGCCCCCTTGCCACGGGCAACGGCGATCCCCGACACGCCGCTGCCAACCTCCAGCAATCCGTCACTCATCTTACTGCCCGGACGCCGCTGTTCCAAGCCTCATTTGGCCGGGGCAGCCAGACGGGCGTGGATTTCTCCCGCCCGTCGTTCGATCAATCCCCAGTCCCTCCGCCGAAGCGTCTCAGCATCGAACAACGACGCGACAAACCCCACCCCGAAGGCCCCGGCCGCGAGTACGTCGGACATGTTGTCGAGCGTCACGCCTGAGGTAGGGAAGAGCCTCAATTCCGGTAAAGGTCCGAGAACCACGCGCACATAGTCCGCCAGGTTCGGTGGGCCGGGGAAGACTTTGATGATGTCCGCACCTGCAAGGTGCGCGCGGTACATCTCGGTCGGCGTATAGGTTCCCGGCACGCTGGCGACGCCGAGACGGCGGGCCTCCGTCACCACCGCCTCATCAAACACGGGCGACACCAGAAACCGCGCCCCGGCCCGCACGGCGCGACCGGCCATGTCCGGCGTCAACACGGTCCCCGCTCCAACCAGCAGCGACGGATCGGCGGCGAACTCCGCAACCAGCTCCAGCGCCCCCGGCGTTGTCAGCGTGAATTCCACCATCCGGAAGCCCCCCGCGACGGCCGCACGCATGGCGTCGCGGGCGACGGACTGGTCTGATGTCCGGATGATCGCGCTGACGCGCCGCTGACCCATCGCCTTGACGATCTCGCGAACATTTTCTGAAAGTGGCATTGAGCGTCCTCTCCTTCGAGGCAACGTGACAGATTCGCGCGCCCGGGAGCCAGCCTGCCGAGGCGTCATCCGAGCGCGTTATGCGTTCGACATCTTACCCAATGCCGGCTCCGCTCGATGCCCCCTGCCCTTCCCGCACGCGCCGGCCCGTCTTTGCGCGACCTCCACCGGCGCGCACGTGCCGATCGCTTCCCCGCACGGCCCGCATCAGATAGCCTGACGGCCCGTAGCCAGCCGCCCGTGCGACATCGCGGCGCGAAGCCGGCTGCGGACTCTGAAACGGCGCCTGATTGATACGCGGAGTGCTTTCGTCAGCGCGACAGCTGGCAGGATCGAACAAAAAGTGGGTATTCACCCGACAGCGATCGTCTCGCGGCACGCCGTCATCGACGCGACGGCCGAAATCGGCCCGTACGCCGTCCTCGACGGGCACGTGCATGTCGGCCCCGGCGTCCGCATCTACCCGCACGCCTACGTCACCGGTTGGACGACGCTCGACGAAGGCTGCGAGATTCACCCCGGCGCCGTGGTCGGTCACGCGCCGCAGGATCTGGCGTACACCGGTGCGGAGTCCTATTGCCGCATTGGCGCCGGCGCCATCATCCGCGAGGGCGCATCCGTTCATCGCGGGACCGACGCCGGCTCGACCACGATCATCGGCAAGCGGTGTTTCATGATGGCGCAGACCCATGTGGCGCACAACTGCGTCGTCGGCGACGACGTCAAGTTAGCCAATGGCGTGGCCCTGGCCGGCCACGTCCGCGTCGGCGATGGCACGTTCTTCGGCGGCGGCGCCGTGGTCCATCAGTTCGTGCGCATCGGCCGGCTCTGCATGATCACTGGCAATTCCCGGGTATCTCAGGACATTCCGCCGTTCGTCATGACGGACCACCACGGACGATGCGCCGGGCTGAACGTCGTCGGGCTGCGTCGCGCCGGCATTCCGGTCGAGGAGCGGACCAATCTGCGCCGGCTCTTTCGCACGCTGGTTCGCCCGACGGGTCAGTTTCAGCGCACACTCGCCCTGCTGGCCGACCAGGCCCAAACCGCGCTCGGACGTGAGTTCGTCGAGTTCGTCCGGACGCCCTCGCGCCGCGGACTCGCGTCCGGGACGCGAGCGAGGCGAACGCCGATGGAGGCGTAACCGCCGGCGCCCGCGCAGCACGCTTGGTGCGGCACGGCACCCGGTCGCACGTCGCGCCATTCCCACGTCGCACGCTCGCGATGCCGCAACGGTGTCACGGTGGCCATGCGCGTTGACTTCCAAGCATCAATCCACTACGGTGCCGTTATGCACGGCCGTTCTCACGGCGTCGCCACGCCGTCGCCCGTACGGCCAGCAAGACACCACAAACGATCCGGTCCGGCGTGCCCGCAGCCGCGTGGCGCGGGATTCGTCGGGTCTGTCTGATCCATCACTGGGAGGTTGGAACATGAAGAGCGGACGTGTATGGTGCGCTGTCGCCCTGGCAGCGTTGTGTTGCGCTTCGAGCGCATCGGGACAGTTCGTCTATATGACGAGCGTCGACTCGGGCAATTCTGTTTTTGCTCGATATGACGTCGCGAACAATCAGTGGACCCAGCTCACCGGCATCGACACGGGAGCGCAAATGGCGGTCAGCACGGCGGGCGATCTCTACGCCTATCGCCGCGGCGGCGCTATCCAGCGTTACAACCCGGATGATGATTCCTGGTCGGACGTCCAGGTCGCGCCCCCGGGATCGACGGGCAGCTACGGCAATCTGGAAGTCACCCGCGATGGCGAATTCCTCTACACGGAAGCAAACGTCATGCGTGTGTGGTACACCGAAGGCGGCGAGTGGCAGATGCGGGATCTGGCGTTTTCGCCCAACGTCATGGGCGATTACGATCCCACGTCCCACGAGTACGTCGTCGGCGAATGGGGCACCGGCAATGCGCACATGATTGACCTGGGTGACTTCTCGGTGACCGACTTCACCGGCAATCCGGGCGGCAACGGTGAACGCGCCCGCCACTCCGTCATCCTCGACGGCAAGTACTACTTCCAGTACGGCAGCCTGGGTATCCATTACTACGACCTGTCCAATCCGGGTGCGGCCGCCGTCGATGCGTCCGGGCCTTACGGCGCGTTCTACAACTCCTCCGCCGTCGACCGGGGTTCCGGCATCATCTACGACTACGACCTCCGGACGCCCGGCAATTTCCGCAGCTTCGACCCCAGTACGGGGCAGTTCACGCCGCTGGCCGCCTTCAACTTCACGGGCAACCATTCCAGCATCGCGTTTACAAGCGGCGCCGCCCACTGCGTCTACAGGCTGAAAAAGAGCAAGTCGAAGAAGGGCTGCGACGCCTGCCCGGATCAGGGATCGGACTTCCGAACCGAGGCGGAATGCGAGGTCGTCAAGGATTGCACCAAGAAGCTCAAGACGCGCATCGCCTGCCCGCGCGGCGGCAACGGCATCTGCATTCTGAAGGGCAAGCGCTCTGACTGCGGCTAGAACTGCCGCA
>CAZYLK010000189.1:0-11613 GCA_964648365.1 uncultured Phycisphaeraceae bacterium
CCGAGTACGTCATCCACCGGGTGGCGGAGGGGCTGAACAAGGCGATGAAGGCCATCAACGGATCGAAGATCCTCGTGCTCGGCCTGGCCTATAAGAAAAACGTCGACGACCTGCGCGAATCGCCGTCGATCGAACTGATCGAGATGCTGCGCGAGCGCGGGGCGAAGGTCGATTACAACGATCCCTACATCCCGCGCACCCACAAACAGCGCGAGCACGACCTGCGCATGAAGAGCAAGAAGCTCTCCGAAGGGATGCTCGGCTCATACGATTGCGTCCTGATCGCCACGGACCACACCGACTACGACTACGCCTGGATCGTCGAGCATTCGCAGCTTGTCGTGGACACGCGCAACGCCACGGTAGGTGTGAAGAAGGGGCGGGCGAAGATTATAAAGGCATAGCAGTCGACGCGCCGCAGTCCGGCGCGGGTGGCACGGCGTCCGCCGCGGGCGTATCAGGGAGCGGCCGCGCGCTGGTGCCGCGCGGGCACAGTCCGAGCCGCGACCGTGAGGAGTCGATCCACGCGCCGATAACGCGCGGGTGGCACGGTCTCGTCTTCGAGGCCGTGGAGAGCGCAGCAGGTGTGCAGCGCTCGGGAACACGCCGTTGCAGCATCCCACGGCCTGCCTCCGGCGCGCCTCCGGCGGATGCCACCCGATTTACGCTCGGCACGGCCCCGCCGCGTCAACGCGGCCCCTCGATCACCCGTAACGGGAAAGGCCCTCTCCATCGCTCCGCGGCGGTGAAGCGCCCGCGTCCGGCCACGTCTGCGTCCGTCGGCAGCGTCATTCACTCTCCGCGCTGACCTTCAGCATGAACGGCTCCCGGCGGCGGTCCGGGGCCGTAAAGGTTGCCCGGCCGACGGTCGGCTGGTCGCGTACCGGTGTGTACTCGAGCGTGTAGCTCGCGCCGGGCGTCAGAACCGCGCGCAGATAGCCCACGTCCGGGCTGCCGGGCTTGGCGCCGATCAACTTGCTCTCGTTGATGTACTCGACGGCGACGGGCTGCCCATCGGCATCGAACAGGCGGAAGTGCCGCTCCACCCACTCCTGCCATGCGGCGTTAAACTGCGTGTTGCCTTCGGGCGCCTCGCGCTCGGTCATCCCCGCGGTCAGCGTGACGTTCAACTCCACGCCCGCGTCGTTGGGCTCGCCGAACGCGGCATACATGTCAAACCGCTGGACGGCCATCCCCTGATCCATCGCCTGGAAGCCGAAGTACGCAGCCACCCCGATGATCAGCAGCAGGACAACAATCGCTTTCATCATCGCTCTCCTGTATCGTGATTCCCACCCGAATCTTCATCCTGACACCGCTTTTTCACGGGTTCCGCATGTCCAGCAGGTCGACTTCCGTGCGCAGATCGTTGAGGCGCTCCACCAGGCCGGCGCCGTCGAAGCTCACTTTGAACGCAACCGACTTGGAAAAGGTGTAATAGACGACGAAGCCGTCAGGCAACTCGCCGGCTTTCAGGCGGGAGTCGATGGAACCGTCGCGATAGTCGCTGGCCGCCTTTTCGACCGGCACCAGTGTCTCGACACCGCTGAAGGGGTCTTTCTTCTTTTCGAGGACGATTCTGGCCCATCGACCCGGCTTTCCGGCCGCGGCCAGTACCTGCGGCCAGGTCATGCCCGGTGTGATGGCCGCTTTTGCGTCGAGCCCCTGTTGCGTCGGATCGAACGAGGCCGTTCCGCCGCTGTAGAACATCACCACAAGACCGATGCCCAGCAGCAGCAGGAGAACCAGCACCAACTTCATGTGCGGCCGTACCCTTCTTGGCAACTGGGGTTCAAAACCGCCGCTCCAGGCGGGATCGGCACGATGCTGTGTCCCGTCCGCGGCCGGTCCGTCCCCGGCCCGTGGTTTGTAATGGCCCGCGACATCGGCGTCGAGCGGCCGGGGTCCGGCGGAGTGGTCGCGGCGCGTTGCAGACTGGGCGGAAACAGGCATCCGTTTGCGGACGTTCCGCGACGGCGGGCCGGTTCTCGGACGGCCGGGTTGCCCCGCGCTCGGGTGATATGGAGTCTTAGGTGTCCGCGGTTCGCTTTTGCGGCCTCGCCGGCGCTCTGCGCCCGCCGGGCGACCGTGTGGCTGGATCAGGAAGGATGACCGCCAGCACAGAACTGCTGGACAACCCAGCGTCCGCGCCGCCGGAAACGGCAAGCACGGCCCGTCCCACCTCCGGACTGGAGGCCGCCCTCGCGGAGGTCATGGACGGCGACAGCGACGGCGACCTCGGCGGCGCGATCCCCGCGGCTCATCACTGGCACGGGCCGTTGCCCGAGGCGCTGATGAAGGTGGTCGACCTCCGCATCGACGTCTGGCGGCGACTCCTTCAACTGGAACAGCAACGTGCGGAGTGGTCCGCGCGTCCGATCCTGAAAACCACCGAGTCCGAAATCTCGCGACAGAACTCCGAGCTGAAGCGGCTTCCACGCGCGGATGGGCTTTCCGATCTTCTCGAGCGGCTTGAGAAGAAGCTGGGCACGCCCCCGTCGCCGGCCGATGGCGAATCCCTCGAACGCCCGCCCGACGCACTCGATGACTGGCTCGACCCGGCGGAAGCCCACCGGGCCGTTCAGGATCTGGGCATCGTGCAGGTCAAGCTGCTGATCGCGCGAGAAAAACTCAGCGACGCGGTCGCGCAAGCGGCCCGCTCGATCGCGTGTACGGAGCCGCTCTTCGGCCTCACGGCGCGACACGGCGTGGACGCGAGTTGCCTGATCGGCTGGACGTTTTACGCATTGGCGCTGGAGCAGCGCATCGACGAGTGTCGGCAGGCGGAGGCCGATCATCGCGCCCGAACCGCGGAAGCCGAGGCCGAAGCGCAGGAGGCGCCGCGCGGCATGATGGCCAAGCTGCGCCGCAAGCCACCCAAGGCCGCCGGCCCGGCGCTCGATCCCAGGGTGCTCCTGCGGCGTACCGGCGCGGAACGCGAACTGGCCGAAATCGAACGGCAGCTTACCGAGTGGTTCTGGACCGCGTACGAGGACGTCGCCTGGCTCTACGCCGGGGGCAAGCTTGGCGAGGAGGACGAGGTCTATGCCCGCGCGCTGCTGCGCTACGGACTGGTCGCCATCCATCCGGGCCTGATCGACGCGGGCAAGTCGGCGTTCATCCTGCGCGACTGCACGAACAACGTGGAGGACTGGCAGAACGCGGTCGAGGCCGACCACGTGGTGTATGCGGATGAGTACATCCGCGCGATCCTCACTCGCCAGACCACCGTCAGCCCGGACGAAGATCTCGAACTCAACGAGCGCGGCAGCGATCGCTGGAAAGCGGACCGCCTGTGGCGGCAGGCCGTCATCAGCCCGGTCAAGTATCAACTGTACATGCTGAAGCGAGAGGAAGTCGCCGGCAAGGCGGCCGAGTTGAACAGCCAGGTCGAGCACTACAAGAAGCTCTTCGCCGCCGTCAAGGAAGACCCGGAGCGCAAGGCCGAGGCGACCGCCCACCGGCGCAAGATGACCGAGTTGGGCGCGGAGGCGTCCCGCTACCAGGGCATGGTGGACCGGCTCGATCAGAAACTCCTGCCCAACCTTAAATCCACGGCAGAGACGGCCGCCGCCCGCCTCAACGAAGCGATGGAGACGCTGCCGCCGGAGTGGATCGCCCGACGCGAGGCCAAGTTCATCCGCCGGCTCGCGCGCCTCGCGGCCCGGTTGAAGGAGCCGTATCCACAGTTCGTCCTGCGCGACAACTTCGATCCGGACCGCAGCGATCATCACCATCGCGCCGCGGTCGCGCAGATCGTCAAGAAGGTCGAGTACGCCGATCAGTACCTCTTTCACGAGATGATCATCCCGAACAAGAAGGTCGAGCGGCGGCTGTCGGTGCGGATGGCGCCGACGATCGTGATCGCGCCGGGGCGGGGACTGCTGGGCTTTTGCATCAACCCGCGCCGCGCCACGGACGCGGGCAAGATGATGATCCCGTTGCTGGGCCAGCGCCAGGGCGCGCTCGAGAAAATGGTGATGGAGATCCTCTCCGACTTCGGGTGGGACTGCTCCATGGAAGAGGCCGGCGCCGACTGGATCACGGCCGACGCACTCGTCTCGGCCTACGCGAACGCCCGCTGGGAGTACCGCTCGAAGAACCCGGAAACGCAGAAGCGGGCGGGCTTCAACAAGAAGAACAACGACCGCCAGGACTGGCGCACGCACTACGGTCTGTACGTCAACAGCGTCGAAGAAGCAGGCAAGGCGCTGTTCAACAAGTGCTTCCCCGTCTATCAGGCGGTGGTCAAGTACATCGGCCTGCCGCCGGGGATCGAGCGGTTGAGGAAGGATTGAGGAAGGCACGGAGGCACATAGGCACGGAGGCACGAAGTGGGGAGCAGGGACGCGCGCTCAGAGCCCCGACATTCATGTCGGGGTTGGGCGGCTTAGCAGATCACTACGGGCGGGGGCTGCCCGTCTCTTTCCGCTCGCGATAGGCGATCATCGACGCGTCGAGATGGCGGGCGTTCTCGACGATGCGGGCGTAGTAGACCGGGTACGCAAGCAGGTGGACAATCGTCACCAGCAGGCCGGCGGCGAAGTGCCAGCGCTGATGCGGCACGCCCTCGACGCCCCACGCGCCGGTGCCGACGACCAGCACGATCGGCGCGACTGACGCACCCAGCATCCGGGTGACCCACGCCTTGCGACGCTTGACCGGCGCCATGCCGGTGGGGATGTCGAACTTCCCCAGCGCCAGCGACTGCTGGATCAGCTTCCCCGTTACGGTGAAATAGGTGAAGACGACGGTGTGAATCAGGCACGCCAGCAGCAGCGTGAACACCGCCAGCGCCACGTGCGTCGACACGGCCGCGCGCTCCGCGTCCGTCGGATCTGCCGATGCTTCTACGTCGCGCTGTGATTGACCCAGGCCGCCGCCGGCCGCGCCGCCGTCGTCGCGTCGAACGCCACGCGCCTGCACGCCCATCACCGTTACCGCCAGCAGCAGACCGGCGTGGGTGATCGCCACCCATGTGAAGATGCGTGCCATGAGCGTTCGCGCCGGGAGGTCGCGCTTAAGACCGGGATCGCTGCGCGGGCGCCGCCAGGACCGTGCCGCCTTCGGCGTTGGCGGGCGCCGTCGTGCCGCGCTGGCGTGTCAGTTCCCAGATGCGCCGCGTCGCAAAGTGCAGGTTGGACGTGCTGCCCTGCTCTTCCCGCTCGACGGCGCGGTACAGCTCCAGCGCCCGGGCGCGATTATAGAGTCGGTAGTCGTAGAGCACCGCGGCCTGAAAGCGGGCCGGGTGGGGCGTCGCGGGATCCCACGCAAACGCGCGCTCGTACCACAGGACGGCGATCGTCTCCTGATTGGGGAAATACTCTTTGTGGATCTCGCCACAATAGAACGCGGCGTCGTCGATCTTGTCGCTGGTGGGGTATTGCGCGATCAGGCCCCGGAAGGCCTTCAGCGACTGCACCATCAGATCCTCGCGATACAGTGCGGGCACGCCGTGCCCCCCCCGGCGCAGCAGGTCGTACGCCTTGATGTACGCCTCATCGGCGGCGGCGATGGACTCGGTCGGACGCAGATCGGCCGGCGGCACTTCCGCGTCGAGCAGGTAGCGGAAGGTCAGTACCTTGCCCATGCCGTCGAGTTCGTGCTCGACGCGGGTGAGCTTCTCGACGTTGCCGGTGCGCTCATAGTGCGCCCGCAGGCGCTTGAGCGATTCCAGATATCGGTCGCGCTCCGTGACGAGCCGCTCGACCAGGTCGACCTCTTGGCCGGAGTACGCGCCGACCTGCCCGCCCGTCACAACGAGCGTGCCCTCGGGCGGACGTGTGCGGTAGAACCCATCCGTCCGGCAGCCCGTCGCCACCAGCAGACTCCCGGCCACAAGCATCATCATCTGTCGATTCATCACGCCCTCCGGGAACCATACCCGAACGGGCGGCGTCATGCTCCGGCCTGAAGGATCGCCGTCAGCACTGCCGCCCCTGACGGTTGGCATTTCACCCCGCAGCCGCAACAGCGTCAAGTTTGAGCAGGAACGCCGCGCGACTCAGCTTGGCGCGCGGGCTGGCCACTTGACGGGGGAGAATGCTGATGTTAGGTTTTGGTTCGCATCTGCAACGGTGACAAACACTATGCCCCGAGTGATCCGGGATCCCGTTCACAATCTCATTCCGCTCTCCGGTGCGGAGGGGCGGCTGATTGCTGCTCTGATTGACCGCCAGGAGTTTCAGCGGCTGCGGCGCATTCGGCAGTTGGGACTCGGATTTCTGACGTATCCCGGCGCCGAGCACAGCCGGTGGTCTCACAGTCTCGGCGTGTGCCATGTCGCCCGCCGAATGCTCGACGCGCTGCGGACGATATACACGGACAACAGCGAGGAGTATGGCGATCTCGCGCTCCTGCGCTCGGCGATCCTCGCCGCCGCACTCCTGCATGACGTTGGCCACGGTCCGTTTTCGCACGTGTTCGAGCGTGCCATTCCCCCGGCGATGGGCGCCCCCGGTGGCTATCCGAACGACCATGAAGACTGGTCGGTTCGAATCATCCGTGAGCGTTTCGCAGCGCCGCTACGGGCGCATTCGGTCGATCCGGAGGTCGTCGTAGCGCTGATCGACAAGGCTAACAGGCATCACCTCCTCGCCAAGGATTTCATCAGCGGCCAACTTGACGCTGACCGGATGGACTACCTCCTCCGGGACAGCCGCGCGACCGGTACTCGGTACGGAGAGTTCGACCTTGACTGGCTGCTTCACGGCCTCAGGATCGCCAGAGTGGGGGTTCGCGGCGAAGCGGCGGGCGTGTCGCGGCTTTGCTTCAACAGGAAGGCGATTCACGCAATCGAGGAGTACATTCAGGCCCGCGAGTTCATGTACGTACAGGTCTACGTCCACAGAACAACACGGGCCTACGAAGCCCTGCTGACGAACATCTTTGCACTGGCGGCTGACCTGACGGCGCTCGATCCCGCCCGTGCCCCCGCGGGTTGCCCGCCGCCGCTTGCGCGCATGCTCGCCCGCCGGCCGGTCTCGACAGGCGACTATCTGGCGCTCGATGACTTCCGACTCTGGTGCTGTCTGGCAGATTGGGCGGCCATGCAAAGCGAAGAGCCCCGGCATCGTCGTCTCGCCTCCATGTGTCGTCGCCTGCTCAACCGAGAGCGCCCGTATCAGGCGATCGAACTGCGCGGCCGCCGGCAGCAAGACAGGGCGATCGAGTTCGTCACGCGACTCCGGCAGACCGATCAGCGCTTTTCCTGCTGTCGCGACGGCTTTTCCGATCTTGCGTATCGCAACGCGCTTTATCGGAAGAGCCGCGAGGGCGAAGAGGAGGAAGATCGCGTCATTTACGTTCTCGACGAGCAGGGGCGGACGCATCCAGCGGAAGCCGAGTCGGACGTACTCAGGGCGATCTCCAATATCGAGACCGCGGTCTACCGGTTATACTATGATCAGACGGACGAGGCCCTGATGGAAGCACTGCGGGCTGACGGTTGGGAGCCGCCCGCATTCGACGTTGCAGCCGGAGGTGAGTAATGCGGGAGTTCGACGAGATGAAGCTGGCCCGGGTGATTGACGCCTGCGACGGCGTCGACGGGCGGGTCAAGATGCAGAAGATCGTCTACCTGCTCAAGGTGATCGGCTTCGATCTTCCGTTTGACGACTTTGTGATCCGCCAGCAGGGTCCGTTTTCCAGAGACGTCGCCTGGGCTACGGACACGCTCAAGGGGACGGAAATCCTGTACGAACAGATTGACGAGTTGGGCGTGGATCGCGACGGAACGCCGATCCGGCAGTACTCCTATCAGGTTCGCCCGGATATCGTGGCCCTCATCCGTCGCCAGTTCGATGTGCCCGCTCCCGTCGGCAGGCCAGAGCTGGACGTGCTCGCGCCCCGCCTGAAGCGCTACGACAGGGCCACGCTCGAGGTGGCTGCGACGCGCATCTTCCTGGAGCGCGAAGGGTTGGCCGGTCCGGCGCTCGAATCCGAACTCCGCCGGCTCAAAGGTCACCTGGCGGGGGAGTTTGCCGCGGCCGAGCGACTGCTCGACGACTTAAGGCAGGATGCGCTGCTCTGAACCAGAAGGGCGAAACGGTCGCGCTGGCTGGCCCGGTGGCATCAGGTCCGGCAAACGTCCAAAACCGTCAAATATTCCATTCCAAGGGCCGAACGGGCTATAATTGGCTCAACGGCGTGCCGCGCGCCCTCGGCGCCGCCGCGGCCGGAAACGCCGGACTGTGGACCGTTCTCAAAAGGGGGAGTAACGATGATCGAGCGTGTCGGCGTGCAGTTGCACGTGCGCGGGTGGGTCGCGGCGATGCTGGCCTGGCTGCCGGCTGCCGTCGCGTTCGGGCAGTGCCAGGAGGCCAAGATCATCCCCCCGTCGTCCGGGCCGGGCGATCTGTTCGGCATCGCCATCGCCGCCAGCGGGGATACGGCGGTCTTCGGCGCCCACGGCGTGCTTGAGCGCGCCGGCGCGGTCTACGTCTACAACCGGGACCGCAACGGCTGGACCGAAACGCAGCGCATCCAGGCCACCGACCTGCGCGGCAACGCGCTGTTCGGGCACGACGTGGACATCGACGGCAACCTGATGATCGTCGGCGCCCCCTGGGACAGCGACAACGGCACGCTGGCCGGCGCGGCCTACGCCTACACCTTTGACGGGCGAGAGTGGACCCACGAGGCCAAGCTCCTCGCCTCCGACGGCGGCGCGTTCAACTTTTTCGCCAACCGCGTCGCCATCTCCGGCAATTTCGCCCTGATCGGCGAGAGCCACGATCGCCAGAACGGCGACGAGGCCGGCGCCGCTTACGTCTATCTCACGGACGGGTTGTCGTGGACGGAAACGGCCAAGCTGCTGCCCTCGGATGCCGACCCGTTCGACTGGTTCGGATTCGCCGTCGACATCGACGGGCCGGTCGCCGTCATCGGGGCCCGGCAGGATGAGCCGAACGGTGAGGAGTCCGGATCCGTTTACGTCTTCCGCTACGTCGATAACCACTGGGTCGAGGAACAGAAGCTCCTGCCCTCCGACGGCGCGGCGGGCGACCGGTTCGGTCATGCCGTGACGATCGAGGGCGACCGGATCGTCGTCGGCGCGCCGCGACAGGGCGAGCTTGATCGCGACGCCGGCGCGGCGTACGTCTTCGAATTCGACGGCGAATCCTGGGTGCAGACGCAGAAGCTCGTCGCCTTCGACGGCGGCCGCAAGGAGTGGTTCGGCGTCAACACCCGCCTTTCGGGCGGCACGCTGCTGGTCAGCGCCTTTCTCGACGAGGTGTCTGGCGGCACGTACCTCTTCAAGCATGACGGCCAGCGCTGGGTTCAGACCGGCAAGCTGGTATCGACGGACGTGACCGATGGCGATCAGTTCGGTTACGGTATCGCCCTGGCCGGCGCCGACGCGCTGCTGGGGGCGCACGCCGATGACGATTTCGGCGGCGAAACCGGCGCGGCTTACGTCTTCAATGTGTCCGAGGGCGCCTGCGGCGGTCGCGAGAAACTTCGCGCCCGCTGCGTCGGCGACGGGCAGGACAACCGTATCATCGCAAAGATCAAGCGCGGCCTGGGCCAGCGGACGCCGACGCTGCGGATCGACGAGAATCCCGAGACGGACACCCCCGTTGTTCTGGACTGCGACGGCGCCGCTTCGACCAAGCTCAGAGGCGTCAGTTCGGGCAGTCATCGGGTCGAACTGGCCGGTTGCCGGGCGTCGCAGCGGGTTACGTGTCCATGACGGCGGGGTTTCAGGCATGAGTGACGTGGCCCGCGTGATCTGGGCGGTCGTACGCTTTCCGCCGCGGTGGCTCTTCGCCACCGGGGACAACGTCCTCACCGCCCTGGTGCAGGTCTGGGCCAACAAGATCCGCTCCGTCCTGACCGTCCTGGGCATCATCATCGCGGTGATGTCGATCATCACCGTCGTTTCGTTCACGCAGGGCTTCGGCGATTACGTCAGCAACTTCCTGCGCGGGCTGGGCACCAACCTGATGTTCGTCCGCCCGCAGTGGGTGCGCGGCCCGCACGGAGAGTTCCTCCGCCGGGCTGAGTTGACCGTCGAAGACGTCATGGCCGCGGACGTAGGTTCATCGGCCGTCCGGCGCACCGCCCCGGCGCTGTTCATTGGCGGCATCGTCGAGTACGGCCGCCGGCAGGTCAGCGACATTCAGATCGTCGGCTCCAGCGACGCCTACCAGCCCGTCCGCAACTTCTACACCGACGAGGGCCGCTTCATCACCGCGGTGGAAGTCGCCAACGGCGCACCCGTCTGCGTCCTGGGGCGGGAGGTGCTGCGCAAACTCGAGTGCGACGAGCGCATCGTGGGCGACTATCTGATGATCGACTCGCAGCGCTTTCGGGTCGTCGGCCTGTTCGAGTCCAAGGGGTCGTTCATGGGCGACAACCTCGATGAGCTGATCGTGATTCCCTGGACCGCGGCCGTCAGGATGTACCCGGAGCGGCGGCACTACTTCGCGTTCTTCGCCGAGGCCGTCAGCGAGGATCAGATCGACGAGGCCTCGTCGCAGATGGCCCGCGTGCTGCGCCAGCGGCACGGCATCCGCCCCGGCATGCCCGACGACTTCCGCGTCTCGCGCCAGGACCAGTTGCTGGAGGAGTTCGGCAAGATGCGCATGGTGGCCACCTCCGTCCTGGCGGGCATCGTGAGCATTTCGCTGCTGGTCGGCGGGATCGGCATCATGAACGTCATGCTCGTCTCCGTCACCGAGCGGACGCGCGAGATCGGCCTGCGCAAAAGCGTGGGCGCCCGCCGGCGGGACATTCTGCTCCAGTTTCTTACCGAGGCGGTCGTCCTGAGCACGCTCGGGGGGGGGATCGGCGTGGCGATCGGCTACTCGATCTGCTTTCTGGCCGACCTGCACCCGCAAATGGTCGACGTCAACGTGCCCATGTGGTCGGTCGCGCTGGCGCTGGCCTTTTCGGCCGGGGTGGGCGTCTTCTTCGGCATCATCCCGGCCTTCAAGGCCGCCATCCTGCATCCGATCGACGCTTTGCGGCACGAGTAAGCGCTTTCGTCCGCGGCTCGGCGGTGATCCTTTCGCAACGGAGCAGCTAACATGACCCGTCACGCGGCCGGCGCCAGACTGGGTTCCCATACCTGCGAAGTCAGTCGGCGCCTGCGAGCTGGCAACTCCGCGCCGGCCCAGGCCCCCCAGGCCCGGCGCCGCCGCGGGGCTTCAGCCCTCATCGTCAGCCACAAGTTGGTGTCGGGTGCCTGAAGTCAGCGGTCACGTCCGCGGCCGTGCAGGATATGCGGATCGCCGTCTCAGTCGGCTTCCCGTCCAACCGCGTGGTCGGCTTCAGCCGACCGGTTTTTGCCGCCAGCTTTAGCTGGGGGGGGGGGGCGATCTCTCGCCTTTTCTTGCAGCCAGCTTCAGCCGGGCTTGCGTCGCGTGTCCGCGTCTGAGGTCGCACGGTGATGCGGACAGAGCCGGAATCCCGTCCTGCGAACGCGCTCAGTCCTGCGGCGGCACTCTGCCAGGCGGGGTCGGCCTTGGATGTTCACGGACCTCCTCACATCCGCGGTCAGAACAAGGCCGGCTGAAGCCGGCTGGAGTGAGGAGTAGACAACCCCCCCCCCGGCTGAAACCGGGGGCAAGAGCCGGCCGGCTGAAGCCGGCCAGCGCGGGATCCAAA
>CAZYLK010000190.1:0-11555 GCA_964648365.1 uncultured Phycisphaeraceae bacterium
CATCACCACCACGAACACGAGTTGAACTTCATCCAGAAGTACGTCTTCTCGATCGACCACAAGGTCATCGGGGTGCAGTACGCGGTGACGGCGCTGGTTTTCCTCTTCTTCGGCTTCTGCCTGATGGGGGTCATGCGCTGGCAGCTTGCCTACCCGCAGGAACCGATTCCGGTGATCGGCAAGATGCTCGGCGCCGCCCTGGTGGACGCCGACGGCGTGCTGCTGCCCGAGGGGTACAACTCGCTCGGCGCCATGCACGGCACCATCATGGTGTTCCTCGGCGTGGTGCCGCTGGCGGTCGGCGGCTTCGGCAACTACGTCATGCCGCTGCAGATCGGCGCGCCGGACATGTCCTTCCCCCGGCTGAACATGCTCAGCTACTGGGTATTCCTGCCCGGCGGGATCATCATGCTGGCGAGCTTCATGGTGCCGGGGGGGGCGGCGAACTCCGGCTGGACGTCCTATGCGCCGCTCTCCGTCATTGCCCAGCCGGCCGCGTCGCAGTACTTCGAGGCGTCCTACCTCGTCTGGATCAACAAGCTGCTCAGCGGTCAGACGCTGTGGCTGATCGGCATGATCTTTCTGATCACGTCGTCGCTGCTGGGTTCGGTGAACTTCATCACCACCATCGTCCACCTGCGGGCCGAGGGGCTGACGTTCTTCCGGCTGCCGTTTTTCGTGTGGGCCCAGTTCGTGACCGCCTTCCTGCTTCTGCTGGCCTTCCCGCCGCTCGAAGCGGCCGGTGTGCTTCAGCTCATGGACCGCCTCGCGGGGACGAGTTTCTTCATGCCGTCGGGCCTGGTCGTCAGCGGACAGGCGGCGGAGTGGACCGGCGGCGGCAGCCCGCTGCTGTGGCAGCACCTGTTCTGGTTCCTGGCCCACCCCGAGGTGTACGTGCTGATTCTGCCCGCGATGGGCATCGTCGCGGAGGTCATCGCCAACAACACGCGCAAGCCGCTGTGGGGCTACAACACGCTGGTCTTTTCAGTAGTGTTCCTGGGCTTCATGTCGTTCATCGTCTGGGCCCACCACATGTTCATGACCGGCATGGGCACGACGCTCAGCACCTTCTTCCAGTTCACGACGATGATCATCTCGGTGCCGTCCGTGATCATCCTCACGTGCTTCTTGATCAGCCTGTATCGCTCCTCGATCCGGTTCACAGTGCCGATGCTGTTCGCGCTGACGTTCCTGCCGATGTTCGCCATCGGCGGCCTGACCGGTCTGCCTCTGGGACTGACCACGTCGGACATCCACCTGCACGACACCTATTACGTCATCGGCCACTTCCACTACGTCGTCGCGCCGGGCACGATCATGGGCCTGTTCGCGGGCATCTACTACTGGTATCCGAAGGTCACCGGCCGCAAGATGAGCGACTTCCTCGGACATCTGCACTTCTGGCCGACGATGATTTTCATGAACGTCGTGTTCATGCCGATGTTCTGGGTCGGCCTGAACGGCGTGTCCCGCCGGCTGTGGACGCAGACCGACTACACGCTGGGGGTCGAGACGCAGGGCCTGGTGGTCATGTCGTCGTGGGGTGCGTGGATGCTGGGCGTGGCGCAGATCCCGTTCATCATCAACTTCTTCATGAGCGCCTTCGCGGGCAAACGCGTCAGCGAAAACCCGTGGGAGGCCACCACGCTGGAGTGGTCCGCGCCGTCGCCGCCGCCCCACGGCAACTTCCCCCATCCGCCGGTGGTCTCCTGTGCGCCCTATGAGTACAGCGTGCCCGGCGCCAAGACCGATTTCTGTCCCCAATTCGCCCGGACTCAGGAGGCGTAACGCTTGTCGTCGCAGCTCTTACCTTACACCGTCAAACCCCACCCGCTGACCGGCATGTACAGCGGCAAGCTGGGGATATGGCTCTTCCTGGCGTCCGAGGTCATGCTCTTCGGTGCGCTGTTCTCGTCCTATGTGCTGTTGCGCGTGACCGCGCCCGAGGGCACTTGGCTGACCGGCAAGGCGGCTGGCCTGGACCCCTGGCTGGGGATGCTCAATACGGCCGCACTCATTTTCTCCAGCTATACGATGGTGATGGCCTGGGCGGCCGCGCACGAAGGCGACCTGGCGGGGTGCCGGCGGAATCTTCTGATTACGGTCGCACTTGCGGCGCTGTTCCTCTTCGTGAAGATCACGTTCGAGTACATGCACAAGTTCAACGACAACCACTTCCCCAGCAGCAATACCTTCTACGCGACGTACTTCACCATGACGGGCCTCCACGGTTTGCACGTGTTCTGCGGCATCCCGGTGATGCTCTACTTCGCCGGCCCGGGCGCGAAGCTGTTTGAAACGAATCCCGAGTATTACACCAACCGGATCGAATGCACCGGCCTTTACTGGCACTTCGTCGACCTGGTGTGGATTTTCCTGTTCCCGATCATGTACCTGACCTAGGAGTCGTTCGTGAGCACCGCCACTGCTGAAGATCACCAGAAGCACGTCCGTGCGTTCAAGATGGTGCTGATCGCGCTCCTGGTCGGGACGGTCGTCACCGTGGCCGCGTCCTACCTGCCGGTCGGTCACGTCGGCCACGTCCTGGTCGCCCTGCTGATCGCGACCGTGAAGGCCTCGCTGGTCGCGTTGATTTTCATGCACCTGAAGGCCGAGCGGATGTTCCTGTACTCCATCCTCGTCTTGAGCGCCGCCTTTTTCGCCGTGCTGCTGCTGATCCCCGTCTTCACGGAGGTGGAGAGCGTTGGCACGGACACGCAGCGCATCGTGGCCGCCCACGACGACCACGGCGGCGATCACGCAACGGACGGTCACTGATGTCGCTGAAGGCGTTTCACGTACTGTTTATCATCGCCACGTTCCTGCTCTGCGTGGGCACGGGCGCGTGGCTGATCGGTCAGTATCGAACGGCCGGCGGCGGCCTGCTGGAACTGACCGTCGGCATCGCCAGCCTGCTCGGCGCCGGCGGCGTGGTGGCCTACTTCTTCTGGTTCGTGCGAAAGCTCAAGGGGGTCAGCTACATCTGATGCTTCGTCCCCGCCCATCCCGCTCGGCCCGCTGGCTTCCGCTCGTGCTCTCCGGCATGTGGCTGGGCGCCGCCGCGTTGCCGGCCCATGCCTGCGCCGTCTGCCAGGGCAGTCCGGACGATCCGATGACGCGAGGCGCGGCTGCCGGCGTCGTCGTCCTGGCGCTGGTCATCTACACCGTGCTGCTGGGCTTTGCTTCTGTAGCGCTGTACTGGGTCGTGCGGGCACGCCGCATGTATCGGACGCCCGCTGACGCCGTCGCGACGAACTGACGGCTTCCTGCGGACTCTATCGGGCGTTGTCGCGTTACCCGCGGCGGCCCGGCGACTTTCCCGTTCGGCTTGAAAACGCCCCGCTGACCTGCTACTGTAATGTTTTGTGTACTGCTTCGGCGACTGTCGAGCCTGTCGGGGGACGGGCGCTGCACCGGCGCGCCGAGCGAATCCGGGGTTCGGACGAAAGAAAGGTTGCTTGTAATGCTAAAGGAAGCAAAGGTTTGCGCGGTGGCGGCTGCCGTCCTGATGACGGCGTCGGCCCACGCCCAGCTCACGCTCGACTACCCGCGGGGCGAGTTCGCTCCCGGCCTGATCGACACCGGCCGGCTTGACAACGCTGGCGACGATTTTGCCCTCGTCTTCGACGACGTGATTCAGAAGCAGGGTGCCGCGTGGCTGCGGCTCTACTTCAGCGACGTCGTCATGCCGGCGGGCAGCTTCGTCCGCGTGACGTCGACTTTTGACAATGAGACGCAGGATCTGGACGCCCAGGCGCTGTCCGAGTGGAGCGATACCACCGCGTACTTCAACGGTGATACACTGATCATCGAGTTGTGGGCGGCGCCCCACACGGTCGGCAACCGGCTGGCGGTCGAGAAGGTCGGTTTCGAGATCGGCGACATTCACGGGCCGGGGTCGGCTGGCGAATGCGGCATCTGCAACGGCGATAACCGCACACCTTCGACGGAGGAGTGGTCCTGCCGCCTCATGCCCGTCGGCTGCTCGGCGACCGTCTACAACACCGAAAGCTGCCTGGTCTCCGCCGGGCACTGCATGAGCGGCAACCTGGTTGCTCAGTTCCGCGTGCCGCCGTCCTCCGGGTGCCGCCCGCAGAACCCGGGCGTCTCGGACCAGTTTCCGGTCGTCACGCGCCGCTCGACCAACGGCGGCGTCGGCAATGACTGGGCGGTCATGACGACCGGTAACAACAACGTCGGCCAGAAGGCGTTCGCCCGCTACGGCGTGCTGCGTCCGCTCGCCGAGGTGCTGCCCGCCTCCGGCACCACGGATGTCTGGGGTTACGGCGTCAGCTCCATCTGCGAGCGCACGCAGGCCCAGCAGAACAGCCCCGGCAACATCCTGTCGCGGCAGAGCACATACTACACCTACACGAACGACGTGACTGGCGGCAACTCCGGCTCGGGCTATATCTACCAGGGGCAGGTCATTGGCGTCGTGACGCACTGCAATCAGGGTGGCTGTGGCAATATCGCCACCCGAATCGACCACTCGGCGTTCCGGGCCGCCATCAACGACCTGTGCCCCGGCGGCGGCGTCGGCTGCGACGACATCCGCAAGCACAAGAGCAAGTGCAAGAGCAACGGCAGCATCAAGGGCAAAGTCGTCATGTGGACCACCGAGTTCAACGGCGAGACCGTCGTGGTCAACATCGACAACGAGCGCGAGATTGAGCTGACGATCTCCGGCAAGAAGGCCGTCTACAAGAACTACTTCGTCGCTCCGGGCGTGCATGACGTGCTGATGACCCGCCCGCGCTGCGTCGATTTCGACAATCGGGTGACCTGCAACTAGCCGGTCGCTTCCGAACTTCCGAGTATGGCGCGACATCGCGCCCCCGGCCGGGGTGATCATCGCCCCGGCCGGTTTTCTGCGCTCCGGTCGCGGCCGGACACGGCCGGCGACACGACGGCGTGTCTTGGCCTGCCCGTCGCGTCAGGATCGCCCGGCCTGGCGCGCTCCACAGGGTGTCGCGTCGGCTGCCGCCTTGGCCGTCGCACCTTCCGGACGCCCGCGGGCAGAGGCGTGCGTCCCTGCGGCACTTCGTCTACACTCCCCCGCAATGCCAGCCGGCCCCTCGACCTCAGCCTCCCCTGACGCCGCTCGCCCCGAGCCGCGGAAGGAAAGCCTGCGCGAAACGATCGACTCGATCGTGGTCGCATTCATCCTGGCGTTCGTGTTCCGGGCCTTCGTGGTCGAGGCCTTCGTCATCCCGACCGGTTCGATGGCGCCGACGCTCTACGGCCGCCACGGCACGATGACGTGCGAGTTCTGCGGCTACTCCTTCGCGTACGGCCTGCTGGACCCCAGCAGCAACAGCCGTGTGGAGCACGGGCCGCAATCCACCGCGACGTGTCCGAACTGCTGGCGTCCCAACACGGGCTTGCGCCAGAACGACGTCGCCGGCAACTCCGATCCCGGCGACCGCATCCTCGTGCTGAAGTGGCCGCTCGATTTTGGCGGACCGCGGACCGCGACCCATCGCTGGGACGTGACGGTCTTCAAAGATCCCTCCGACGGTACCACCAATTTCATCAAGCGCTGCGTCGGCGTGCCGGGGGAGGTTCTGTCGATCATCCGCGGCGACGTATATACGGTGCCGATTGCTGAGCTGTCCGACGAGACGCGCACGATCATGGAAGATCGCGTGCAGCGCAAAACGGAACTTCAGTACGGCAACGTTCGCGGGCGACTGGAAAGCGTGCCGAAAGCGGTGCTCGACGAGCTGGATCGCAAGTTGCGGATCGCCCGCAAGACGCCCACGGCCCAGTCGTCGCTGTGGTTCAACGTGTACAATCACGACTTCCGCCCGCGGATTCCCGTGGCGACGCAGCCGCAGTGGAACCACGCAGGGCCGGGCGAGGCGACCTGGGATGCGTCCGCTCGCGTGGTGACGTTTGACGGCCTCGGCCGTCCGGCGGACGCGATCGAACTGGTCAATACCATGTCGGTCGACGCGTATGCCTACAACCTGAAAGATCGGCGCGACGCCCAGCGCCGGGGCAGCCTGCACGAGTTTCAGCAGGTCAACGGCGACTTCAATTACCTGTTTTATGGCGAGAATTACGTCGACGATCTGCGAATGCGGTTCGTCCTCGACGCCCGCGGCGGGGGCGGGGCGCTGCGCTTGTATCTGAAGAAGCTGGACACCCGGTTCTGCGCTACGCTCGGGATGGACGGCGCCGTCAGCATCAGCGCGGAACGGGACGGAAAGCCGGTTCGCGACTTTGATCGGCTTCAGACGCGGGTGGCGGCGTTTGCCGGCCGCGGTCGCGGGGTCGAGGTGTCCTTCGAGGTCGTGGACTACCGCGTGGCCCTGAGCATCGACGGCGAGGAGGTTCTCGCATCCACTCCGCAGATGTACGCGCCGGACCTTGCGGCGCTGCGCCGGGGCGAGTGGGCGCCGGCGGCCTGGCCGCGCATCGAGGCGGACGACGCGGCGCTGAGCCTGCTGCACCTGATCGTGGAACGCGACGTCTACTACCTGGACCGCGGACGCGGCGCGCTGAACGAGCTGCGGAGCTGGCTCGTCGATCAGGCCGGGTGGGGAACCGAAAACAACCCGATCATGTTGCGCGAGGGCGAGTACTTCATGCTGGGCGACAACAGTCCCCAGAGCCAGGACTCGCGGTTCTGGGTCAAGATCGGGCCGCACCTTCAAGATCGCGGCGAGCGTTTTCAGCTTGGCACCGTCCCGGAGGACCAGTTGATCGGTCGTGCGTTCTTCGTCTACTGGCCCAGCGGACATCGCCTGGCCGAGTGGGTTCCCGGCCTGATTCCCGACGTGGGGCGGATGAGGTGGATACGCTAAACACTCTGAAATTATCCACAATGGACCAACATTCTGCCGGCCGCGAGCGGCGGGCGCGGGTTTGAGCGACACGGAGCGAGACGGCAGGCGACTTATCACGGCCAGCCGATGTGTTTTTCACGGTTAAGGTTTTGCTGGCAAAGTACTTGCGTGGTTGTCGTTTCCTGTCGGCCTGACCGGGACCGCTGCCGTTCAGAGCCTGAGAGGCTGCATTGCCGAGGTTGATCCGCGGGTTTGTCAACAGCGGCGGCGTTGTCGGTAAGATCGAGTTCGACAAGAGTTTATGTCCGATAATCGGCTGTTGAAAACAGAGGGTCTGATCAAGCGATACAACGGCCGGACGGTCGTCGATCGCCTGGGTTTCGACGTGCGCGAAGGCGAGATCGTCGGGCTGCTCGGACGCAACGGCGCAGGCAAGACGACCAGTTTCCGCATGACGGTGGGCATGATCGTCCCTGACGGCGGGCGGGTCGAGTTCGACCGCATCGACGTCACGCGCTGGCCGATGTACCGCCGCGCTCAACGCGGAATGGGCTATCTGTCGCAGGAGCCCAGCGTCTTCCGGCGCCTGACGGTGGCGCAGAACCTGATCGCCATTCTCGAAACCCGGAAAGACCTCTCCCGGCGCAAGCGGAGCGAATACGCCGAGGCGCTGCTGGCCCAGTTCGGGCTGACGGTGCAGCGCAACCAGCATGCGCAGTTGCTCTCCGGCGGCGAGCGTCGCAAGTTGGAGATCGCCCGCGCACTTGTGACCGAGCCCAAGCTCATTCTGCTGGACGAGCCGTTCAGCGGGGTCGACCCGAAGGCCGTGGAAGACTTGCAGCGGGAGATTCTTAAGCTCAAGGAAGACGGCATCGCCATCCTGCTGACCGACCACAACGTGCGTGAGACGCTGCGGGTGACGGATCGCAGCTACATCATCAACGACGGCCAGCTTCTGGCGGAAGGCAGCCCGCGCGACATTATCCGGGATGCACGCGTCCGCGATTCGTACCTGGGCAATACGTTCCGCGGGGACGAGTTCGACGCAGGTGTGGCCGCCACTGCACGGCCGGTTGAGACGCTGGTGGAGCCTCAACGCCGACCGGAGAGCGTCGGCAGATAGGTCGGAAGACGAACCGCAGATAAACGCGGATGAACGCGGATAAGACAAGAGAGAACAGAAGAGAGAAAAGAGAGCACAGAGCAGCGTGAGAGCGGACCGCAGGATCGGGCAGCGTCCGCGGTTGCAATGCCGATGGCTCAGGGTGGGCTGCCTGCGCCTCTTTGACTATCTGCGTTCATCCGCGTTCATCTGTTGTTCTATATTCTGACAGCGATTGACTCGCGCGGGAGACTGGCTCATGGACTGGGGAATGAAAAACCGGATGGCCGGCATCATCGCGCCCGCAACGGGGCGCTGTGTGATGCTGGCGATCGATCATGGCTATTTTCAGGGGCCGACCACCGGGCTGGAGCGGCCGGGCGAGACGATCGCGCCGCTGCTGCCCCATGCCGACTCGCTGATGCTCACGCGCGGCGTGCTGCGCAACGTGGTGGACGCGAACACGCGCATCCCGATCGTGCTGCGCGTCTCCGGCGGCACCAGCATTCTCAAGGAAGATCTGTCCGGCGAGGATCTGACCGTTTCCATCGAGGATGCGATCCGGCTGAACGCCTCGTGCCTGGCGATTTCGATTTTTGTCGGCTCGGATCACGAGCGGCAGACGCTCAAGAACCTCGCCCGGTTGTGCGACGCGGGACAGAAGTATGGCATCCCGGTGCTCGCCGTCACGGCCGTGGGCAAGCAGATGACGCGGGACGCCCGCTACCTCGGCCTGGCCTGCCGCATCGCCGCCGAACTGGGGGCGCAGATCGTCAAGACCTATCACTGCGAGGGCTTCACGAAGGTCGTCGAAGGCTGCCCGGTGCCGGTCGTGATCGCCGGAGGCAAGAAGATCGAGGAGCGCGAGGCGCTGAAGCTGGCGTACAACGCGGTGACGGACGGCGCGGTCGGCGTGGACATGGGCAGGAACATCTTTCAGTCGAAGTGGCCGGTCGGGATGATCCGCGCCGTGCGGAGCATCGTTCAGAACGGCGCCACGGACGCGCAGGCGTGGGATGCGTTTCAGTCTCAGAGGGACTGATCCGCACCGAACCTGCGCCGGGCGCGGCCGCAGGTCTGGGTGCGGCCGCGGCAACGCAAGACCACGACAGCGCTCATCCGAACCCCAACCCCCGACCATGAGGGACTATCAGGGAGGGGCGTGTGCGTCGGGTGGGCGCGCATCAACCGCACAAATCATCGTCCAGGGGTAGACGGACACCTGGTCCGGCGTAGAAAGTCGGTGGTCGTCCATGGTGCCGTTGTCTCGAGCGGCGTGCGAAACTCCATTGCGCACCGGGCGGGAGGCGGGAGTGTACACGGGTTGCGCCCTGGCATGCACTTCGTACCGTAAGGCGGTCCAGCATCGCCGTGCGCGGGGGCTGCTGCGATTCGGACCCGCCCGTCGCCGTACGGCGGAGGCGTTCACGGCGCGGACAGCAGACAAATCGACTTCGCCGGGCTGCATCGGGTCAGCCCGACCCGCCCGCATACGGACGCGGTCGGGTGACCGAACAGGCCGGCATTTCAGGAGAAACCAAGATGAAGCAGAGGTACAGGATGCCGTGGCGGGCCGCGATCGGGGTCGCGTGTCTTGCCGCGGGTGCGTTCGGTCAGGATCTGCGACGGGAATGGGTCAACATCTTCGACGGCGACCTGTTCGGCGGTGAGGCCGGTTATGCCATCGGCGTCGACGGCGAGGGAGGCATCTTCGTCACCGGCACGGGCACGGGGAAAACGTCGCACGTCGATTTCGTGACCATCCGCTACTCGCAGGACGGGAGGCGGGAGTGGGTGCGGTATTACGACGGGCCGGGCAACGGCGAAGAGTACGTTCACGACGCGGCCGTGGACCCCCGCGGCGGGTTTGTCATCACGGGGCGCAGTGAGGGTGCCAAAACCGGCTACGACTTCGGCACCGTACGGTATGATGGCAATGGGCGCCAGGTGTGGGTGGCGCGCTACAACGGCCCCGCCGGCCGCGATGACATTCCGGAACGGCTCGTCATCGACGCCCAGTCCAACGTCTACGTCACGGGTCGCAGCGAGGGGAAGAAAACGGCGGACGATTTCGTCACCGTCAAGTACGACGCCTCCGGCCGGGAAGTCTGGGCGGTGCGGCACGATGACGGCGGGCGCAAGCTCGACGCCGCCAAGGATGTGGCCGTGGATGCCGACGGAAACGTGTTCGTCACGGGCGTGACCTTGGCGGGGCGGGCGACGTTTGATCTCGACATCGTCACCCTCAAGTACGACCGCGACGGGCGACTGCAGTGGCGGTCGGTCCATAACGGCCCCACCGACGACGTGGATGATCCGGCGGCCATCGCGGTCGATGACGGCGGCGACGTCTACGTGACGGGGCAGACGCGCATCGGCCACGAGCACATCGTGACGATCAAGGTTGAGGGCGATTCCGGACGGGAGCTGTGGACGGCGCGCTATGGCGGCCTGGGAACGGGCATCAACCGGCCCAACTCGATCGGTTTTGACGATCTCGACAACGTCTACATCAGCGGCGCGAGCACCGGCACGAACGGCTATCTGGACGCCGTGACCATCAAGTACGACGCGGACACGGGCCTGCCGTCCGAGACGTGGCGTGATCTGGGCGACGGCGTCGGCGTGCGCCGCTACGACAGCCCCGAAGAGCAGATCGACGAAGCGTACGCCATGTTCGTGGACGGGACCGGCACGGTGTACATCGTGGGCGGAAGCCGATACTCGATCGTCGGGGACGCTTTCATCGTGCGTTACGACGCGCACGGCGACCTCACCTGGAGCGACGTGTACTCGCGCAGCAACGATCACGAGTATTCGAGCGCAATCACGATGGACGGGCGGGGCAACGTCTACACGACGGGCATGAGTTGGGGCGATCTGGCGGATCTGACGACGGTCAAGTACGCGCCGGTGGGGAAGTAGTCGAGGTCAGTCTTCTGGTCAGCGGGCCTTACGGATGCTGACCTGAATGGAGGAAATAACCATGAAGAGCTTTATGACCCTGCTCGTCCTGAGCGCCGGGTTTTGCATGACGGCCGGCCCGACGGCCGCGTACGGTCAAGTCTACGCCGTTGAAGGGAAGCATTATCCGGAGGACGACGGCTGGCTGCGGTCGAAGCGGGTGTTCCCGGCGTCGCGCTGGCTGCAGGACGGCTGGATTTACTTCCGCACCGATCACGCGCCCACGCTGAATAATTGCGCCGGTGGCGAGAGCGAATACTATCGCAAAGAGTTGCTTGACCTGATTGGCGCCGAACGACTGTTCATCGAATGGCGATCGATCACGGATGGAGAGGGAGACCCGGTGCGTTTCGGCATGAGCAATCGACATGGGATGCACTTCGGCGCAGATGCCGCACGGGACCGCCTGCGGGTTTCCACCCCTGCCGGCGGGCGCACCGTCGACTCCGCTCCGGGCGAGCCGCACATGTACCGATTAGACATCTACGAGGGCAACTGGTTCGAGTGGACGCAGGACGGCGACCTGGTGATCGCGGGTCGGCCAGGTGGACTCTTTCTGCAAGGCACGCCGTTCGTCGTGTGGGGCGTAGCGGCCAGTTGTACGGACGTGAACTCCGCGATGGACTATTTCCGCGTCGGCGTGCCGCCGTCGCGCGACATCGCGTGCGACGCGATCGAATCGCTCGACGTGAAGT
>CAZYLK010000191.1:0-11381 GCA_964648365.1 uncultured Phycisphaeraceae bacterium
TCGATGACCTTGGGCAGCGGCACGCCGTCCTGGAGCGTCACCAGCACGTTCGACGGCTTGATGTCGCGATGGATGATGCCCTTCTGATGGGGGTGCTGGATGGCGTGGCAGACCGGGATGAACAGCTCCAGCCGCCGCCGTGTGTCGAGCCGCTCGCGATCGCAATACTCGATCAGCGGCACGCCCTGAATGTACTCCATCACGAAGTAGGGCCGACCCGCGTCGGTGCTGCCCGCGTCGAGCACCTTGGCGATGCTGGGATGATCCATCATCGCCAGCGCCTGACGCTCAGCCTCGAATCGGACGATCACGTCGCGCGTGTCCATGCCCAGCTTGATGATCTTCAGCGCGACCCACCGCCGTACGGGCTCGCGCTGCTCGGCCAGCCAGACGCTGCCGAAGCTGCCCTCGCCGATGGGATGCACGAGCGTGTAGCGGCCGACGTGCTCGCCGGTCTGTGCGCCGGCAGTCCGGGCGGGCAGGCCGTCGGGCGGGGCCGGCGGCAGCGGCGACGTGTCGCTGACGTCGACTTGCACCGTGGCCGCGTCGGCGAAGGCCGCGGTCGCCCGGATGCCCTCGGCGTCGTCGGGCGGCGGCGTCAGTCCGGTGTCTGGCTCGGGCCTGTCGATAGGTGGTTCTTGACTCATCGCGGCGTCTCTCACTGGGACGAACGGTGCCCATTGTAGCTTCCATCCACACCGACCGGATGCACGGGCAGCGCAGACGAATGACGATGGCGGCGACCGTCCACCGTCATCCGCGTGGTGAGGCTCCATCGAGGATGCGACGCCCGGGGCGTGATTCCGCGGCGGGCAGCGAGCCTCGGACCTCGGCCGCAGCGGGATACCATCCCCGCTGGGAATCGGGCTGCGTGCCCAAGAAAAGGCCGGATTCTCTGAATCCGCAGGGCGGGTTCTGGCGTATTACGGGCAAACGACCTGCGCAACCCCTCAGTCGGCCGATCACGCCGGCCGCGCTGTCCATTTGGGAGAACACATGAGCCTGGCCCGCACTCTCCGACGCGCTCTCGCCGCTGTGGTCTTGTTCGCGGCCGTGACGTCCGTTGCCGCGGCGTCCCACGCCGGCGCCTTCGCTGGTGGGGCCGTCACTGTCGCCGCAAGCCTGCCGGCGCCGCTCGGCGAGATCGACTCGGAGTGGACCGGCGGCGGCGGGGACCGCGCCTGGACCAACGCGCAGAACTGGGATCCCGAGCAGGTTCCGGACAACGACGAGAACAACACATTCAACGTGACGCTGGTGGGTCCGCCGACGCTGGGCGACACCATCACCATCTCGTCGCTGAGCCTCGGGAACGGGCCGCAACAGCCGGGCAGCATCACCGGTTCCGGCGCCATGCTGACGGTCGAAGGGCTGACGTCCGTCAGTTCCGCGCGATTCACGGGAAGCGGTACTTTTCTGGCCCAGGGGGGCTTCGACGTGTTCGGCCCGATCTTCATCGGCGACGACTGGCAAGTCTCCGCCGGGACGATCTTCATGAACACCGGGGCCCAGTGGAATCTCCAGGGTAACGCCCAGGTCTCCACGGACGTTCTCGAGTTCCTCGACGACGGCGATGTCAGCAACTTCGGCGGGGAGAATTATCTGCTGAGCGTCGGAATCGCGTTGCGAAAGAGCGGCGGATTCGGGGCGAGCGACATCGCGGTTCCGTTTCGCCAGGAGGCCGGCTTGATCGAGGCTTCGGTGGGCGCGCTGCGATTCCAGAGCCGGACCGAGTTGAGCGGGGACGTGCTCGCTTCCGGCGGCTCGGAACTGTTCTTCTCCGGCGAGATGACCGGCCGGGCGACGTTGGTGGCGACGAACAACGCGGGCATGGTCATCGATGGGGACATGCGGGAATTGCAACTGGGGGGGCGGGCGAACGACACATCGAAGATCTTCTCGGCCGGCAGCCTCATCGAGGACTGCCTGTTCGAGTTCGAAGAGGGCGACACCCCGTTCAGCCTCAGCAGCGCCACGATGGACGGCGTCACCAATCGCGGCTTCCTGGTGTGGAACACCGGCGACGTCGTCGGCAACGGTCTTACCAATGAACGCGGCGGCACGCTGACCGTCGGCAGCGACGGAATCGGCGATCCGCGAATCCTGGATTCCGCTCTGCGAAACAACGGCGATGTCGCCGTTCAGCGCCTGATCCGACTCGGCGATAAAGGAAAGATCGAGCACTTCGACGGCACGTGGACGTTCATGAGCGGCAGCAACCCCGGCGTTATCGCCGACGGCAACGGCATGACGACCGCCCTGTTCGACCATGACGCCGAGATCAAGGTGGAGATGTCGACGGACCTGGCGCGGGCGAGAATCCTCTGTCCGATCGACAGCACCGGGCTGTTTACCGTCCAGCGGGGCGAGCTGCGCCTGCACAGTGCCGTGCCTGATACCCAGGTTCTCAACGGGGCCGGTATCGTCGTCAAAGCACTTCCATCGTCGGCCCTGTTTTCGATTGGTGAGAACAGCACGTCGCGCAGCTCCGCACGAGATCTCAGCTTCCAGCTCACGAATGCTACGGCGCGATGGCTGGCGGGCATCCACAAGATTTCGGGCCGCTTCGTCGCCAGCGGCGCCGGCCAGGTGGTCAACGCCGGCGCCACCATGACGGTCGACGATAACTTCACTGCGACGCTGGCGTTTCCACCGCTGGCGCTCTTCGTGATGGACAGCGTCAACGCCCGGTTCGAGGTCAACGGCACGCTGACCAATGAGCGCCGCGTGCGCTGGAACCGGGGCAGTCTCTTCGGAACCGGCGAGGCGGTTAACGCGGAAGACGCCGAGTGGGACGTGTTTGAAGAAATGAAGCTCACTCAGACGGGGACGCTGCGCAATGAGGGCGCGCTGACGCTGAAGTCCGGCCGCGTCACCATCGACGAGGGGGCGCAGCTGATCAACCTGGCCGACGGGAAGGACGGCAACAGCGGACTTATCCTGCTCGGAGATCAGGATATCGAGGCAGGCAACGGATTCGGCGTCGTGCGAAACAGCGGTCTGCTCGAGAAGCGAATCGGGGAGGGGCTCTCCCAGATCACCGTTAATTATCAGTCGGCGGCAGGCACCACGCGGGCGCTGGCCGGGACATTGAGGCTGTTCGGTAATCTGATCGAAATCATCGGAGGCGGGGTGGAGGCCCTGGAGGGCTCGAGGATTCTCGTCGATGATGACTCCTACTCATCCGGTGTCGAATACACCTTTTCTGACAACGGCACGGTGGAATACGCCGCCGCGACCGGGCAGGCGACGCACGAGATCGACGGCACGCTCTCCGGCACCGGCCAGGGCCAGATGCGGATGGCCGGCGGCGTCATGAAACCCCGCGACCGGACGGCCGTGCTCGCCTTCTCCCAACCGACGCCGTTTCACCTCGCGGCCGGAACGCTGGATGGCACCGAAGCCGGCGCGATCACCAACAATGGCGAACTGCTCCAGACCGGGGGTACGCTGGCCGGAACCCTCGCAAACAACGGACTCTACACGCTCGACGGCGGGACCATGGCCGCCTTCAACCTGAGGAATGAAGACACGGCCAACACGATGCGCGGCACGGTGACCGGGAAGCTCACCAACAGTGAGGGAGCCACGCTGAACGTGATCGGCGAGGACTTCAAGTGCGAATTCGAGAATGCGGTGATCGACAACCGTGGAATCGTCAACATGAACACGGGCACGCTTTACTCCGGCATGCTCATCAACCGGCTCGACGGGACATGGGACGTGGAGGACGGGCTGTTTTTTTCGGGGTCATTCCGCAATGACGGCATTCTTACGATCGGTGGAGGAATCTACGCGTGTGACGACTGCGAGGCCGTACTTGAGAACAGCGCCAGTGGCCAGATCATCATCACGGGCAAGGATCTGGTGCTGTTCGACCTTCTCGGCGGTCGTGCCGTCAACGCAGGCCGCATACGCAAGATTAGCCCGCAAGACGCAAGCATCACTCGCGTACGGTCCAGCGGCGCGATCGAGTCGTCCAATGGCCGACTCACCGTCAGTAATCTCGATGCCGAGGATGGCGCTATTCTGCGTACCAACGGCGCCGGCGCCATCAGGAATCTGGCCGCAAATACCACCGGTCGCCTGCGTCACGAACTGTCCGACAACACGGTTATCGAACACGGCAATTGCATCTTCGACGGCGTGCTGGAGAGCACCGGCCAGGGCGCCGTCGATTTTGGAGTTGACGGCAACCGCGCGAACAGCTTTGAAGTCGCCGAACTCCACATGGCGAGATCAGCGCCCGCCACATTCCAGGGTGTCATCAAAGTTCTCCGGGATCTGGAGAATCATGGGGTCATTGACCTGCGCGGGGCGGAGATTCAACTCGGCAGAGTGGACTCGGCGGGAACTGTCACCAATGATGACATTATCACGATCCTGGACGATACGCCGACGAGCCTCATCACACTTGGGCTGTTCACCAGCGAATTCATCAACAAAAGGGTGCTCGACCAGCGCGACGGCGCCGGCGTTGTGGTTCAAGGACTGACCGAGGTCACCAACGACGACGACTGGTCGTTGCTGGGCACCGGCGGCATCACCAAGTCGCCGAACGACTTCGATCCGCGATTCATCAACAACGGCAAGTTCATCCGGGCGATCACGCAGACCGAAGCTGTCGTGAATGTTCCGTTCGACAACCGGAACATCGTCGACGTCAGTTCCGGCGGCCTCAAGATCGTTGACAAGGTCGAACAACTCGCCGTCGGAGACGATGAACTTGCCGGGGGAATCTGGATCGTGGAGAACGCGACGCTGCTTCTCTCTCAGGGGCAGACCATTTTGGAAAACAGCGCCCGCATCCTGCTGGCGGGCACGGCCGTGTTCCACAATCTGCCCGACTGCGACACGCGCGAAACGTTCTTCAATGAGAACGAGCTGGTCCTGACGAACGGCGCGGCTCTGTGCTTCGGCGGCGGCATGGAGAACAACGGTCGCCTGTCGCTCGACAACTCGTCGATTACCGTCATGGGCGAGTTCGAGAACAATGATGACCTGGAACTGACCGGCAACTCGTCCGTCGACGCGGACGTGATTGACAACGACGGCTCGATCAGCGGCAATGCGATGATCCGGGGCGGCAGGATCGTCAACCGCCAGATGATCATGCCCGGCACGTCGCCGGGGCGCTTGACGCTCGACGGCGACCTCACCAACGAGCCGACCAGCGTCGTCCAGATCGAACTCGCAGGCTACGAGCCGGGCACCGAATACGATCAGTTGATCGTCACCGGCGACGCGAGCCTGGCGGGCGAGCTTCAGCTCGTGCTGCTCGATGAATTCGTGCCGCTGATCGGCGACACGTTTCAGGTGCTGACGGCCGGCTCCATCAGTGGCAAGTTCGAACGCGTCGCCCTGGTCGACTTCCCCCCGGACCTCGACGCCGACGTCAGTTACGACGACACCACGGTCACGGTGACGATCGCCGAATACCGACTACCCGGCGACATCGACGGCGACCGCGACGTGGACGCCGATGACTATGCACTGTTCGCAGGGTGTATGGCCGGTCCGGGGGTCACGCAGCCGCCCCTTCAGTGCGAACCCGCCGATTTCGAGGCCGCTGATCTGAGCGGCGACGACGACGTGGATCTGGCCGATTTCTCCGGGTTACTGGAGCACTTCGGCCGCTGAGGACGTTCGTAGCCTGTTCGCCCGGCCGTCCTGGTTGAAGTCCCAGATGCCGCAGGCTGGCCCGACGGTGGCGGACGTGGCGGACCGCGGCCGATCGGCTCAGGGACCGGCCGCCGGGCGAAACGGCCGGAACTTTTTCGTTGACTTCGCTCCCCCCGGACGATACCGTCGGACGTCACGGTCGTGCGGTATTCGGGTCGGGAGAGAAGCACATGTCGATCCGGTTGGGGGCGGTCATTGCGCTGAGCATGTGTCTTGTCGGTTGCCGGCAGCGGCAGGTCTCGCAGCCGCCGGCTGTGCTGCCGCCGGATCAGGTCGCCGGTAACGCCGTGTCGTCCGGCGGTGCGTCCGTCGCGGACTCCCGTGCGGCGGGCGGCGACTCTATGTCGGGCGACCAGTCCCCGCCCGGCGATTCATCTCCTACGAGCACGGTTGCCCCGCCGGGCGACGACACGATGTACGGCGAGGACGCAATGTCCGGCGAGGACGCAATGTCCGGCGAGGACGCGATGGCCCGGCGGCTGGCCATGTCGGGCGAGGACGCGCCCCCGGACGAGTCGGACCCGGCGCCGCCGGAGGAAGGTCCGGATCCCGGCCCCGCAGTGACGCTTGCACCGTTGCCGCTGATACCCCCCGACGTGCCCGACGTTTCTTATCCCGTCCACAACCCCATCGACGCCTTCATCGCCGAAAGGTGGTGTTACTACGATATCGAGCCGATGCCGCCGGCCGAGGATCTCGACTTTGTGCGTCGGGCGTACCTCGACCTTGTCGGCCGGGGGCCGACGCTGAGCGAAACGGAGGCGTTTCTCGACGCGCCTGCGGAGGAGCGCGACGCGCTGCTGGTTGATGAACTGCTCGACTCGCCCGAATACGCCGACTACTGGGTCCATTTCTGGGGCGATCTGCTGCTTGAAAAAGCCCGCGTCGACGGCGCGGAAGAGTCGATCTTCCGTTCGTACATCCACGAAGCGCTCACGAACAACCAGCCGTACGATCAATGGGTGCGCGACATGATCACCGCCCAGGGCATGGCACGTGACAACCCCGCCACGTCGTTCATCCTTCGCCACAAGGCCGATCACGCGGAACTCACGATCGCCACGAGCGAGGTCTTTCTGGGTACGCAACTGCGGTGTGCCCAGTGCCATGACCATCCGTTCGAGCCGTGGCGACAGGTCGACTTCGCCGGGATGCAGCAGTTCTGGGAAAAAACGAGCCGGGAGTTCGGTCGAGAGGACACGGTCCGGACCCGCGGCGACAAGGAGTCGATGACGTTTCTGCAGATTGAATCCCGCGAGGGCGCCACGGGCCGGTTCATCACCGGCGAAACGTCGCCGCTGGGCCGGGGCGTCGACGGCCTCGCCGACCTGATCACGAGTTCTTCAAATCCCTACTTCGCCAGGGTGGTCGTCAACCGATTCTGGGACAAGCTGATGGGCCAGGGTCTGGTCGATGCGGACGAGGGCTTCGTCGTCGGCACCCTGCCGTCGCATCCCGAATTGCTCGACTGGATGGCGATCGAGTTCATCGAACACGACTACGACCTGAAGCACGTCCTGCGACTGATCTGCAATTCTCGAACGTATCGCCTGTCCAGCGGCGGGCTGCCGACGCAGGTGGCCCGCACGGAGGGACCGTTCTTCGAACGCATGGCCATGAAGCGCCTGACCGCCGAGCAGCTTCACGATTCGGTGCTGATCGCCACCGGGCATGACGGCAACGTCGGCAGCGAACGTCGTGCCGTCGCACGCCGCTACCCCCAGCCGGCCGGAACCTTCCTGCCGGTCTTCGGATGTCATGATCGAAACACGTTTCACCCCCGCGACGACGAGGCCACGATGGGGCAGGCGCTGGAGCTGTTCAACGGCGATTTCGTGAACCGACTGCTCCGGCTTCACCCTGACCACCCGCTGACGCGCTGGCAGGACGAAGGGTGCGACGATGAGGCCATGGTGTCGCGGCTGTTCATGCACCTGCTGACGCGGGAGCCCACGCCGCCCGAGCTGGACCTGGCCTGGAGTCACGTTCAACTGGGCAACCCCGTCTGCGACGCCGAGCGCGATCGGAAACGCGAGGAGGAGGAACTCGCCCTGGACGACAGTACCGATCGCCGCTGGACCGACGTTCAATGGGCGCTGATAAACACGCGTGAGTTCATGTTCAATCACTGATCACATCAAGCGGGCCGCGAGCCTACCGCCCCATCCCGCACGGTTTCGAAAGGCGCACGATGACTTCCAGATCGAATGCCTCCTGCGGCTGCCCTGAGTATCAGGCACTGAGCCGCCGACGGTTCCTCGGTACCACGCTCGGGACGGGCGCGGCGTCGTTTTTGGGCCTGCTGGACCCGCGCGTGCTCTTCGCGCAGCCAGCCGGATCCCGCACGGCGGACAGCATCATCCTTCTGTGGATGGCAGGCGGGCAGAGCCACCTCGAAACATGGGATCCCAAGCCGGGCAGCGGACCCTTCGACCCCATCAACACCAGCGTGAAGGGAATCCAGATCAGCGAGCTTCTGCCGCGGATCGCGCGGCAGTTCGAAGACATCTCCCTGATCCGGTCGCTGACCTCCAAGGAAGCGTCGCACGTGCGCGCCCGCTACCTCATGCACACGGGCTACCCGCCGCTGGGCAGCCTCCAGCACCCTTCCCTCGGTTCGCTGATGTGGAAGATGGCGGGTGGCCTCAACCCGGACCTTCCGGCCTATGTGACCATCGGCAGCGAAACCTGGCCGTCGGGTTTCCTCGGCGCCGCGTATGCCCCCTTCCACATCGAAAACCCTGACCGGCCGGCCCAGAATCTCGACTACCATGACTCGGTCAGCGACAAGCAGTTCACTGACCGGCTCAGGCTGCTCAAGTCCTTCGATCAGAAGTTCTCCAGCGAGCACCGCGGCAAAGAAGTCATCGAGGCGTATGGTGACCACTACCGGGCTGCGCACCAGTTGATGAAGAGTCAGAGCGTCGAGGCCTTCGATCTGTCTCAAGAGCCGGAAGAGGTGCGCGAACGGTACGGAGCGACCTACCTGGGCCAGGGCTGCCTGCTCGCCCGGCGGCTCGTCCAGGAGAAGGTCCGCTTCATCGAGGTCAGCTACGGCGGCTGGGACTTCCACGCGGACAACTTCTCCGGCCACAAGAAACTGTGCCGTACGCTCGACGAAGCCGTCAGCGCGCTGCTCTGGGATCTCAAACGGCTCGACCTGCTCGATCGCACGCTGGTGCTCCTGTGCAGCGAGTTCGGCCGCAGCCCGGTCATCAATCAGGATGAGGGTCGCGACCACTGGGCCAAGGTCTGGAGCGCCATGATCGCCGGCGGCGGCATTGTCGGAGGGAAGGTCATCGGCGCCAGCACGGCAGGCGGACACGAGGTTGCGGAAGACCCGGTGCCCGTCGGAAGCCTGCACGCGACGCTCTGTCATGCCCTCGGCGTCGACCCGACCGCCACCAATCTGTCACCGGACAGCCGGCCGATACGGATCGTCAAGGAATACAATCACACGCCGGTCTACAGCCTGTTCTCGCAGACGTGAGGCAGGCGGACAGACTTCTGCACGCACGCGGCCGGCGATCGACGCGGCACCAGGCGCGCGAGCGCGAGGCTCTGTCGACGGGCCGGCCTATTCCTTGCGCCGATAGTGCGCCGTCATGATCTGCGTCCACTTCTTGTCCGAGCCGAGTACGTGCGAGGTCATGACCCGGTGGTCGTCGCTGACGAACTCGATGACGTCCTTGTAGTTGGCCGTCGAGCCGTCGCCGGCCATGCTGGGGCCTTCGGAGTGGAGCGAGAGCACTTTGCCGGCGGCGTCCATCTTGCCGTCGTAGACCCACAGGTGGGACATCATCGACCCGACCCATGTTCCCAGATACCGCTTGCCCTGCGGATCGTAGCCCAGCGTCATCAGCGTCGTGCAGGGGCCACAGCCCGGCATCTCCCCCTGGCCCTCGCAGAGGAACCACAATCCGCCCAGGGAACGCACGCGCTCCGAACCCGTGCTCTTCATCGGCGGTTGATCCGGCCCCATCGTACACTCCGCGTCGTACGTCCACTCACCGACGAGTCTCTCCAGCCAGCGATGCTCAGCCTGCGGTTCCGCTTTCATTCGACGCTCCTTCTCCAATCGGCCGGACGGTTCACCGCCGCCGCCGAACGAGCAGCCCAGCGGGATGATGCTCCAAACGGGCGCGTCATGCAACGGCCGACGGCCGAGCCCGCCGCGTGGCGTGCTCGGCCGTCGGTTCGTGTTGAAACCCTGCCCGCAACGCGCGCGGCCCGCGCATCACGGCTCGCGCGTGTACGCAATGCTCATCATCTTGTATTCCTTGCCGCTCTTCGGATCGGGACCGAAGATCTCGAACGTCTTCGTGTAGGGCCCGGTACGCGTCTCGACCTCGCGCATGACCGTCGGCTTCCTGGTAATCGGGCAGTTATAAGTGTAGCTCCAGGTCATCGTCTTGCCGTCCGACGACAGGTTCCCGGTGCCCTGCATGATCCCGGTGCCGCAGTTGTCCACCCACACGCCCACGAACGTCTGGGTCACGTTGTCGTAGCCGTAGAGGCCGAAACCGTTGAACGGCCCCATGCCGGGCATGTCGCCCGCGACCTCGCACTTCAGGAAGCGGCCGTCCATCATCGGCGTGAACGTCGCCGTGCAGTCACTGTTGACCGGCTCAGCGCCCGGCCCCATCCACATGGTGTTCTTGCCGTGCCACAGACCCTGGTCCTTGGCCAGGTACTCGTGCATCTTGCCGGGCGTTCCGGCCAGCATGCAGGCCTGCATGTCCTCGGCCGTCCAGCCCGGCGGCAATTTCATCTCGGGCTGACCGCCCTCCTGCGACTGCTGGGCGATCACCACAGATGCAGCCAGGGCAAGGCCGCCGGCAACACACAGCGAGATCGAGAGAATTCGCGCCTTCATCCACTTTCTCCAAGTTCGTTTTTTTGGGGCCGGCCCCGCACGCCCCACGCGGGCGGCGCGGGCCGGACCGGCCGCGTCCATTGTACCATCGGGGTGAAGGCGTCCATATCCCGCCGAGGCTCCAGGGCTCCGCACCCGCGCGACGCCCGGCACGGTTACGCAGGAGTGCGGCCCCTCCAGATCGCATGCGCGCGCCGGCCGCTCACCCCCAACGCATGACGAGCTCGTCGGCCAGACGCGTCAATTCCTCGAGCCTGCGACCGCCGAACGACCGGCAGCCGACCTCGCAGAACTGCCGGCAGAGCGTGGTCCGGGCATCCGCCGGCATGACACGGTCGCCCATGTTGAACAGGACGTTGTCCTCTTTGAAGATGTGGTTGGTCAGAAGCTCGATGTACTGCCCGGCGGCGGCGTGGAAGCGTTGGATGGCCGCGTCGTTGCCCGCGTCAACGGCTTTCAGGGCGTCTGCCATCGCCGCCGTGTGCTCGCGGGCCAGCTTGTGCTCGTAGAGCATCACACCGATCGGCCCGCCGTCGCGCGGGATGCCGGCGGCTTCCATGACCGGGAAGAGCAGGTCTTCCTCCTTTGCGTGATGGCAGGCATCGGCGAAGAGTTTGAAGAACGTCACGCACTGGCCGAGGGCGGCCGCCTCGAAGCCGTCGCCCCGCTGCGAGCGGGACACGAGTGCTTCCAGGACGGCCAGGACGCGGAGGATGACCTGGTGTTCCTCGCGCAGTACCTGCGTCGGTTGTGCGTCGTCGTTTGAGTGTGTCATAGATCAGGTCTCCTTCAGAGGGAGTGAGGGAGTGAGGGAGTAAGGGAG
>CAZYLK010000192.1:0-11367 GCA_964648365.1 uncultured Phycisphaeraceae bacterium
CGACGCCAGCGTCACTACCCCTCCGCCTCCAACTCCCGCCGCGCCTCCGCCATCTCGGCCCGCTGGTCATCCGTGACGGTGGGATACTTCAACTCGAGTGACTCGATCTTGGCGACGAGGATGTCCGCCACGGCCGCGCGCATGAACCATTTGTGATCGGCCGGGATGACGTACCAGGGGGCCCACTCGGTGCTGGTGCCGGCGAGCATCTGTTCGTACGCCTTCATGTAGGCGTCCCAGCAGCGGCGCTCGCGGACGTCGGCGGCTTCGAACTTCCAGTTCTTTTCCGGCTCGTTGAGGCGGGCGAGGAAGCGCTGCCGCTGCTCTTTCTTCGAGACGTTGAGGAAGAACTTGACCACGTGCGTGCCGTTTTCGACGAGGTGCCGCTCGAACGCGTTGATGTCGTCGTAGCGCTGCTGCCAGAACTTGTCGCCGCGCGGGCCGGGCGGGAGTCGCTGGGCGTCGAGCCACTCGGGGTGGACGCGGACGACGAGCACTTCTTCATAGTAGGAGCGGTTGAAGATTCCGATGCGGCCGCGCTGCGGCAGGCGTTTCATGCAGCGCCAAAGAAACGTGTGATCCAGTTCGTCTGCACTGGGGGCTTTGAAGCTGTGGACCTCGCAGCCCTGCGGATTGACGCCGGACATGACGTGGCGAATGGTCCCATCCTTGCCGGCCGCGTCCATCGCCTGAAAAACCACCAGCAGCGAGAAGCGGTCATCGGCATAGAGCCGCCGCTGAGCGGCGGCCAGCGCCTCCACGTCCTCGCTCAGCGCCGCCTTGCCCTCGCGCTTGTTGTCGAGGCCCGCAGTGTAGCCGGCATCGAAGTCGGCGATGCGAACCGTTGTTCCCGGCCGCACGAGGAAGGGGGTGTGATCGAGTTTGTGGGCGTGGTTCATTCGAATAGCGAATGTCGATTAGCGAATAACGAATGAAGCGCAGATCGGACGCGCGCGGCGTGAGCGTCTAGGCTCCGGCGCTGGCAAAGCTACAGCACGAACCGTTCTTCCCGATGCACGCGCATCAGGCCGGCATCCACCGCGCCTTGCGCTTCTCCAGAAACGCGCCGATCCCTTCGCGGCCGTCGGCGTCGTCGCCGAAGCACTCTGCGAACGCGCCCACGTCGTCGCCGTCCTGCAGCGCCCGCTTGGCCAGCGCCACGGCGTTGGGCCCGGCCGCGAAGAACGAACCGGCAATCGCCTCCGCCCGCCCCGCCAGATCCTCGGCCGAGTTGACGACCTCGTCGACGAGGCCGAACTGCAAGCCGTCCTCTGCTTTCACCGGCTCGCCGCTGAGGATCATGCGCCGTGCCCGCGAGGGGCCGATCAGCTTCGGCAGCCGCTGCGTACCGGCCCAGCCGGGGATGACGCCGATGGTCACTTCCGGCAGTCCGAGCTTGGCCGTGCGCACGGCGATGCGCAGGTCGCAGGCCAGCGCCAATTCCAGCCCGCCGCCCAGGGCGGGGCCGTTGATGCAGGCGATCGTCACCTTGGACAGCCCTTCGATCTGGTCGAGGGCGTCTTTGCCCAGGCGGGCGTAGGTGTCGGCCTGCGGCGGTTCGTAATCCGCCATCGCCTTGATGTCCGCCCCGGCCGCGAACACCTTGCCCAGCCCGGCGATGATCACCACCCGCACGTCCCGACGGGTGTTGAGTTCGGCGGCCACCTCGCACAGCCGCTCCATCGTGCCGGCCGAGAGCACGTTGACGCCGTTGTCCGTAGACAGAAACACGCGGGCCAGCGGAGATTCAAGATTCAGTACGACGTTTGTCTGGCTCATGATCGTTCCACCCGTCAAAAAACGTTCGTTTCCAGCGGCGATCGGCGGCCGCACGCCCCCCGGCTCCGCGATGGTCTCCCCGTTGTAATCCGTTTGCGAGCGAATACCAACCTGGAGCGTCCCTCGATTCCGTCGCGCCGGTCGGCGGCCCGCCGCGGAAGGCCGCCAGCGGTGCGGCGGGCGTTGCGGGGCGCGGGCCGCGAACAGTCTCGCGACACCGCGACCCCGCTCGCGAGCGCGGGATGCACTACTGCCGTTCGACCAAGCTGCAGCGAAGCGCCCGGCGGCGTAACGCCCCGGAAAACCGACACTTGCGACGCGGCCGCGGACAGGGCGATGGCTGGCACGCGCCTTGCCCTTCTGCCCGCTACGCCGTCGAACGACCGCGGCGCCATGCCGGGATCGGCGCATCCCGGATCCGAAACGCGGATGCGACAGGAGTCAACAATGATCAGATCATTACGGGCAACGTGGTTGGGGCTTTCGCTGTGCCTCGCACTCGGCGCCACTGCGCACGCCGAGACGGTCTATGTGAACACCGTCGAAGACGTCGTGGACTTCCAGGGCGCGCGGCGCGTCGCCGACCTGCCCGGTCCGGACGGGCGTATCTCGTTCCGCGAAGCCATCTACGCCGCCGACAACACGCCCGGCCCGCAGACGATCGGGTTCCGGATTCCGCAGGACCAGTGGTGGCTTTACAACGACCGTGCGATCCTGCGGCTGGAAGACGGCACGTTTGTGCTCTGGGAGGATGAAACGACCGTCGACTTCACGACCCAGACGGACTTCACCGGCGATACGAATCCGAACGGCAACGAGGTCGGTATCTACGGGCTTCAACCGAACGGCTGGGGCGGACCGGCCATCGCCGTCTATGGCAACCAGTGTACGATCATCGGGCTGGACCGCGTCATGCAGCGCGGCCACGGCGTGCACCTGGTCGGCAACGCCAATCGGGTCATTGGCTGCACGATCGACGGCCCGCTCTACTCGGGCGTCTACATCAACGGCCCGTTCGACGGCCCGCCGGCGGAAGGCAACGTCGTCGGCGGCACGGAACCGGGTGAGGGCAACGTGCTCTCAGCCGGCAATCACGGCGTCCGCATCGATACGCCCGCGAACAACAACGTCGTGATCGGCAATCATCTGAGCGGCGTCTACGCCGGTGCGGCGGTTCGCGGCAATCCCTACACCGGCAGCCCGGTCGGCAACCGTATCGGGGGTGAAACCGTGGCCGAGCGCAACGTCATCGCCGGCGCGGGCAAGTAAGGCGAAGAAGGCTATCCCGACGGCGCCCAGGTGTCCGTCGTGATGGCGATCGATACGCAGATCATCGGCAACTACATCGGTACGACGCCCGACGGCATGGCCGGCGTTCCGCAGGTCGGTCCGTCCGGCATCGAGGTCATCGACTCCACCGATACGCTGATTCGCGGCAACCTGATCTCCGGCCTGAAAGTGGCCGGCCGCAATCACTATCAGGGACAGCTCTTCGGCCAGGCGATCACCGTGCGGACGACAAACGCCGACACCATCGGAACGATCATCGAAGGCAATATGATCGGAACGGACGCGACCGGCCGCGGAGCGATCACGACGTTGAGCGGCATCCTCGTCTGGCCCTTCACCGCGCGAAACAACCTGGACGAAACGCGCATCGGCGGCGTAGAGCCGGGACAGGGCAACCTGATCGCGTTCGTCGAGCGTGACGGTATTCTCGTGTCCTCGCTGATCAACGGCGTGTTGATCTCCGGCAACGCGATCCATTCCAACGGCCGCCTCGGCATCGAACTCGGCAACGACGGCGTCACGCCCAACGACCCGGGCGACGGCGACACCGGGGCGAACGATCGGCAGAACTTCCCCGTCATCACCGCCGCGGAAAGCGACGGCTTCGAAACGCGCGTCGCCGGAACGCTGTCGTCGCTGCCCGGCCGCACGTTCAGCATCGAGCTGTTCGCCGGCGATGAATGCGATCCGAGCGGCTACGGCGAGGGTGCGATCTTCCTGGGCGGGTTCGACGTGGAAACGGATGGCGGCGGCGAGGCGGCCTTTGACGTGATCGTGCCGACCGCGGTCGCGCAGGGCAGCGTCGTCACCGCCACGGCGACCGACGTCGGTGCATGGAACACGTCCGAGTTTTCCCAGTGCTTCCCCGTCAGTGGCGGCCTCGACTGCGACGCGATCAGGAACTTCAAGGCAAACTGCAAACGCGGCAAGCTGAAGGTCAAAGTGAAATCGTCACTGCCGGAAGGCACGGAACTGACCATCGACAACGGGGGAGACATGCAAACGCTGAGAATCAACCGCAACGGCAGCGGCGCAGCGAAGTATAAGAAGCAGAGCGGCGTGCATCGCGTCTTCATCGTCGAATGCCCCGGGCACGAGCAGGAGGTTGCGTGCCCGTAGAACGGACGCAGCCGCGACAGGAAACAACCATCTTACCTCCTCCCGGCGACGGGCCGCGCACTTCGGTGGGCGGCTCGTCGTCTTTTGTTGGATCACGCGCGGCAAGTTCGGGCAGGATCCACCGTGAGCACCGGACCGCCGGCGCAGCGGCTGCACGTCTTCCGCATCCGCCCGAGGGTCGAATCGACGCGGCCTTCGCGCCAGGTATCACCCCCCTGCTGCGATCATCCCCGGCAGTCGCGCCATCAGATTGACGCTCGTGTGAACCAGAATCGGCGCGATGACGCTGCCGGTCCGCTCGCGCAGAAAACCGAAGTAAAGCGCCGACGCGCTCGCCAGTCCGTGCCACCACTCGAACCTGCCCTGGCCGCTGAAGTAGTCATACGGATTCAGAACGTGAATGACGCCGAAGAGCGCGGCCGCGACCAACAGGCCCGGCCCGAACGCCGTGCCGAGCACGGTCCACGGGCGCCCGAACGCTTCGTTGACACGGGATTGAACGTAACCCCGGAAGAACACCTCCTCCGCCACGCCCGCGCCCAGCACCAGCCACAACAGCGTCACAACGGTGTGCGCCACGGGGCGGCCCGACGCCAGCCGGATGATCACCGGCGCCGCCGCCAGGGCCGCAACGATCACGAACCCGGCTGCGCCCGGGATACGATCGACCACGCGGGCGCCACGGCTCAGCACCCACAGCGTGACCGCCGTAACCAGCAGATTGAGCGCCGAGACGATCAGCGCGAAGCTCACGCTATCCCAGCGCGGCGTGCGCGGCAGCCCGCATAGGATCGCGCCGGCCGCGACGAGGACGTATACGAGCAGACAGACAACCCCGGTGCTCGCGCCGTTTCGGAAGGGCCGGATGGCGAGGCCGTACTCAGCCGGGCGGCGACGGCGCACGAGGATCATCCCGGCGGCCACCAGCAGCATGGCCGCGCCGGGCGAGAAGTTGACGCCGCTTGCGTACTCGGCCTGCCCGAGATCCGTGAATCGCTTGAACGCCCGGAACCCAACGTGCATCAACGCGAATGCGAGCGACACTTCCACAAGAGTCGCGAAGCGCCCGGGCCGTCGCGGCTCAAGCGTCGACGCCCCGCCGCCGCCCGTCATCGCAGCGCCGGCAGGCCGACCAGCCGCCGGATGGTCGCCAACTGGCCGGCGTGAAACGCCTCGTGCCGGGCGCAATGCGTCACCGCGCCGAGCTTATCGCTGTAATGCGGATGCCTGCTGCCGCCCGCGCCGAAGGCGGGCTCGGCCAGCAGTTCGTCCGACATGGCCCGCACCGCCACCAGCGTCCGCCGATGCATGTCGGCCATCGTGTCGAGGATCGCATCGACGGCAGGGTACTCATACTCCCGCGTAGACTTGACCGGACCGCCGATGGGGAAGTGTGCCACAAACTCGGCGGGAAGCTGCGGCCGGCCCATGCAGCGGTCCAAAACCAGCACGTTCTGCGACACGGCCAGATGCCCGCACAACCACGTCGGATGCGCCAGCCCCGGCCCGGGCTGAAACGACCACGCCTCCCGCGGCAGGTCCGCAATCAGCTTCAACGTCCAGTCGCGCGTGCCGTCGAGTTGGGCGGCGAGGAGTTGTCCGGTGTTCATCGCGTCGCAAGCCTCCCGAAAGGGTCGATACTCTGATATGCCCGCAGTCTGCCCGACGAGAGCCTCTTCGGTCAAGCCGCCGACGTTCCAGCGCGGTTGGTGGCGCACCCCGGCGCACGCTAGACTTGCCGGCATGAACACAGGCCGGAAAAAACGGCTGACCGACTACGCGAACTGCGCGGGTTGAGCCGGCAAGCTCGGCATGATGCCGATGGCGCAGGTGCTGCGCCAGTTGCCGCCGATGATCGACGCGAACCTGCTGGCCGGCGCGGATCACTGCGAGGATGCGGGCGTGTACCGCCTGCGCGACGACCTCGCCGTCGTGACCACGACCGACTTCTTCCCGCCGCTGGTGGACGACGCGTACGTGTTCGGTCAGATCGCCGCCGCCAACGCCCTCTCCGACGTGTACGCGATGGGCGCGCGGCCGGTCTGCGCGCTCAACCTGGTCGGCTTTCCGGATCAGGAACTGGACCTGTCCGTGCTGGCGGACATCCTTCGGGGGGGGGGAGACAAGGTCATCGAAGCGGGCGCGGTCATCGCGGGCGGGCACTCGGTGCGCGACGCGGAGGTCAAGTACGGCCTGGCGGTCACGGGCGTGGTTCATCCGGACCGGTTCATCCGCAATGGCGGGGCGCAGCCCGGCGACGTGCTGGTGCTGACCAAGCCCCTCGGCAGCGGCGTACTGACCGGCGCAGCCAAGCGAGACTGGATCACGCGAGCCGACTTGCAGGAAGCGGTCGACGCGATGACCTGGCTCAACGCGGCCGCGTCCCGCGCGATGGTCGAAGTCGGGGCGCACGCCGCCACCGACGTAACCGGCTTTGGCCTGATCGGCCACGCTTTCGAGATGGCGGAAGCGTCCGACGTGACTCTGGAGATCGACGCCGCGGCCGTGCCGCTGCTGACGCAGACCTACGCCCTCGCCGCCCGCGGCGGGCTGACCCGGGCGAACAAGAGCACGCTGGAACGCGTCGACGAACAACTCAGCGTGACCGGTGTGGATGAGACTCTCATGCGGGTGCTGGCGGACGCGCAAACATCGGGCGGACTGCTGATCAGCCTGGCCGCGGCGCTGGCGGCGGAACTGATCGACCGGATCGGCGACCCGCCCGCCGGGCTGCCCCGGCCGTGCGTGATCGGACGTGTCGCGCCGCGGGCAACCCATCGAATCCGCCTGGCGCCGTAGCGGCCTGAGCGCCATGGGTGCCGCTTGGCGCCATGGGTGCCACTGCTCTTGAGCAGTGGACGCGATTCGCGGGGCGTGGTCGCGAGACGGGTTTCAGGATTCCGATGGGGACGTGACCCCCGTCGGACGACGAGCCGCCGCCGGTGACCGCGAACAGCATGGGGAGCCACTGCTCAAGACCAGTGGCATCGGGGGCTGGCTGTTGCGTTGCCGGCACTGCTCAAGAGCAGTGGCACCAGTGGCACGGGAGGGAACGGGTGCCGCCTCTACGCGGACTCTGGCGGCGTCGGCCGCGCGTCCGACGCACATCCCCGATTTCCTTCCGGACCCGCATTTGTGTACGATAACCGGCTGATCAGCGGACACGGCCGCGGATCGCGATACGATTTCACACCTTGAGGGGGATGATCATGACAACTGCCCGCACGTGGTGGCTGGCTTGCCTGATGGCAGCCGCGCTCAGCCCGCAGGTCTACGGCCAGAACTGCGCCACGCAACTGACCCTGATCGGCGAGAGCTTCGACCTGTCCGCCGCGCCAACCCAGCAGCGGCTCTACCCCTGGCCGGCGTGGGACGGCGTCAACGGGCAATACATGGTCGTCTGGCTCGACTCGCGCAACCCCGGCAACAACGACATCTTCGGCCAGCGCGTCGCCGCCGACGGGTCGCTGCTGGGCGACAATTTCCCGGTCATCGAGTTTCCCGATTCGCAAAGCAACCCGGCGATCGCGTTCAACTCGCGCGAGGGCGAATTCCTCGTCTCCTGGCGCACGCAGCACGGCGGCGCGTTCAACCAGGGGTACGGGCGGCGCGTGGACGCGGAGGGCGGCACGATCGGCAACCAGTTCTTCATCTCCAACGGCGGTTTCGAGGCGTCGCTGTCGTACAACCCGAACGCCAACGAGTACTTCTACTCCGCCCGCAACTTCGCCGGCGGCGGGCCAGGAGGCATCCGCGGGCGGCGCATCGACGCGGGTGGGAACCTCGTCGGTGCGGACATCACCATCGCATCGTCCGGGGCGCCGGACGGGCAGGCGGTGTACAACCCCACCACCAACGAGTACTTCGCCACCTGGCGCGATCAGAACGTGGGCAACCTTCAAGGCACGATCTTCGACGCCGCCGGCAACCGCGTCGCGGGTCCGTTTATCATCTCGACGCGGTTTCCCGCCGCGGGGCTGGCGGCAACCGTCGCCGTCGACCCGGTGCTGAACCGCTACTTCGTCGTCTTCGGCGATTTCACCAACGCTGAGATCTATGCGCAGTTCGTCGACGCGGACGGCGGATTGATCGGGGGGGAACTGACGATCGCGCTGGGATTGCCGTCGAAGGTCGCGCCTTTTGCGGTGTTCGACGAGCAGACCGGGCTGTACGTGGTCGCATGGGGCTCGGCGTCGTCGGTCGCGGCGCTGCTGGTCAACGCGGATGGCGTCGTGCTCGGCGATCCGGTCGACATCGCGCTCGGCACGGCCATTGGCGATCCGCGCATGGCGGTCGGCGACGGCGAGATGCTGATCACCTGGGCCGACAACCGCAACCAGGGCGAGGGCGAAGTGGATATCTACGCGCAGCGCCTGGGCTTCGGCGGCATCACGGCGCGCATCAAGAAGGCCAAGTGCCGCGGGGGCGACTTGACCGTAAAGATGACCGGCGGCGCGCCGCGCGACAATGTTTCCGTCGTTGTCAGCGACGGCCAGTCGGACGTCGTCCGCGTGAAGAACAACGGCAAGGCAAAGGCGAAGTTCACCGGCGTGCCCGAGGGCCGTAACAGCACGGCCGCGTCGTGGAGCTGCGGCGGTCGCGACGTCGCGGATTTCAAATGTCGCTGATGCGATCGACGGCTGTCACGCGCCGCTGACGATCGACGACGCCTTCCCGAACGCCTCGCCGAACACGAACTCGGCAATCGGCTTGCGCTGGCGCGGCGTCTGATCGCGCTGCCGCAGGGCGTCGTCGACGGATTCATCGGGGCCGGCGGCGTATCCGATGGCCAGGGCGGTCAGTGCATGCGCGCCCTCGGGAATGCGGAACGTCTTTGCCGCCTCGTCCGGGAGAATGCCGATCATCTGGTGAACGCTGAGGCCGCGCGCCTCCGCCTCGACGGAGAGGTTCGCGACGGCCAGTCCGATGTCGTGTTCGGCGGCGCGGTTCGGCTTGTCGTTGCGGCTGAACCGCTCGCGAACCACGGTCAGGGCGAGCACCGGCGCATGCCGCGCCCAGCCCTGATTGCCCTCGACCAGGCAGTTCAGCACGCGCTGGAACTGGGCCGAATCCTCGCGGCGCGCGACGATGAAGCACCAGGGCTGCTCGTTGTACGACGACGGCGCCCAGCGGGCCGCCTCGAACAGCGACAGCAAGTCCTTCGTCGAAACGTCGCGCGATGAATACGCATACGGGCTCCAGCGCTGTGCAATAATGGCCTCGACGGGGTGGTCGGGAGTGGCGTGCTTGATCATACCTGGGTCTCCTTCGCGGGCGATCCGGCCCGGCTGCCTGATGGTAGCGGGTTCGCGGCGAGATGTCCGCTGGAGTTGGCGTCGAGAGCAAGAGCCTTTGCAGTTCCATCGGCCGGGCGATAGGATATGACATCGCGACGCGGCGAGGCGAATGCCGCGCTGCGGGGCGCTGCCATTCGAGGAGTCAAGCCATGATTCACTCGCTGTACCGAAATGCAATCGGGGCGTTGACGATGTCCTGCGCCGTCCTGTTGACGCCGGCGACGCCGGCCGCGGAACCAACCGCGGACGCTGCAGGGGATTCGCTACTCGCCGTCGTAATCGTGCTTCGGGATCAGCCGGACGCGGCCGATCTGCAAGCGCTCACCATGGACGGCGGTCGCGCCACGCGCAGGTCCATCGTTGAACACCTCCAGCTCCACGCCCGCCACACTCAGCGGCCGATCCTCGACCGGCTCGACGCGGCGGCAGCCCAGGGCCAGGCTGATCGCGTTCGACCGCTGTGGCTGGCCAACGTCATCGCCGCGCGCGTGACGCTGGATCTCGCGCACCAACTCGCCCGGCGCGACGACGTCGCAATGGTCCTTCGCGAGTCATTTATCAACGATGCCGAATTCCGCACGAACTCGCGGGACGGCGATGCGCCCATGTCGCTCGGCGACGTCACCTGCGGTCTGGAGCAGATCGGCGCCCCCCGCGCCTGGAACCAGATGAAGATCACCGGCGAAGGCGTTGTCATCGCGGTCATCGGAACGGGGGCGTGCATCGAGCATCCCGACCTGCGCGGCCGCGTGTGGACCAACGAAGGCGAGATCCCCGGCAACAACATCGACGACGACGATAACGGATATGTCGATGACGTTCACGGCTGGAACTTCGCGGCGGATAGCGCTGACGTCTCCGATCCGAACGGCCTCGGAACGCACGTGGCCGGCACCGCGGTCGGCGACGGCTCCGGCGGCACGAACACCGGCGTCGCCCCGGGCGCGCAGTTCATGCCGCTGGTGTTCCTGAACAACCTCGGCGGGGAGACGTCCGTCTGGCTGGCGATGGAATACGCCGTCGCCAACGGCGCCCATGTCATCAACGGCAGCCTGGGCTGGCCGCACTCGGCGCAGCCGGCGCGGGCGATCTGGCGGGCGGTGTGTGAGAACGCCCTGGCCGCCGGTGTCACGCTCGTGTACAGCGCCGGCGGCGACGGCGCGTGCTGCCGCCCGTATGACGCGATCCGCACGCCCGGCGACGTGCCCGGCGTCATCACGGTCGGCACGACCGACTGCAACGACGTCATCGCGAGCTTCAGCAGCCGCGGACCCGTAACATGGCAAGACGTGCCGCAGTACAACGACTGGCCTTATCCCCCCGGCCTGATCAAGCCGACGGTGGCCGCGCCGGGTGTGAACACGCTGTCCTGCCGGGCCAGCCCGTGCAACGGATACGTCTACTACAGCGGCACGTCCATGTCGGCGCCGCACGTCGCGGGCGCGGCCGCGCTGCTGCTCGACGCCGATCCGCAACTCGGCCCGGCCGCCGTAGAGCAACTTCTGCGCGAAACGGCTCTCGATCTGGGCGAACCGGGCATGGACAACACTTACGGCGCCGGACGGATCGACGCTTTCGCGGCGATCTCGCAGGTGGCGTGCGACCGGGTCAAGAAGCTGAAAGCCGCGTGCAAGTCGGATGGGACCATCAAGGCGGTGGTCAAGTTCGCAGATCGAGGCTGGGACGCACACGCCGTCTATCTCGGTATCGGCGAGGGCTTCGAAGCCACGGCGGACGTTCGCGGCCGCAAGGCGAAGCTGAAGCACTGCTGCCTGGCCGGAGATCAATCCGTGCGCCTGCTCGCGCCGCAGGATTGCGTGGCGCCGGTCGGCGTGTCTTGCCCCGACTGACGCAAGCCGGCCCACGTCACACGGTACCTCCC
>CAZYLK010000193.1:0-11182 GCA_964648365.1 uncultured Phycisphaeraceae bacterium
CCATCCACCCGGGGTTTGCCGACAAGCGTGCAGCGGCGACGTGAACGTGAGGGGTGATCGCTTGCGGCTATGTCTCAGTGATGCCAGCAAGTCCATAAGGTACAGTAGCAACGCTGATCCAAAAGGTCAACGTCCGGTAGTTGTTTACACGCCGGTCGCGTTACGCCTTTGTCGGCAGTACGGATGAAGTGCGCTGACTGCGTCCAACCCCCCAAGCCGGAATCCTCCGCGGCGGCCGGGCGTGCCGGCGTCCGTAGTTCGCGCCGGCGTTGAGCGGCGCGTCACCGGTTCGGATTCCTCGACGAGTTGCCGGACTTGCGAGGGCGACTAAGATGGCGGCGACGACGCTCGATGACGGCCAGGTCCCATGCAGTGGGTCTCGGCGGCAACGGGTCAGGCTGGAAACAGAGCAGCCCACCGGTGCGATTCAGGTGCCGTGGATCGCCTGGCCGTCATCCGGCGCCGTCGGACGCGCCTGCCACCGTCGCGGACGGGCGGCGGCGTGCGATCTTTCAACTCCCGCTACTCATCCTTGAAGAGTCCCCCCGGCGGTTGTCGTCGGGCGGCGCAATGCACGGCGGCGGCTGCCCACCGGCGTCGCGGCGGCGTCGACGGCGTAGCTGAGGGTGTAAGCTGCGCGGCTGACGCGGATGCCGGCCGCTGACGCCACGCATGGGCTGCGGACACTTCGCATCGGCCGCTGACGGCTCGCCTGGGCCGCTGACGCCTCGCCTGGACCGCCGAGTCGCGGCCGGGGCGGTTGAGGCGTCTTCCCAGTACTGGCAGCGGGGTCGGGCGCGGTGCTACGGTTGCGAGCCGGGGGGCGGTCGGCTAGAGTGCCGTCGTTGGTCAGGGAGCGCAGCCCACCGGCGCGGGTGGACGGCGCGGCGAGCCCGGGCGACAGGCCCCGACGAACGGCTCACATCATGGCTCTCGGACCGCCCGGCGTCTCGACGACTCGGGGGCCGGTGCGCGACGCTACGTCGGCGTCCGCAGGACACGGAGAAAGCACACATGAAGCGAAATACCATCCACCGCATGCGGTCGCGGACCGCGAAGATGCTGGTCGCCGGCGCCGTCCTGACGCAGGCGGGCAGTTGCAATTTCGGCGAAGTCTCTACGTCGGTCACGCTGAGCGGCCAGGAACTGATCATTACGTTGATCCGGTCCGCCATCCTCAGCCCGATCGACGCCTACGTCACCAACGCCGTGAACGAGATCTTCGACAACGACGAGTAGCCTCTCGCGTCGCGGAGACGTCGTCGGCCGGGCCGCCGCACCCCCAAGCGGCGGACGGCTGCGTTCCCATTCCCCGTTCTGGTGAGCATCAAGATGATCCCCTCAACCCATCGGCTCAACGGCTTCCTGTTTTCGCTCTGCGCCGTCCTGGTCTTCTCGCCGGCGGCACTCGGCGACGTCGTCACTACCACGGACGGCAGCCGGATCGTCGGCAAGATCGTTCAGTGGGCGGACGGCAAGGTCACCGTCGAAACCGCCATCGCCGGCACGCTCGTCATCGACGCCGCGCTGGTGATGTCGATCGAGACGGACGAACCGGTCAACGTCGAGTTCGATTCGGGCGACAAGCTGGTGGGAACGGTGCAGCCGGGCGAGGAAGGCCCGGTGATCGACACGGCGCTCGGGCCGATGAACGTCTCGGCGTCGAAGGTCGCGACGGTCTGGCCGGTCGGACAGGAAAGCCCGAAGGAAATCGCGCTGCGCGCGGAGCTGGAGGCCGAGAAAGAGGCCCTGAAGCCGAAATGGACCGCCACGCTGGAAGCGGGCGCGTTGTTTACGGAGGGCAACACGGACCGGCTCGAGGCGCGCGGTCGCTTCGACCTGAAACGAACCACGAGCGAGGATCTGCTGCACTTCTTCCTGGCCGCCGACTACGGCGAGCAGGATGACAACCGTACGGTCAACGAGTATCGCGGCGGCGTGATGTACGAAAACGAGATCACGGACCGCTGGTACTGGTACACACGGCTGCAACTCGAATACGACGAGTTCGAGCAGATCGACCTGCGCACGGTCGCCGCGGCCGGCGTCGGTTACTACTGGATCCGCAAGCCTGAGCACGAACTGAAGAATCGGGCGGGCTTCGGCTATCGCCACGAAGCGTACAACGACGGCACGTCCAACGACGCCGCCGTGATCGACCTGGGCCTGGACTATCGCGTCGACGTGGCGCCGTGGCTGCAATTCACCCACTCGACGACCTACAGCCCCGACATCCAGGACTTCAAGGACTACCGCCTTGATTGTGACACCGCGCTGGTGTTTCCGTTCCAGAACGACGTGCTGAAGTTCAAGCTGGGCATGCGCAACGAGTACAACTCGCGTCCGCAGCCCGGCCTGGAACGGCTCGACAACACGTACTACGCGAACCTGGTGCTTGAGTTGCTGCGCTGACGGCCTCCGCGATATTGCGGTTCTCCTCGTCGCCCGCGGATTCCTCGCCTTGCGCGTGATCGCCGCGCTGGTGCGGACTGTCTTCGGCGGGACGCGTTGCGGCCAGCGGCCTCACTGACGTCCGCGCGGCGTCAGTTCTGCGGTGCCGGCGGATTCCAATCAGGCGGGCTGAATTGTAACCCGTGATGTTGTAGGCTTGGCGCTGCCGTCTCGACGGGCGGCGGCGCGCCTCATGCGCCGTTCCGGACACGAGTTCGACATCGCCGCAGCCTCGACCTGCGGCAGGGAGGGGTGACCATGTTCGAGCGAATCGCGGCCGGATGGGATCTGGCAAAGCAAAGCTATCGCGTCCTGTGGATGGACAAGGAACTGCTGGTTTTTCCGGCGATCTCGGGTGTGTGCTGCCTGGCGGTGCTGGCGAGCTTCGCGGTGCCGCTGTGGGACAGTTCCTACGCTTCAACGGTCACCAGCGGCGACGCGGCGGAACTGTCGCGTGATCCGTTCGCGTACGTCATCCTGTTCGGTTTCTACTTCGCCAACTACTTCGTGATGACGTTCTTCAATGCGGCGATGGTCGGCTGCGCCGTGATCCGCTTCCGCGGCGACGATCCGACGCTGTCGGACGGGTTTGGCGTCGCATTCAGCCGGCTGCCGCAGATCTTTGCCTGGGCGCTGCTGGCCGCGACCGTCGGAACGATCCTGCGCATCATCGAAGGCCGCTCGAACCGCGTCGGCCAGATCATTTCGGGATTGCTGGGCATGATCTGGAGCGTGGCGACTTATCTTGTGGTGCCCGTGCTGGTGGTCGAGCGCGTCGGGCCGCTGGCCGCGGTCAAACGGTCGCTGGCGGTGCTGAGCAAGACCTGGGGCGAGTCGCTGGTGTCGAACTTCGGCCTGGGCCTGCTGGAGTTTGGCCTCTTCCTGCTGGCGGCGATCCCGGCCGTGATTGGTGCGCTGATCGCGCCGGAGGCGCTGCTGGTCGGCATCGGCATTTCCGTGATGCTGATGATCGTCCTGGCCCTGGCCTCCACCGCCGCCCGCGCCATCCTGGTCGCGGCGATCTACGAATACGCCGCCGACGGCAAGACGCCGCCGCTGTTCGATGAGGGCTCGCTGAGCGGCGCGTTTTCGCCGCGGTGACAGGCGCAGTTCCAGGTCATGTCGCCATGAAGGAAAGCAAGCTGTGGTAGACGGCAATAGGACGGCCTACCGCAGGTCGGTCGTGATTTGAAGCGAAAACGAACTCGGGACCGGTCGCGAAGGCATGGGACGCCCAGCACCGAGAGGCTGACGTTCCGTGCACGCTCACGTTGGCCTGCAGCCCGGCCTGGATCTTCGATGCCCATTGCGCGGGGCTGTCCGACTGGACGTAGCCCAGCATGCCGGCAGCGTCGTCCTGCCGAGCATACTTGCCGGAGAGAAAACAACCCAGCCCGTCGGGCCCGAGGTACTTGCCCACTGAATTGCCCGGGCCTAACCGCTTCGCCTCGAACGAGAACCGCTGCCCCGGCCGGGGCGTCGATGACTCCACGCCGATGTCGATCCGGTTGCGCCGTTTGCCCGTGCGAGTTCCGTCCGTGACCGGCGGATCGTCGTGAACGCTGAAATGGTCGGCCCAGTCGGGCGCGTCCTCGCGAAGATAGGCGCGCATCGCGCCGGCGAGCACGCCGCTGATTGTGGGTTCGTCGGAACTGGCGTAATCCGAGGGATTGAGGCGCAAGTAGCCGGCCTGAAGGACGCCGTGGACGCGCTGCAGGAACACCCACCGGTAGTCGGAGGCATTCGCGGAGGCGCCCGCGTCGCCGGACTGTGCGTCGTCAATCAAGCCCGTTGCCTCCGGAGGCTCCAAGTGTCTTGCCGATGATCTCGGCCGCGTCGCACATGGCCTGGCTCTCGGTCCAGTGGAATCGCTGCATGGGCTTGAAGATATAGGTACTGGTGCCCTCGAATATCTGTAGATTGCGGTCGAAATAGACCCATTGGGCGCGCTGTTGGCGCAGGCGCGCCCGTGTCCGCTCCAGTTGCGTGGCGGTCGGTGAGTCCGCTTCAAGCACGGCGATCGGGCGCCTTTTGTCTGCCGGAACGAAATCGACGTGGATCATGCCGGTATGCCGGTCATGCAGGACTTCGACGTTGTGCCGTTTCGGCAAGGTGTCGCCGATGAAGTCATCGAGTTCGGATTGGAGGCGAACCGCGTAGGCCCGCAGGTGATCCACCGTGGGTGGTCCGACGGCGCGTTGCCCCAAGCGCCCATCGGTCAGTTCCAAGCGAACATGAACCAGGTCGTGGACCAGCACCCGCTCGCGAGGCTTCAGGCCGAGGGCATCGTTGACGAGATCATTGGCGTTCCGTAGCAGCGCGTCTATCGATTCCGCGGAAGTGCCACGATCAGATCGGGAAAAAAGCCCGTCCGGGAGAGCGTCACCTGCGGCCAAGGCGGCGAGCGAGGCCGCGACGAGTCGGTCATGCAAAGCGGCCCATTCGGTCAGCAGTTCATCGCTCAAATCGAGAAACGGCAACGGCACGCCCTTGAGCGCGCCGAGCGTCGACACCTCGCGCTTGACGCCGAGCTGGGGCGATGCGAAGAACTGATGATAATACGCAAAGTCAGAGTTCATGTAGACGGTGAACGCCTTGAGCAACCGCTTGTCACCTGACGGGCTGATCACGCCGATCTGACGGGGCGGTACAATCAGATAATCTTCGGAGTAAATTGCGAAGTTGCGGGCCGCGCTGACGACGACGTGCGGGGGACGGCACACGTCAAGCCCGAGTGTCTTCCCGCGACGAAGGTACACGCTCTGGTTCTCGACAATCGCGGGCTCCGGGAACGCGAAGATGCGACGAAGCCCCTTCATCACGTCTACGTCCAGTGTAGGCTTGCCGGCGAGCTCGTCACGTCGAGTCAGCCCCGATGCAGGCAAGGAGCGCAGCTCCGGACCCTGCGAACAGGCTAACAGTCCAGACTCAACTGCGTCAACGACGGTTCGAAAGCGACCGCGCATCCGCTCTATCAGCCGACTGTCGAGATGGCTGCCCCAGGTGGCCAGCTTCCACGGCAGGCCATCTCCACGGGACGCCGACCGCGCCGGAATCCCGCGCACTTCTGCACCGTTGACCACGAGGCTCCAGCTCTCGGTACGTGTACTCTCCTGAACCGGCCGCGTCGGCTCCTGATTGGCGACCAGAGGCGAACAGACCGCGATGTACTCGTCGGACGATGGTCCTTCAGCGTCCTTGCCGCGCGGCGTGTAGAACATAGCAGCCGCGGGAACGCGCGAGCGCCCCGCGAAGAGCACTTCCGCCAGGTTGGCAAAGTTCGCGACCGAATGGACTTGGTTGCGACTAAAGAACGCCGTGCGGAAAGCCCCCGACGGATCTTCGAACAACATCATGGCGGGCATGAGCAGCGCGACGTGCCCACCGTCCGCAAGATACCGCGAGACTTCCCAGGCGAAGGCCTGCGCCACCTGGTTGCCGCCGACGGGCATGTCCTGTTTCTTCGACCGCTGCATCCAGTCCCAGGCGGGCTTGTCGTCGTCGCTGAGCCTGTGGGGATTGAGTTTCTTCCATGGCGGATTGCCTACAACCCAGTCGAATCCGTGGCCGCCCAGTCCGGCAAACGCGTCCGGATCGGTGGAGAAAAAATTCTCAGCCAGTACGTTCGAGCCCCGCAGCGTTGGGAGTTTGAATCGGCTGCCGTTTTCCAGATCCGGTGGGTCGCAATAGTCCAGAAGCGTCAGGATCAGTGACAACTCCGTAACGCTGCACGCTTCCGGGTCGCGGTCGATGCCGAAGATGCTCCGCGTGAGCAGCGTTCTCAATTCGACGGGCCGGAGCTTCCGCTTCGCCGACGCATGCGCCCTTTCGATCAGCCGGCGGTAGCACTGGACAAGAAACGCGCCAGAGCCGCACGAAGGATCAAGAATTCTCGCCTTGTCGGTCAGCGGATGCCGGTCTTCGATCTCCGCCAGCATGAAGTTGACAACGGCGATGGGCGTGTAATACGCACCTGCTTCGCGACCGCGGGAGCGAGCGTCGCCCGATGGCGCGTGCAGGAACTGCTCGTAGACGACCGACAGCGTCTCGATGGGGATGTACGAAAAGTCGTACGCCTTGAAGTCCAGGTGAAGTTGCCAGCCGCCCTCTGATTTCGGTTCGTCGCCGGCGAACGTCGCCGCCACCATGCGAATATGCTCAGTGTCCGGGGCGCCCTTCCCGCTCAGCCGGAGCGGGAACACGCTGCCGTTGAGCCAGTCGTCAAGACGCTTGACGACTGACCGCAAGCCGGTCAGGGACGCGTCGCGCCCGAACACGGCTTCGCGCTTGATGGCCCATGCGTCCAACTTTCTCTGCGAGAGGATGTCCCGATCGCGCAAGTAGTGGAGAAAGACGTACTTGCCGATCAGTGCGTGGGCGGATTCCATCGACAGGCCGTTGGCTTGCAGCCGCTCACCCAGCTCTTCGAGGTTGTCCAGCAGTGTCCAGTCGACGCGCTTCTCGGGGCGAACGTGTGCGCCCCACTGACGCCAGACCTCGCCGTCGTTGATGGCGTCGGCATGAAAGCCGGCGTCCGCCACGTCGGAGGCACTGTTGAACGCACGCAGCAGGTTCGCGGCACGCTGCTTCGACCGCGCCTTATAGTCAAACCCGGAGTAGAGTCGGTAGTCCTCCGGGGTGGCCACCAACACGAACGGAACGACGTTCTGATTCCAGACGAGGCGGTGAATCTTGTCGGCGGTCTCGCCCGAATCGCATCTGCACACGTACAGCACGGGAATGGGGGGAGTGCTCGCGGTGGCGCTCGCCGAGCGGAGCGTGTAGACGCCGACCAAGCCCGGTCCTGGTCGGTCACCGGTGGCCGGGCGGGCGGCGCGCCGAAACACATGTCCGAAACCCGGCGCCGTCAGCAATGACCGGTGCCCGGCACGCAGAAAAGTCGGCGACTCGTCAAACGCCAGCGCTGTCAGGAGGTCGTCCGGCCGCGCTCCCGCTCCTCTATCCACGTCATCAGTTCTCCCCATGTCGCAAGCCCAACGCCGCTTACGGCGTCGCGGCTGCGTCCTTGGCCTTCTTGCACGCCTGGTAGAACTCGAGGAGTGCCTTGAAGTCTTCGGCCATGGCCTCGCTGGCACCGGCGACAGCGGCTTCCTGGATCTTGATGGCTGCGTCGACCGCGCCGACCTGATACAGTGCTCGGGCGTAGACGGCCGCCGCCTCGGCGTCTTTCTTCTCGCCGGCCTCGTAGGCGGCGCGGGCGGCGTCGAGGGCGAGTTGCGGCATGCGGTTGGGCAGGACGCCGGTGCCCATGAGCTGCATCGCCAGGCGCTGCATGGCGCGGCTGTTGCCGCGGTGCTTCTCGATGAAGGCCGCCGACCACGTGCGCAAGCCTGCGATGTCGTTCAACTGATCGACGTGCAGTTCGTAGACCGCCTGCAGCGCCCACTGATAGCCGGGATCGAGGTCGAGGATTTCGCCGGCGACGCCGATGGCGCCGCGCAGGTCGCCGCCGCGGGCCTTCTCGACCAGCGCTTCGGACATGCCGCGGATGCGCTCCTGCCGGGCGGGGTCGAAGACGTTCTCGACGACCTGCCCGACGATCTCGGTGAACTCAGGCATCAACGGCGGGCCGATCCAGGCGATCTTGCCGGCGCGGTCCACGATGAAGGCGGTGGGAATGCCATACTGGTTCGCGGCCGCCATCCAGGCGTCGTTGGTCTTGGTCTGATCGTCGAAGGCGATGGTGTAGCCCATCTGGTCGTTGCGGTCCTCGACGTAACGCTTCACCGCCTTGAGCGTGTTGCCGCGAAGGTCCGGCGAGGTGACGCCGATGACTTTCAGACCCTTGTTCCCGTAGACCTTCTGCAATTCAGTCAGTTCAGGAATGGAGTACTGGCAGGGCCCGCACCAAGTCGCCCAGAACTCGACGACGAACACGTTTTTTCCCTTCCCCGCGGCAATGTCGACGGGTTCCCCCTTCACCCAGTCTGCGATCGTCAGCGCGGGCGCCATGTCGCCGACTTTCAGCGTGGGCGGGCTGCCGAACTGGCCGCGGGCCGTCAGCGGCAGAACGGCGATCAGGAAGAGTCCGAGAAGTCTGGAGTAAGCCATATCCAAAGTCCTGCACGGTCCAGAGGGAAATCGGCACGGTCGGCCGCAAGCAACGGCCGTAAGCCTAAACGATCGACCAGGCGCCGCGATTCGATGGAGTTGTAGCGTCTTGTTGGACCCGCGGCCAGTCGCCGTGTGCCTATCCCGCCGGAAGCGTCGTTGATTCCGGGGCGTGTTTGAGCACGAGGCGGCGGTAATACGCGATGCCGACGCAGGTCAGCGGGATTGCCAGCAGCAGCCCGAGGAACCCGAGCAGCTTGCCCCAGATGAAGACGCCGAGCAGAATCGCCACCGGACGCAGGCCGGTCGCATCCGACATGATCCGTGGCGTCAAAAACGCATCCTGAATCAACTGGGCCACGGCAAAGACGATGAGCACGAGCGCCACCGACCAGAAAAGACTGCCGTCATGCTCGACCGCCCGCATGACGGCCAACATGCCGCCGGGCACGATGGCCACCGCCTGAAGGTAGGGGACCATGTTGAGCAGCCCGACGAACATCCCGAACGGCACCGCCAGCGGAAGCCCGATAATCGAAAAGCCGACCATGAAGAGGACGCCGACCATCATGGCCACGACGGCCTGGCCGCGGAAGTAACGTCGCATCACCCGTTCAAACTCGTGCGCAAACTCCAACAGCGCGGAGCGGTACTGCGGCGGAATGAACTCGCGGGCGTTGCGGGAATAATGCGGGTAGTCCAGCAGCAGAAACCAGAGGTACAGCGCCACCACGACCAGCACGGTCAGCCCCAGCATGGTATCCACGCCCGCGGACACGACGTTCCACCCGCCACGCAGCACGCGTCGGGCGAGATCCACCGCAATCTGATCGTAGTCCTCGCGCTCAGCCAGGCTCCGCAGGCCGCGGCCCAGCAGCGTGCCATCCAGTCGGCCCATCAACGCCGTCACGCGCTCGGTAGGCGTCCGCGTGTCGGCGGAGGTCCGGAACTCCGTCCAGGCGTCGGGGAGTTCGCGCCAGCCTGAGAAGGACTTGTCCCGTTCCTCGGATGGTGCCTCCGGCGCGGGATCCACGGATTCCGGCTCGCCCGCCGCGTCAGGCTGAGGCAGGGGCGCCGGCTCGGTCGGCGAAGCCGCGTCGGCAGGCTTCATCACCACCTGGCCGATGGAATGAACCTCGGCGGCTGCCGCCTGAAACGTATCTTTCCATCGCGCCAGCGAATCGGAGAACTGCTGGTATTGCCGCAGAGAAATCGCTGCGACAATGATCGCCAGTGATACGCCGACGATCATGCCGCCGCCGAGCGTAATCGCCACCGCGGCCCAGCGGCGGTTCAGCCTGGCCTCGAAAGCGTTGACCAGCGGATTGAGCAGGTAGGCGAGCACGGCCGCGGCCGCGAAGGGCACGAGTACGTCCGACAGGTATCGGATCAGCATGAACAGCGCGACCGCCCCGGCGGCGGTCAGCGTCATGCGCACGACGCGGTCAAACGTGTACCGGGGCGGTCGCTCGTCTGGAGCGGATCCGGTTCTGTCCGGCGGGGTGGGTGTCTGCGTCGGCCGGTCCGGCATATGTGCCTCCCTGAGTGGAGGCATTGGAACGGCCGCGGCCGGGTTTGGCAACTCACGGGGCCTCGACGATCACGCGGGCGCCCCGCATGGTCGCCGGGTGTAACTCGCAGAAGTAGGTAAACGTACCCGCCTCGTCGAACCGGTGGCGGAAAATCCCGCCGGGCGACATCGGCCCGGACCGAAACGCAAGGCCGACCTGTGCGTCTTCGGGGCTTCCGGACGTGGCCGTATGGGCGACGAGGTCGTCGTTCCGCCAGGTCACCGTCTGACCGGTCTGTATGGTGATGGTGGCGGGCACGAACGCCATCCCGCTCATCAAGACTTCGTTCTCAGCCGGCTCCATCGCGGACGGGCAGCCGGCCAGAGCCGCGCCGATGATGAACGCGACCAGCGTCAGGAACACGATTTCGATGGCCCGGCGCAGGACACGCCGCTTCTTCTGCCGCCTGCTCTCTTTGTGCCTGATCATGGTCCGACTCCCGTCATGGTGGGATACGGATTGTCGCGACAGGTCGTCGCCGGCGCGCGCCCGGTCGCTGCACTAATGTACGGCGGCCGCGATGCCGGGTTCAACACCGAATGTGCGCCGGCGGGTCAGCGCATTGCGGCTGCCAGCGCGACGCCCGCGTCCGTAACCACCGATTCTTCCCTGCCTGCCCTTTTTCACGTCTGCGCACCCGCTTCGCGGCAATCCGTGCAACTCGCAAGCACCATCCGGGTGCCATTGGCCGAAGTGGCGCCCCTGTCGCCGGAGTGCAGGGTCGCTCCGCGATCGGCGGGCGGAGCGGCCGCGTCGCCATATAATGAGCGGATGCACGACGTTTCACTGCCACTGGGCACGCTGCCGGATCAGCCCGGCCTGTTCGACCAGACGCCCGATCGCCTCACGACGCTTCTCGCCGGCTGGGGCGAACCGGCCTATCGCGGCACGCAGTTGCTCGACTGGGTCTATCGGCGTGGCGCCGAGGCGTACGAAGCGATGACCAACCTGCCGAAGGGGCTGCGGACGCGGCTGGAGGGCGAGATGCCCCTTTATCGGTCTCGCGTCATCGCCCGCCGGGAGGCGCCCGACGGCACCACCAAGCTCCTGCTCGCCTGGCCGGACGGCGCCACGTCCGAATGCGTCTG
>CAZYLK010000194.1:0-11137 GCA_964648365.1 uncultured Phycisphaeraceae bacterium
AGAGGCAAGGGCCTGCCACCCTCCGAATCACGGCCTGCAAGGCCATGCCACGTTCGAGCGTGCCTGCCGGGTCTGTCACGCACCCGTTTCGCCCGGTCTAGCCGGACCGGCTTGACGCCAGCGGCAGGCCGTCGAATTCCGACAGCATCCGGCCGAGCAGCTCCATCGGCAGGCCGACGACGTTGGTAAAACTGCCCTCGACACGCTCCACGAAACGGTCGCCGTGGTCCTGTATTCCGTAAGCGCCCGCCTTGCCTTCCCATTCGCCCGAGTCGAGATACTCCTCCATCTCCGCGTCGCTGAGCGCCCGCATGACGATCCGGGTGACGTCGTGGCGGATGTCCCGCCGGCCGGAGAGTGCGTCCAGAACGGTGACGCCGGTAATCACCTCATGCTCGGCGCCGGCCAGGCGCGAGAGAATGCGTCGGGCGTCGTCGCGGTCTTCGGGCTTGCCGAAGACGTCCCCGCCAGCCGCCGCGATGGTGTCAGCCGCGATCACCAGTCCGTCGAACGGCGGCTGAGCCACGCTTCGGGCCTTGAAATAGCTGAGCGCCTCGGCCACGTGGGCAGGGGGGACGCCGACGCCCGCGTGGGCGGGTTCGTCGACCGTGGGGGCCGCAAGATCAAACACGTATCCATGCTCGCGCATCAGTTGAGCGCGTCTCGGGCTTACGGACGCGAGGACGAGTCGCCGCGGACCGTTGGCCTGGCGAAACGGCTCATCGCCGCGGCCGACAGCCGGCATCTGGCAGGGGTCTGTGCTGGATTCGCAGTTCATGGCGGCAGCGCTCGCGTGTGAACCGCCGGGGGACACCGATTCCGTTCGGATGCCGACAGGCGGAGCGTCGTTGCCGGAACTATACCGCCGTTCGACGGTGCTGGAAGGCGTGCGGGACGCTCCCTGCGTACCAAGTTGTCGGATCGGCTGCGCCCGTCGAGCGGGCGGCGCGCGGCGCGGGCATCCTGCCCGTGAGCGCAGTGCGGCGGTGCGATCGCGCAGGCGGGCGACGTCCGATCCCGGCGCGCGGCGGAGCTTGCGAGGGCGTCGCGGCGGGTGGATACTCGACGCACCACCGCATCGTCCGGCACGGGACTCTTGCGTCACCTGTACCCGTGGCGTCGATGCACGATCTGTTCGTAAGGGAGGTCAGAGATGTTGAAGCGATTCCTGGCGGTTGTGGCGCTCAGCGCCCTGACGTGGGGCTGCCAGTCCACACAGCGGATGGACACGTACGCGACCTACGGCGCCCCGACGGAACCGGAGGGTTCCGTCTCGCTCGCCAGCGCCGTGGCGCACGCGGACAAGGGGGATGAGTCGCCGCTGTGGGTGTCGGCGAAGATATCGGAGGTGTGCCAGAACCGCGGCTGCTGGATGATGCTGGCCGACGAGCGCCACGAGGTTCGTGTTCGCTTCACCGCCAGCGAGCAATGCACCGAAGGCTTCCTCGTTCCGCGCAACGCCGCCGGCCGGATGGCCTATGCCCGCGGCGTGGTCAAGCCCGGTCTGATTCCGCAGGATCTGGCGCGACACTACGCGGAGGAAGCCGGCAAGCCGAAGGAGGAAGTCGAGAAGATCGTCGGTCCGCAGCAGGCGTACACCATGGTCGCAACGAGCGTCTGGATCGCGGACGGCAAGTCGCTCGATCCGCCGGTGCAGTAGCAACCAAGGGCCCGGCTACGACTCCGTGACCGGTCCCCGAACGCCGAGCACGTCGGCCCCGTGCGCGGTGCGCGCGGGGTCCGTCGCCGGCCACCAGGCCAGCGCAACGCCCGCGGCGAAAACGACGCATCCGATCACGAGGACTTCGAGCGGTACGTTCGGCTCACCCGTCTGGGCGTCCTTGACGATGCCCAGCGCTTCCTGCAGCGACGCGCTGACCTGAACGGTGCAACTGACGCCATTGTGCAGCATGTGTGCGAGGACGGCCGGCCAGACCGATCGCGACTGCCACGCGAGCAGGCCCAGCACGACGCCCAGGGTGGCCGTGATCGGGATGCGGAACAGGTCGTAGTGGAACATGCCGAAGATCACGGCGCAGGTGAGAATCGCCGGCCACTTTCGCGCGACGTTGGCCAGGCCGCTCAGAAGGAACCCGCGGAAGATGAACTCCTCGCAGATCGCCGGTACGACGGCAAATACGAGGAGGATCTGCCACATCGGCATCGCCCCGAGCGCTTCTGTGATGGCGCGCTGCGCTTCCGCGACAACCTCCGACGAGCCTGTCACCCACGTCATCGCCTCGCCCAGCAGCCCGGCGGGAACCCACCCCGAGATTCCAATGAGTACGGCCGCAAGCCCGAAGCGCAGCAGCGGCGGGCTCAGCCGAAACGCTCCGCGTAAGTCCACCTTCCAGTACCGCGCGACCGCGTAAGGCGTAAGCAGAAAGAAAACGGGCATACACAGCGCGGTGCCCCGAAGCACGACCGTCATGTCGCCTCCGGCCTGCTGCCCCAGGGCGCTTTGGACAAAAAACCAGGTCGGGTAGAGGAGCGCCACAAGAAGAAACGCCATCGTAAACGACGGGCGCGGGGCGGGCTTGATCAGTCGCCGGTCGAAGGTGGTCCGCCAGGACGCGGAATCTGCAAAGACGACGCTTTCCTTGCCGAACACCTTGGCCGCAACCGCCACCGCGGCGGCCGCGTATACGGTCGTCGAAAGCACGACCGTTACGATCACCACGACGGGAACGTGCGCGCCCAGGAGCAGTTCGCGGGCCAGCAGCACCATGTTACCCACCGGGACCAGTTGCATGGTCCCCTCAAGGCGGGTGAAGGGCATGGCGGCGATGCCGCCGGGGATCAGCACGGCCAGGATGACCGGCGTGACGTAGTTCTGCGCCTCCTTGAACGTGCGGGCGTAGCTGCACACGGCCAGCATGATGGCGGACATGAGCACGGCGAACGGTATCAGGCACAGCAGGATCAGCAGCAGCTTGCCGAGCGGCAGCCCGCCGCCCCCGGCCACGACGGCGTTCAACCCGCCGAAGTAGACCGTCAGGCATACGCTCGCGAGATTCAACGCCGCACCCATGACGGCGATCGTCGTGACCACGAGGAACTTGCCGGAAATCAGGTCGATGATGGGCACCGGACAGACCATCAGGGTCTCGAGCGTGCCGCGTTCGCGCTCGCCGGCCGTCAGGTCGATGGCCGGGTAGATGGCGCCGGTGATCGTCATCAGTACGAGAATCAGCGGCAGGATCTGGCCCAGCACCGACGGCGGCGAGGACAGATCGACCGGCGACAACCGGAACGGATGCGTGAGCGTGACGGGCAGGTTGCGCTCCTCCAGCCGGTGCGTGCGCAGACGTTCGTTGGCTCGGTCGATCATCGCCCGGAAGCGCATGTAGGCGGAGACGCTGCGAATGTCCTCCTTGTCATAGTAGGGCGTGATGGCGTTAGAGACGCGTTCGTCGTAGGTCACGGGGTTCTCGAACACAAGACCGACCTGAATCGAACGGTCCTGCACGGCGGCCCTCAGCGCCTCGACCGAGTCATAAGGCCGGGCCCGCAGGGATTCGCCCAGCCCGGGACGAAGCTCCTCCGCTTCGTCGGGTGCTTCCGCTTTCAATCGTTCGATGTAGTGCGCGTCTTCGTTGACCAGTCGTTGCAGTTCATCCCGTGCCTCGACGTTGAGCACGCCGACGACGACCTGTTCCGCCCCAAGCTGCTCGCTCTGGATGGCGATGGCCTGAAGCGACCCGATCATCAGCAGCGGGTAAAGCACGATCGGCACCACGATCATGGCGATCAGTGTCCGCCGGTCGCGCAGGATGTCGACCAGTTCCTTGACGTAGACGGTGCGTACGCGGTGCTGGAAGCTCATGCGATCTTACGCTCCGGCCGGGGCGGTGGGCATCGAGGCCTGGACAATGGGCGGCGGGGGCGCGTCATCCACCAGGTCGAGGAAGATGGAACTCAACCGCCGTTTGCCGGTCTTCTCGCGCAGCTCATCGAGCGAGCCTTCGGCCACGATCGACCCGCGGTGCAGCAGGCCTATCCGGTCGCACAGCGATTCCGCCTCGTCGAGGTAGTGCGTCGACACGATAATCGTCTTGCCGCTCTCCCCGGCGCGGCGGATGAACTCCAGGATCGTCCGGTTACTGAGTACGTCGAGGCCGAGCGTGGGTTCGTCCATGATCAGGATCGGCGGATCGGCGACCAGCACGCGGCCGATGTTGACCCGCTGGCGCTGACCGGTGGACAGGCTGCCGCAGCGCAGGTCGGCGAACTCGGCCATGTCGAGCCAGGCGATGATCTCTTCGGCCCGCCGGCGTGCCTGGGCGCGGGTCATCAGGTGGAGTTCGCCGAAGTAGGTCAGCAGTTCGCGCGGAGACAGCCGCTGATACAGGCCGGTGTTGGCCGTCAGGAAGCCGAGCACGCGCTTTACGTCGAAAGGCTGCGTCGCCACGTCAAACCCCGCCAGCCGGGCGGACCCGCCTGTGGGTGTGACCAGCCCGCTGAGCATCCGCAGCGTGGTGGTCTTGCCGGCCCCGTTCGGGCCCAGCAGGCCGTAAATCTCGCCTTCGGCGATCCGCAGGTTCAGATCCCGGACGGCGTACTTGTCCGGCCCCTCCGGCGTGGGGAAGGACTTGCTCAGGTTCTCAGTGACGACCATGTCCATCTGTTGTCAGTATCGCCCGATGGGCCGGGGTTGGCCAGCGGCGTCAGTCGGCGCCGCGGAGGAATTTGCTCAATCTGAACCGTGGACCCGGTTCCGCCGCGGCCGGCACGCCGCCTCGATCGAAAGTTACGCCGCCGAAATTGACGGCCGCGACGAGTGGCCGCGACAATGGGTCGGCCTCGATCCGTCCGGACCATCGAACTCAGACTCCATGCGCAGGAGTGCCGCCTTGTCAGTGAACCCGCTTAAGCGTCCTTATTCAGCGTTCTCACCTGCGATCGAGCCGGTGTTCCGTCGCCTGAACGGCGCACGCGGGTCCGTCTCGCGGCGATGCTTGAACGGGTCCGCAGCGCCGTGCTCCACCGCCGCCGGGCGGGTGCCGGGCGGTCCGAGGTCGGCGCCGGCGGCACTCGGGCGGCCCGACGACGGTGGCACTTCGCGGCGACGACGGTCCATTGCCATGTCCTACGCCTGCGCCGCGCTGATGTTCGTGGTGGCGTGGCCGCGACTTGCGGGGGCGTCTGATCCGCTGCCGGCAAAGTCCGGCTCGCAGTCGGCACAATCGGCCGTGCCGTCACCGGAGTCGTATCTGGGTGGGTCGTTTGGCAGCAAGGCGGTCAGGTATGACGCGCTGATGCGGTACCTGGAGGCGCTCGCGGAGGCTTCTCCGCGGGTGACGCTCACGAGATACGCAAGATCGTACGAAGGCCGCGACCTCTGTTATCTCACGATCACCAGCGAGGCCAACCACGCCCGGCTCAGCCGTATCAAGGACGACAACGCCCGACTGGCCGACCCGCGGACGCTTGGAGACGACCCGATCGCGGCCGGGGCCGAGGCTGAGCGCATCATGGAGACGCTGCCCGGCATCGCCTGGATGGCTTATTCGATTCATGGCGATGAACTGGCCAGCACGGATGCGGCGATGCATTTGGCGTATGAGTTGGCCGTTGGCGGCACGGTTCACGGCCTGGAAGGCCGTGCCACGCGAGATGCTCACGGCCTGGAAGGCCGTGCCACGCAAGACGATGCTCACGGCCTGGAAGGCCGTGCCACGCAAGACGATGCTCACGGCCTGGAAGGCCGTGCCACACACGACGGCACACACGGACTGGAAGACCGTGCCACGCTGCGTCTGCTCGACGAACTGGTGATCCACATCGATCCGCTGATGAACCCCGACGGCCGCGAACGGTATCTGGGTCAGCTTGAACAGCTTCAAGGCGCCACGCCGAACCCGGACTATCAGTCGATGCAGCACGCGGGGCTTTGGTCGGCGGGGCGCGGCAACCATTACCTGTTCGACATGAACCGCGACTGGCTCATGCTCACGCAGCCGGAGACGCGCGGGCGGGTGGTCGCGATCGGCCATTGGCGCCCGCACCTGCTGGTCGATTCACACGAGATGGGCGGGCTGGAAACCTACCTGTTCGACCCGCCGCGACAGCCGATCAACCCGCTCCTGCCGGACCACACGCTGAACTGGCGGCGGCGGTTCGGCGCGGACCAGGCGAAGGTCTTCGACGCCCGCGGCTGGAGCTATTACACGCAGGAATGGTATGAAGAGTGGTACCCAGGTTATACGAATGCGTGGGCGAGCCTCAATGGCGGCATCGGTTTGCTCTATGAAGCGGCCGGCGTGGATACCACGCTCGTGCGACAACCCGCCGGCAACACGCTCACTTATCCGCAGACGGTCACGCAACATCTGATCAGCAGCCTGGCCAATCTTGAGACGCTGCGGGCGAACCGGGCGGCCATCCTGCGCGACTTCTATGAGTTCCATCGCCGCGCTCTGGCGGACACGCCGGACAACCAGGGAGCGTTCGTCATCTCCGGCGACGCCGCCCCCTCCGCGCTGCGACGGCTCGAAGACGTGCTCAGTTGTCACGGCATTGAATACGCCGTGTCGAAGCTCCCCGTAGAAGTCTCCAAAGCCGTGTCACGCGACGGGCGCGGCCGCGACGCGCTGACGCTGCCCGCCGGAACGCTCGTCATTCGCGAACGCCAGCCGTCAAACCTGTGGGTCCACGCCATGCTCGACTTCGACCCCCGCATGACTGACGCCTTCGTGCGCGAGGAGCGCGAGCGCACCGAAAACGACGAGGACACCATGCTGTATGACGTGACGGCGTGGAACGTGGGGATGGCGTTCAACCTGCCGGTGTATTGGGTGGACGTCGCGCCGACACTTCAAAGCGCCGTGTCGCACAGCGGAAGAGGCGACCGCGGACGCGAGTTTGAGCGTGGCGCGCACGCGCCGGACCTCAAAACGTCGAGCTACGGCTATCTGCTCCGCGGCGCGGACGTGCGCGTCCTGTCCGTCGTCGGAGAACTGCTCGCCGGCGGGCTGAAACCGCGGGTGGCGCTCGATCCCTTCACGCTGGAGGGCGTTTCGTACGGACCCGGGACGATTCTGCTTCGCAGGGCGGAAAACCCGGAGGACACGTCCGCCCGGCTCGAAGAAGCGCTCCGGGATCGGCACGTCGAGGCGCTCGCCGTGGGGACGGGGCTTTCGGACGGCGGCCCGGATCTCGGGGGGGGGCGGTTCGTGCTGCTGCACGAGCCGCGCGTCGCGATTGCCTCGCAATGGCCCGTTTCGACGACGTCGTTCGGCGCGATCTGGCACCTGCTCGACGCCCGCGTCGGCCTGCGCACGTCGCCGCTCAATGTGCAGCACATCAGCGGGATCGACCTGCGCAAGTACAACGTGCTCATCCTGCCGGACGCCTCGCCGGACGGCCTGGCGGCGGTGCTGGGCGACGAGGGCGTTTCACAGTTGAAGGACTGGATCAGCAGCGGCGGGACGCTCATCGCCACCAGCGGCGCGGCCGCGTTCGTCGCGGACGCCTCGCGGAAACTGTCCGAAGTCCGGCTCAAACGCGACGTGCTCGACAAACTCGACGAGTACGCGGAAGCCCTGGCGCGCGAGCGCAGCGCCCGCGACGTGAAGATCGACCCGGCGGATGTGTGGCAGCGGCGCAATTCGCCGCCGATGGAGGTTGCCGCTGCCAGGCTATCCACCGAGCCGCGGGCTTCAGCCCGCGCGGAGTCGCCTTCACGGACGGACGCTTCCGGTGCCGCACCTGCGCCGCCATCCGGCTCACCCGCGCCAGCATCAGGCACATCTGCGCCGCCATCCGTCACGCTGGCTTCGCCCACCAATGCCGCTGCCCAACCGCCCGCGTCTGCCATGCCCCCACCCGGAAGCGACGCCGCCTCCGCCAAGCCGCCTGCCGCTGACGACGACCAAAAGAAACCCTGGCCCGACGATCTCGACGAACGCAAGCGCCTCGACGGCTGGCAGCGCCGCTTCAGCCCCAGCGGCGTTTTCGTAGCCGGCGAAATCAACACGAAACACTGGCTGACGTTCGGCGTCGACGGGGGGGAAGAGTCGATCCTGCCCGTGCTCGTTTCCGGCGACGTGGCGCTGATGTCGAAGCATCCGATCGAAACGCCCGTCCGCCTCGCTCCGGCCGATGGGCTGCGGCTGGCCGGGCTGCTCTGGCCCGAAGCCCGCCAGCGCCTGGCCGACACCGCCTGGGTCACCGTCGAGCGCGTCGGCCGCGGCCAGATCATCCTCTTCAACGGCGAACCCGCCTTCCGCGGCGCCACCGAAGCCACCGCCCGCCTCCTGCTCAATGCCGTGCTGCTGGGCCCCGGCGCAGGCACGGATCAGCCGACGCCGTGGTGAGCCGGAAGCCCACCGCGGCGGTCGCGAAGGACGCAGAGCCGGAAGGTCGACGACGGCCGCACCTCATGTCGGGGCCGACTGTGTACGATATCGCGCATCGTCGGGCTTCCAGAATGCGAATCGGCCGGCAGCGACTTCCAGCCGGGGGGCTAGCCGCGCCTGCTCGAAGACCCGTCTGACCTCGTCTGCATCGGTGCAGTCCTGAAACTCTACGACGTATTGAACGTAGACGACGTCGCCGTAGTGTTTGAGCGTGTCGGCAAGTGCGGTTTGGATTACTTCCCGGCCGCCGCGGGCGATGGCGTGCGTGTGAATGTCGTGATCGAGCGCGTACGTGCGGATCCGCCATGCACGCTCGCTGGAAATCCACCACTGGAGCGTATCGGGAATGTCACCCTCGCCAACGGGCTCCTCGACGTTTCTCGAATAGCTGCCCCTGATGCTCAGTACTGCGATAATGAGTGTCCCCTGCATCCATCAGCCTCCACCGCACCCGCACGGCCCGTCGCGGCGCGAGCCGGCCGCGCCGGCGCCGTCGCCCGAAATTCCTGACGCCTGCTGCACTCCTTCGTATCGATCGTATCACCCGCAGCGATCCCCGTCACGGGGATGCGCGGACAGGCGGCGATCTCATCCGGCCGGTGCGACGGCCGGGGTGCCCGCGAGGCTGGCTGACGCGGCTGCGCCCGCGTACCATCGCGCGAGCCGTCAGGCGTCAACCATGCATGACAGGTGCGCCCGGCCCCGTCAGAATGGAGCAGTCTGATTGGACCAGACAATCGAGGAATTCAACGAGGACGACGCCCGCGACGTATCGGCGAAGCGCAAGTGGGTCCGCGACCACTACGTGCCGGACGCGCAGCATGAATACGATACGGTCGCAGGCAAGCTCCATTTGCTCGATGTGATCCTCAAAGCCGGATGGATCGAGCGGACGGAGCAGGTCAAACTGCAGTCGCTGGGCGTGACGTTCGGTGACGCGCTCGCCCAGCACCTCTCGATGAAGTGGATGGCCGTGGACGACGAACAGGGCCGGTCGCCGGCGCTGGTACTCGAAGGGACGTCCATCAGAGTATTTCCGCAGACGATGATCTCCAAACGCATCGAGTGCGGCGAAGAGGTTGACGTCCACAGACTGTTCCAGGCCATCTGCGACAAAGTCATCCAGGTCAGGCAGATGGAACTCCGCCCGGATACCGGCTGATCGCGGTCGGGCGGGGGGTAAATCAGATGGTTCGCCGGGCGCGGATACGGCCTGATAAGAATCGCGGAAGCGACGGGAGCCCTATCGGGGCAGCCAGCATTCCACGCGAACCGCGGAGACGGCCTCGAAGTCTCGATCCGTCGAAACGAGCGTGGCGTTCATCTGTCGCGCGAGCGCCGCCAGCATGATGTCGACCTGAGACAATGCCCGCCCCAATCGGCGCAGCTCGTGATAAAGCTCGCCATACCGCAGGGCGGTCTGATGATCGAGGGGCCAGGTGCGGACCTCGCGCAGGAGTTCGCGCAGAAGCCGCTGATTGTGGTCGCGGCGCGCGGTCAGCGTCAGTCCGGCCTGCAACTCGCAGAGGACCGGCACACATGTGCCGATCCGGTCGCCGCGAAGTCGCGTGTCCCGGAGCTTCGTGCGCAAATCCGCATCACGGTTGATCGCCGCACTCAGATGGTTCGTGTCCAGCAGATACAGCGTCATCAAAGCGGGCCCAACTCCTTCGCATCGACTCCTTCGCGTCGCGATCCGCGTCAGACATGAAGCGCTCGATCGTCTCCCGCTCGCCCGGCTCGTACTGGGCCGGCCCCAGCGCCTCCAGCGCCGCGAACCACTGCTCGATCCGGGCGCGCTCATCGGCCGCGGCGCGCGGGGCGGCCTCAATCACAACCTCGACCCCCTCGCTCCACTCCTGCGGGATCGGATCGAGCGGCAGGATCGTCCCATTCTGGATCACACCGTGGATCATCAACGCGAATCTCCCAGACCCACGATTCTACGTTCGGCAGGTACGAAATGCGAGCGCTTCGCGCCGTTTCCGGCCCTATCGCTGCCCACCGCCACATCCCCCCAGCGCTGCCCCATCGCCCCGTCGTCGCATGCTGCTGGCAAGTGACGGCGCCGAGCCGCAGGCTTCAGCCTGCGCGATGCGGCCGGAAGCCTCAGCTTACGCGAATCTGCCGGAAGCTTCAGCCGCTTTTCGCAGCATCTTCCGCTGCGCGAGTGTTGCCCCGACGGGGCGGAACATAGCAGCCCGGGGCAGAGCGCAGCGCCGCCCTGGGTGATGGGCGGCAGGGTATCGTCGGTGATGGGCGGCATGGTATCGTCAGCCCTGAAAGGGCGACACAAGGCCGGGGGGGTCGATGGTCTCGCGCGCTTGTATCGCCCTTTCAGGGCTTGGTCCGTCCGGCGCCTTCCACCCAGGGCGTTGCCCGGGGCTGCCATGTTGCGGCCGCTTCGGGGCAGCCCCTACGCGGAGCGCTCGGTTCGAACGCTGGGATTTGACGCGGGGACTTCGGTTCAGACGCTGGGGCAGGGCGTGGGGCGTTCGGTTTGGACACAGATTGGACGCGGGGGGTTCGGTTCGGACACGGAAAGCCGGCGGTTGAAGCATGATCGCGGCGGCGCGCGTGGCGCGCGTGGCACGGGCATCTTGCCAGGCATCTTGCCCGTGATTCAACTTCGCGCGAGCCGGCCCACGGCCAGGATGGCCGTGTCACGAAGAGCCACGTGCCCACGGTCTACGAGGCGGCGTCGGGCACACGTGCGCGATGATGCGCCGGCGACCGGGCGTGCGCCTCCGCCCCGCCGGGTCGGAAGAGTGGGGGGG
>CAZYLK010000195.1:0-10997 GCA_964648365.1 uncultured Phycisphaeraceae bacterium
CCGCTGCATCACGTTGCTTTCGTCCGTCTCCGCGATGACCTCCTGGCCGTCGTAGCGGTACTTGAGCGTTTGCGCCACGGCGTTCACGTCGGTCTTTTCGACCGATTAGTTCCCATTTCTGTTTATCCGCCCGTCCCGGAATCGGCCGCACTCCGGACAGCATCGCCCCGTCGGCAGCCCCCTCAGGTTATAGCCGCAAAAGTCGCATCGCGGCTCAGTTGCTCGATTGACGGCAAACCTGTTGGCGGCGTATGCGCTGACGCTCCCGAGTGCGGCTGCGGAAATGAAGGGCAATGCCGGGATAATCAGGGTCAAGGCCAAGTCCAGCATGCTCCCTTTCCCAACCCTGAGCTCGAACCCGATCATGTCGGATATCAGCAACCCCACCGGCAGCAGCATGCATCCTACGACTGTTCCGGCAAGGGCTCCAACTGCTATCGCCCTGTATCGCGGCATCGCAAGGCCCCCTGGCGTCACGCCGCTACGCGTGCCGCGCGCCCGGCCGCGTGCGGGCACGCCGCGGTCACCCCGTCAGACGTATTCTACCGCCGGCGCGCGTCACCGCCGTTGCGCTTTTCTTGTCGCCGTCGTCGCAGGGCCGGCCGCCCCGCCCGGTGAGTCCGTGGCGCGGCCGGGTTCGCCCGCGACCGACCCGAGTGCCGGCCGCCCGAGGACAACCGTGGCGTGCGCTGCCAGGGTCGCTCGGTTCCCAAGGTTCGTCCTATAACTGCACGCTGAGTCGGTCCGCCGGCGTCACCATCGCGCGATCGCTTGACTTTGTAAGAAAAATAGCATAGTTTTTCTTACAGATATCCGGTGCGATCATGCTCGAAACCACGGAAGACAAGCTCCTGAAGAGAATCGCAGCCCGCGGCCGGGGGTGGACGTTTTCGCAGCGGGACTTCGCGCGGCTGGCCAACCGGGGGGCCATCGACGTCGGACTCCACCGCCTGCACCGTCGCGGCGAAATCCGCCGAGTCATCCGAGGCGTCTACGATTGTCCACGCCACAGCGACTTGCTCGGGACCGACCTGAGCCCCGACATCGACCAGGTGGCCGCGGCGCTGGCGAGGAAGTTCGGCTGGCGCATACAGCCCGGCGGCCCGGCCGCGCTGAACCTGCTCGGCCTGTCCACGCAGGTGCCGGCCGCGTACGTCTATCGCTCCGATGGGCCGAACCGGTCGTACGACGTCAACGGAACGAAGTTGACCTTCCAGCACACGGCACTCAAGGAGGCCGGCTTCCGCCATCGCGAAAGCGCGTTGATCGTTGCGGCGTTGAAATCGCTGGGCGCTGACCGCGTCGACGCGCGGACGGTCGCGGCAATCCGAAAGTGGCTTGATCCGAAACTGCGACAGAAAGTCCTCACCGATACGAAGATCGTCACGGACTGGGTTGACGCGGCGCTGCGCCGGATCTGCGCGGAGGACGAGGATGGATAGAGTCGCCAATCTCCCCGCCCGCGACCGGCGCGATCTGTTCCTGGAAACGGCCGCCAGGCGATCAATAAACGCCGCCGTAGTGGAGAAGGACTTCTGGGTCTGCTGGGTGTTGCAACACCTGTTCGCCGATCGTGTCCTTGGAAACCACCTCGTGTTCAAGGGTGGAACGTCGCTTTCCAAGGTCTTCGGCGTGATCGACCGGTTCTCCGAAGACGTCGATCTCGTGCTCGACTGGCGCCTGCTGGGCTACGGGGCGGGTCTCGAAGATCCGTATCCGCCGTTTGAGTCGGCGACGAAACGCGATCGGTTCAACAAGCGGTTTAACGAACGGGCAGCGGCGTACATCGCGGATGCCTTTGCTCCTGAACTGGTACGGCTGTTCGCCGCCTGCCCGGCCGTTGTCGCGACGGTCGATCCAGAGGATCCACAGGCGATCAACGTCGCCTACCCAGCGTCGTTCTCCGAGGCGTACATGCGCCCGGAAGTTCGACTCGAAATCGGTCCGTTGGCGTCCTGGATACCATCGAGCCAGCACGCCATTCGTCCCTACGCGGCCGAAACGTTCCCCGACGTCTTCAGCGAGCCGGATTGTGAAGTCAGGGCCATCAGCGCCGAGCGGACGTTTTGGGAGAAAACCACCATCCTCCATCAACAAGCGCACCGTAAAAGCGCAATGCCAGCGCGATATTCGCGCCACTACTACGACCTGTGTAGACTGGCGAGCAGTCCCGTCAGGGACTCCGCGCTCTCAGACTTCCGCCTGCTTGCTGATGTCGTGGCGTTCAAGCAGAGATTCTATCCGTCCAAATGGGCGCACTACGACACAGCCCGACCCGGCACCCTTCGGCTGATCCCCACCGGAGCACGAGTGGCCGAATTGCGCCGGGACTACCGTGAGATGACGGTGATGATCTTTGGCGATGTGCCCGATTTCGATGCGATCATCGAGGCGTTACGCGGCTTGGATCGCGATATCAATCGATAGGATGTCGCACGTCCACGACGGGGTCGCCCATCGGTGGCTCCAGACTACTTGGGTGTCGTGCGTGTTGGCGCAAGCGTGCTCCCGAGCGCCGCCCCGTCACGTAGCAATGGCCTGACGCTGCGGCCTGTGCAACACCCGGCTCGCCGCCGATCGGCGCGCGAGCCGCGTCCACGTCTCCAGGTACGTTTCGGCCGTCGCCCGCCAGCTCAGCCGGCGCACGGCCGTGAAGGCTCGGTCGGTCCATTCGTGCCGGCGGGCGGCGGCGCGGACGAAGGCGGCGAGTTCGTCGGCAAGCTCGCGACCGGTCGCACCTTTGACGATCAGCGGGCTGAACCACTCGCCGCAGACGTAGTCGCGTTTGAGCGGATCGACGTAGGCGGCCACGACCAGGCGGCGGCGGGCCATTGCCTCGAAGATGGCCATGCGGCCGGAGACGAAGGCGAGGCAGGCGTCGGGCAGGCGATCCTGGGCGTCGGCGACGCGGCCGTGCCAGGTGACGGGCAGGTCGTCGCGTTCGGCACGACGGCGGAGCGTGTCAGCCATCGAGCCGTCGCCGTAGACGTCGAGGCTCAGCGTGATGCCGTGCCGCTGCCGCAGTTCTGACAGGGCGTTTAGGTAGCTCTCGATGCCGCTGTCGGGTTCGAGGCGGCCGATGAACGCGGCTGAGTCGGGGGGGGGCTGGGCGGTGCTCGCGAGTTCGTCGGCGGTGGGACGCAGGCCGGGGTCGGGCACGGCGTCGGGCGTGGCGCCGTAGCGGCGCTCGATGAATGCGCCGTCGTCGAACATCGCGTCCACGTACGAGCGCGCCCACGCGGCGCGCCGGCGTTCGGACGGCTCGACCGGGTCGCGGCCGCTCATGCCGTGCCGCGTCAGCGTCAGCACCCGCGGGCGAATCAGCCGGCCCGCCGAACGCGCGAACAGTTCCAGCATTTCGATGTCGGACACGTGGACGACATCGGCGCGGCGAAACAGCGGATACAGCCGCGCGATCTGCCACGCCGCACGCACTGGCGATCGAGCGCTGTGGAAGCGGTGTACGTCGAGCGTCAGGCGCCGCGCGGCGTCGTCGTAGCAGAGGCGCTCATGCCGCGGCCGCGACGCCGTCGGATCGCCAGTGACGACGCTGACCTGATGGCCGATCGCGACCAGGGCGCGGGCCAGTTCCTGGACGTATTTCTCAACGCCGCCGATGTCGGGGCGGAAACGTTTGACGAGAAAGACGAGGCGGAGCTGCGAGCCCGCTTCCTTATCCGAGCGCTGCAATGCGGCTCCGTTGCCGTGTGGCACCGGCTTCCAGCCGGTGGGATCACGGGCTGGAAGCCCGTGCCACGTGGCGCCGTGCTCGTTGGAATCACGGGCTGGAAGCCCGTGCCACGCGGCGTCGCGGTCGTTGGGCGCCGGGTTCACAGCGGCCGCTCCCGCGCCTGGCGGACGGTTCGGATTGCGTCCGCTGGCGCGGTTCGGATTGCGTCCGCTGGTGCGGTTCGGATTGCATCCGCCGGTGCGGTTCGGATGGGCTCGTCACGGTTGGCGATCGACATCGACGCCGGAGCGACGCCTGCACGAGCGCGCGACTTCGGCGCCGTCGCCCGCCGTGTCGCCACGAAGACGTTCGGCGTGATTTCACCCGGCGACAACTCGAACGAACGATTATGCGCGAGTTCCTCGTCCACGAATCGCGCCACACCGGCCTCCGGCATTCGATAGTCGTGAAAGATGACGACGCCGCCGGGCGCCACGTACGTCGACCAGGCGTCGAAGTTCCGACGCACGCCCTCATACGAATGATCAGCATCGATGAGCAGCGCACGGATCGGCCCGCCGGGATAGTGCTTGACGGACTCGGCCGTGTCGCCGATGACCGCCGTCACCCATTCGTTCAGGCCCGCGCGGCGGATATTCTCGCGGAACGCCGGCAGCGTGCTTCCGCCGTAGCGATGCACGGCGTCGTAGCGCTCGCCCCCCTCTCGCGTCCCGGCGAACGTATCGACGGCGAAGACGCGGCCGTGGCGGCGCATCCGGCACGCCGCGGCCAGGTAGCAAGTCGTCAGCCCGGTGCAGCAGCCGAGTTCGACGACATTGCCTTTCACGTCGACGCGGCCGGCGCTGCGATAGACGGCAAGCAACTGCTCTGGCGGCATCATGCCGTCCGCGCTGGACCAGTGCATGCGCTGCCACAGCCGCATCAGTTCCGCGGCCGCGTCGTGCTCGAGTTCCAGCGCGTCGATCGCCAGGCACGGGCTGCGCAGCATCCCCAGCCTGCGCGCGATGCGAGCGCCCCGCCGCGCGAGTGTTTGACCGACGGCGGTCTGGCAGACGTTGTAGTAGATCGATCCACGCAAGCTCAATGTTCACCCCCCGCCCATGCAAACGCCAGCAGCGTCGCGCCACACAATGTGTCAAGCGCCGACGCGCCGTCGCAGATCAGCGTCCGGCGACGGCGCAGCAGCCCCTTCATCACGTGTTCCTGAATCGACCAGCGGAAATCGAACGCCGTCGTGCGCACGCGCGCGAACCCCGCGTGCAGCGCACGCCGCCGCAGTTCGCGATGCGTGTAGGGAATCTCCATGCCGTACGGCCACCAGCCGCGCAGCTCCAGCACCACCTTCCACAGTCGATAGGACGGACACCAGGCATGGGGCACGCTGATGATGGCCAGTCCGCGCGGTTGAAGCACGGCCCGATGAGCGGCGATGACGCGCGTGCGCAACGGCCCGCGGAAGTGCTCGATCACGCCATAAGAGACCGCAACGTCGAACTTCGCGGCCAGCTCCGAAAGATCACCGCACATGTCGGCCAGTACGAAATCCGCCGTCAGGCCGAGACGCTCGAACCGACGTTCCGCAAGCGCCAGCGCGGACTCGCAATAGTCCACCAGCGTCACCCTGGCTCCCGCGCGGGCGAGCAGCACCGCGGCATCGCCGCGACCCGAACCGAGTTCGACCACATCCAGACCAGCCGCGCCGCCGAACGTCTGTTCCAGGCAGGCATCGATCGCCCCCCACCGCCGGCTTGTTCGCTCGCGATCCAGCGCCGCGTCGTCATGAGCATCGTCCGGCACGTGACGCCAGAGGCGCTCCCAGACCTCGCGGCCGGGGGGGGGAACCACCGCGGCCCCTCGCCCGACGTTAGGCTCGACCACAACGGTTGTCACAATCCGATCGTCCTCCAGCGCCGACGCAGCAGGCGCGCGCTTCGTGTGACTGGTGCCAGCGGCAACTCACGTGCGCGCGTGGCCGCCTCGCGCACAGAGGCGTCTCGGGTCACGTCGCCCACATCGGCTTATCGGACGACTATGAGACAGACTGCAACAGCGCGGTCAGGGCCGCGGACGCGGCACGTCATGCCCATCCGTTTCCACCTGAATCTCGTACAGTCGCGCGATCGACGAGGCCGTGGCGACGCCGTCGCGCGATATCAGCGTTGGCGGCAGTGACGTCAGGTAGTCATCCAATTCGTTTCGCCAGGTATGCGCCGCCACAAACCACGCGCGCCCGTGCTCACGAACGAAGGACTCGAATCGCTCTGCGAACACCTCGGGTTGTCCGCGGTCGTCGCCGGGCTGAAACAGCACGGGCGTCGTCGCGTCGCGCCAATAGAACCGAAACGCCTCTTCGTCGGAGTAGTAGACAAAGACTCCGTCAGCCGCGGACTTGTGATCCCTGACGTAGTCCAATACGGGACGGATGTGCTCCGGAAGGGAAACGCCCGGCCAGGAGCGGCGCGCCGCCCGCGCCGCGGGAACCAGCGTCAGCAACGCGAGGAGGAATGCAAAGACGACGGAGCGCCCGAGGCGGCGATACAGCCATGCCAGTCCGCCGCCCATCAGAACCACCGTGATCGGTATGAGGTACATCGACGTCGGCTGCGACGACAACGGCCAGTAGCCGCTCGCCCCCAGGACCAGCGCGACAGCAAGCAGCAGTAACGCGAAAGCGCACAGCGGCCGTGCCCGCCGCCAGACCTCGGACCAGCCGGCGAGCATGGCGACCGTCGCAGCCGTCCAGATGATCCACTTCAGCGGCGCCCATACGTCCTCCGCGCCGATGACGAATCGATACGCCCCGAAGCAGGCGGACATCGACCACCGAGCCAGATCCGGCAGGCTGTGGCCCGCGGGCCAGGGATTGAAGGTTACCCGGTTGTACGTGTAGACCGTGTCGAGGAGCGTGCTGCCCGACAGCCACACGTACCAGAACGCAACCACGACGCCGATGACGGCGGCACAGCCGAAAGCAACGGCCGGAGTGATGGAACCGGCGTGCTTCGGGCGGCGGCGAGACCGGACGATCGTCCACGCGAGCAACAGCCCCCACGCGGCGACGATCAAGACTGCGCCGAAGGACATGAGAATGCACGGCACCGCGACGATGGTAAACGTGACGAGCGATCGTCGGTCAGGGTTTGACACGGCGCGATAACCCAGCAGCATGAGAATGGCCGCGGCCATCGACGTGAGCGAGAAGACCTTGACGAAGCGTGAGTAGAGCGCCAGCGCCGGATGACCGGCCGCGATGCAGGCCACGCACAACGCCGTCAGCGGATCGAACAGCCGCCACGCCAGAACCGTCAGCGCCACGCAACAAGCCACGCCGGCCAGGGCATAGGGCGCCCGCAGCGCCCATTCGTTGCGCCCGCCAAGCTGCTGGATCCAGCGATGGGCGAGGTATTGAAGCGGAGGCATGCGCCGCGCCTTGCCCATATCGTCGCCGAGTGACCAGTTGGCCCGCCACGCCTCGTCGTGCGAGATGCTCCGCCCGCCCAGGTCAACGAATCGCACGCCGATCGCGAATGCAAGCACGGCAGCGATAGCGAGGGCGACAGGCCGTTGACCGCGCATCGCGGCGGCCACCAGCGACGGTCGGAGCGCAGCGACCGGAACGGAGCCTTCCCGGCGCAGCAGTTCGCTGTCCGGCAGGGATGACGCGATGGTAGAAGCAGCGAACTCGGACATTCTGATGTCATCCTCCGACGTTTTCTGCTCGAGCCGTCGAGAAATTCCCCGGCACCGGCGTATCCCGAGGCGAAGGCGTGGTCCCCGGCGGCTCCAGGCTGCCATCCGCGAGCAGCGCCTTCAGGTCTTCCGCTACCCGTTGGGAGAAGAGGGCGGATCCGGTCGGATTCAGGTGCATCAAGTCGTAGAAGAGTTCGTCCGCCGGCCGGCCGTGCCGCCATTCGTCGTCGTACGAAAGAACCGGGACACCAGCGCGGGCACCGAACTGGGCCAGGCGCTGCCGGAACGCGCGATCCGTGTCAGCCACGCCCAACTCGCGGCCGTGCTCGGTCCACCAGGGATGGTGCGGCGGGTCCAGCAGTACAACCTGCAACCCGGCCTCCTGGAGCAACGCGATATTCAGCTCGAACTGTCGCCACCGGACGCCGTCCAGGTTGGCGTCGCCATACCAGTAGCCGGCGAGTCCGCGCGCCTGCTGATCGAGGGTTGAACGGTCAAACGCATGAAATGTCCGCGGACGCTCCAGCCTGGACCCCCACACCGGCGGCGCCGGCGCGACGAAATGAAACCGGTCGCTGATGGTCTGGAACAGCCGCCCCTCAGCGACAAACTCGGCGGTGAGTGCCTGCGAGAAGGTCGCGATCCGCATTCGGTCGCTGAATGGGAGCGTCCAGAGGATCTCGTCGCCCTCGCCGGGCAGCCAGCGCTTATCATCGTTGACGCTCCACACCGAGACGCCCATGAGCACGATCGGGCGTGGCGCGCAGCGAGGCGCCATCTCGAGCAACAACAGACGCATGACGGTCGTGCCGCAGTGAATCGTTGCCACGTTGATGCCTGATTCGTGAGGTTGCGCCAGCACGTCCGCGATAGGATCCGTCGGCATGAGTCGTGCCCGCGAGTCACCCGCAATCACGACCGCCGGCATGCCGTCACCGGCCGCGGCAACGAAAATGTCGCGCAACGCGCCGCGCGCCCGCGGCGTGGGCACAAGGACGTGGCGCGCCAGCAGGTGCAGCGCAAGGATCAGCAGGCACGCCGCCAGTGCACCCGTGGGCACCCATGCGGCCACTCTGACGCGCCGGAACCGCGCCGCGAGGCTCCGCGCCGGCGCCGAGCGGCCGGTCGCGAGGATTGCGGCGACGCCGTCGTGCTCAAAACTGGAAGTAGATAAATGCCCCGCCAAAGCGGCCTCCAAACAGCAGGATTCCATAGATCATGCCTGCGTAGCACACCCCGCGCAGCCACGCCGGCTGCAGCAGCAGGGCGTTCATCTCGCGCCGCCGCCACTGCGCCGTCTGAATCGCGACAAGCGGCAGCGTGATGGCGATCAACGCCCAGACGCCGGTCGCCTCACGCATGGCCCCGCACAACATCCACCACGGCCACGGCGAACCGATCGTCGCGATCATGGTTCCCAGGTGACCCAGCGACTCGGCCCGGAAGATCAACCAACCAAAGCAGACAAACTGGAAGAAGGCAACACCGGCGATTACGGCGCCCGTTCGAGGATAGCGCACCAGCAGCGTCGGCCGCAGGCGCACCCATGCAGGCGCCATCAGCTTGTAGGCAATCAGAAGCGCCCCCTGATAGAACCCCCATAGAACAAACGTCCACGCGGCGCCATGCCACAGTCCTCCCAGCAGCATCGTGAGCATCAGGTTGATACACGTGCGCCGAGTTCCGAATCGGTTGCCGCCGAGCGGGATGTACACGTAATCGCGCAGCCAGGTGGACAGGCTGATGTGCCATCGACGCCAGAACTCGACCGGGTTCGTAGCCAGGTACGGAAGTTCAAAGTTGAGGCAGAGTTCAAAACCCAGCGTCTTGGCACAACCGCGCGCGATGTCTGAGTACCCGGAGAAGTCACAGTAAATCTGAATGGCAAACGCATAGACGCCCACCAGCATCGTACCACCTGAAATGACGGCGCCGGGCGCGAATGCGTAGTCGACCAACATGCTGAGTGGATCAGCGATAACAACCTTCTTGAACAGGCCCCATAGAATCAGGTAAGAACCTTCATACGTCTGTGCGACGCTGAGCGTTCGACGGCGGGCTATCTGCGGCAGCATGTCCGCAGCCCGCACGATGGGCCCTGCAACAAGCTGCGGAAAGAACGTGACGAAGACGGCGAAATCGAGAAGATTGCGCGTCGCGCGCAGCTTTCCCTGATAGATGTCGATGGTGTAGCTGAGCGTCTGAAACGTGTAGAAGGAAATCCCGACGGGCAGGACGACGTTGAGCAGCCGCGGCTGCGCCGGCAGCCCGAGGGCGGCAAGCGCCTCAGCAGCGCTGGCGGCAAAGAAGTCGTAGTACTTGAAGAAACCGAGAATACCCAGGTTAACGCCGACGGACAGCCACATCAGACGGCGACGCGCGCGCTGCGTGAACCGATACGGCGAATCGGCAACCGTGAGCGTCTCGTTCGCTGCCGAACGTCGGCTGTCGATCAACAGTCCGCACACGTAGTCCGTCAGCGTCGAGACAACGATCAGACCCAGAAAACGCCAGTCCCACCAGCCGTAGAACACCAGGCTCGAGACCAGAAGCAGTGCGTTCTGCACCACCAGCCGGCGCCGCGCCAGGACGTAGGCGAGGTACACCGCTATGAAGAAGACTGCAAAGGTGACGCTGTTGAAGACCATAATCGTGAACGGTCGGACGGCTGCTCCGAGGGCGCCGCTTCCGCGGTCGCGACCCGAGCGCGGAGTCAGCGCACCCGGCTCGCGCCGGCGCGGTACCTCACCGAGCGCTGACCTGCACAATTATCGGAGGTGGCACAAGGCGGCTTGACCGGCGCCTTCAGCGCAGCCGGCCGTCCGGCTGCGGGCGTCGCCACGCGCTCTGGTCGTACGGGGAGTCGCCCGTGTGCTCCGGTCATCCGGAGGGGGTGTGTGGTAGAGCACGCACGCACGTCGCGCCCGGGCGGCCAGGCGAGCCGCAGCGCGGGAGGGCGACCGCCCGATGCACGAGCGACAACCGCAGCCTGCGTCCCCGTGACGGCAACCACTGACCCCGCCGTGGGACAGCTAAGGCTGACCCCGCGTTGGGACGGCGACGGCCGGCCCAGCCCTGGGACTGACGCGGCCCCGGGACAGCCAAATCACCCACCGCGTTCCGGTGTGGCATCAAAGTCATCAGCGCCGACGGGCCCCCGGGACGGCCAAAACACCCACCGCCTTCCGGCCCGCAGATCCGCAACCGATCCGCGACCGCACATCCGCAGGCTCCGCATGCACGCACGGCCACGCCCCCCACGCTCCGCATGCACGCACGGCCACGCCCCCCACGCAAGGGCAGCCCCCGCACACGCCCCCCACGCACGGGCACGCCCCCACACGCCCCCAACGCACGGGCACGCCCCCATCACGCCCCCACCTCCCCGCACGCACAGACTTGCATTCGCCACGTCTCCCGCCCATACTGCGACCCGGTACTTGCCTGCGGCGCTGCCATCGCGGGCTCGCCGTCCGTCAACGGCGCAAGCCAGCAGCGTCCGGCCAGGCAGGTATCCGCGCACCTCGCTTTGCACTCTGGCAGAGCGCGGAGAACGACAATCAGGGCGATTAGCTCAGTTGGCTAGAGCGTTCGGATCACACCCGAGAGGTCACAG
>CAZYLK010000196.1:0-10942 GCA_964648365.1 uncultured Phycisphaeraceae bacterium
CACGGAGCAAGCCCGGCTGAAGCCGGCTGAAGCGTGGAGGTGTCGCCCGCCATCCGCCAGCTGAAGCCTGAAGCTGGCGGCAAACACCGGTCGGCTGAAGCCGACCCATCGGGCGGTCCGCACATCCCTCAGCGCCGGGGATCTCTCCGCCCAGTTCTGCTCAAGGTTTAGGGTTAGCGCCCCGGGCCATTTAAGGACGCCCGTCCCAGGCTCGGGACTGAGGAAAAACGACCGTTGGGCGGTTCGGTGATCGACGCCTCCGCGGCACGGAACCACTCGTTGCGCATTGGCACGGTGTAGCCGGATACATCAGCCTCCTATGCTGCCGCGAAACCACCTGTCGGGAATGGTGCTAAAGCTGGACGGCTACGTTTTTGGCACACCGTGGCGGTGTGGCTCAAGGCTACGGGGTCGGCTTCGCTCCATATAACCCGTCGGTGGCCGGAGAGGGTTGTCGAAGACGCGGGTCCAAGGTTCCAAGAAGGTGGGTGATAGCGTCGACGGCGCAGACCCCAACAGGAACAGCCGGTACTTACATGCAACGTGGTCCAACTTGCGGATTGCAGCGCGCAACTGTCCATAAGTCATCGGTGGTACCTCGCGCTTGTCCAGATGGGCGATGCTCCTATCCACCACCGTTTCAATTGTTCTTCCTTGGGCCTCTATCATATTAATGTGCCTTTCAACGAGCTTTCGGGACACTCGCCGATGGCCGTAGCCGAAGGACTTGAACACCCGCCATTGCCATCCGCACGGACCCCGTGCGGGATGCACGCTCTCGTAGAACTCAAAAGTGAGTTGTTGAGAATCATCGGCTATTTCCTGCAAGAGCCCTCTCAGAGATATGCTATCCTTGTGCATCTTGACTTGCCGGCGAACGCCGGCCATCACATGATCCAGATAGCATCTCTGGACAAAACGCAGAAACGTGAAAGCCGAAATTGTGCGCAAGTATTCGTGATTCCTGCGGAGCACCCTTACGTTGAGACGGTGAAAAATCTCCTGATCCGTGACGATTCCAGACAGATCGTTGTCAATCGCCTCAATCCATCGCTGCCACTTTCTGAACCTATCGAGCACAGCAGTCACCCGCTTCGTCCTATGCGTCCCGCGCCGCCAGCACCCTCCCTGTCACCTCCCCGAACCCAACGCGATACCCATCCCCCTGACACCACCCCGACATCGTAATCCGGTCGCCGTCCTTGATGAACTTGCGCTCTTCCCCGTTGGGGAACTTGATCGGCTTCTCCCCGCGCCAGGCGAGTTCGAGCATGGAGCCGTAGGAGTCGGGGGTGGGGCCGCTGATGGTGCCGGAGGCCATGAGGTCGCCGGGACGGGTGTTGCAACCCGACACCGTGTGGTGGGCGAGTTGCTGGGCCATGCTCCAGTAGAGGTGCTTGAAGTTCGAGCGGCAGATGACGTGCGGGGCGGCCATCGACTCGCCTTGCAGGCTCACCTCAAGCTCGATGTCGAACGACTGCCCGGCCGGCGAATGCTGGTCGGACGGGAGCTGGTCGGACGAGAACTCATCGGACGACTGCTCGGCCGACGACGGCTGGCCGGACGAAATCTGCTCTGACGACTGCTGCGCTGATGAGAGCTGGTAGGACGACTGCGTGCCGCTCGCCTGCAAGTAACCCAGCGGGGTCGGATCCTGCGGCGGGCCGGGGCAGCGGAACGGCTCCAAGGCGTCCATCGGCACCACCCAGGGCGAGATCGACGTGCCGAAGTTTTTTGCCAGGAACGGACCGAGCGGCACGTACTCCCACTTCTGAATGTCGCGGGCGCTCCAGTCGTTGACCAGCACCATGCCGAAGATGTGTTCCTCCGCGGCGTCGACGCCGATCGGCTCGCCGAGTGCGTTGCCCGTGCCGACGAAAAAGCCCATCTCCAGTTCGAAGTCGACCAGCCGGCTGGGGCCGAAGGTCGGCGCGGCCGCGTTGTCCGCCTTGGTCTGGCCGCAGGGGCGGTGCAGATCGGTGCCGCTGACCACGACGGAACTGCTGCGGCCGTGGTAGCCGACCGGTATCCACAGATAGTTCGGCATCAGCGCGTTGTCGGCCCCGCGGAACATGGTGCCGACGTTGGTGGCGTGCTGCTTCGATGAGTAGAAGTCGGTGTAATCGCCGATCTCGGCCGGCAGGTGCATCGTCACGCGGTCCATCGGGATCAGCACCTGCCGCTGCAACGACGCGTCCGTGGCGAGCGAGTCCGGCCCGTCCTCGCGCAGCAGTTCGACGATGATCGCCCGCACCTGCCGCCACGCTTCCTGCCCGCAGGCCATGAAGTCGTTGAGCCGGCCGGTGGAAAACACGTCCTGCCCGACGATCGCGGTGCTGTCGAACATCTCGAGCCGCTCGCACGCCGTCAGATCGAGCACGCGGTCGCCGATGGCCACGCCGATCCGCAAGCCCGGGTGGCCGCGAACAGAGAAGACGCCGTAGGGCAGGTTCTGGATCGGAAAGTGCGAATCGGCGGCGACGGGGATGAAGGAACGCAGGGCAGGATCGACGATCGCGGACATGGATTACATAACTCCTTTAGTGGGCACATGTTGCAGCACGGCGGCCGACGGCGCGGCGAGCGGCCGAACCGGCGATTGCCCCGGCAGGGGTTTGGCCGCGTTTTGGACTTCGTCCATAACTTATGAACTTCGTCCATAAGTTATGAACTTAGTCCATAGTCTTTGGACGCAGCGTAAGCCGGGCTGCCACGTCAGCACGTGCGCGCGGAGCCAGACCGACCGTCAGCATCGCCGATGCGCTACGCACGCGGGCCGCTCGCCGCCGGGAGCACCAGCCTACGCGCCTACGGCAGCAGCCCCAACCCCTGCAAATCCTCCCGCGGCTCGTCGAAGCTGCAACTGCCGAACGAGGTGGTCGCGGCGGCGCGGGCGGCGCCGATTTCGGCGGTGGTGACGTGCTGATCCTGCCAGGTCAGCCCCTGCGGCGAGAAGGCGAAGTCGCTGATCTTCTCGCAGGCCAGGACGTCGAAGATCGACGACTCGTCCAACCCTCTGGCCGAAGCCAGCACCGCGGCCGTGAAGACGTTCAGGAAGCCGTGCATCTTGCAGCCCAGCCCCTCGTCGTAGCGGCGCAGCGGGTGGTGCAGGCCGGCGGTGAACTTCAGCGGCACGCCGGCGCGGGCGGCCGTCACAATGCCGCACGCGAGTTGTTCCACGGTCGGAAAGGCGGACGGCTCGACGCCGCCGCACCGGATCTTGAAGCCGAACGCGGCGTGGCCGTCAGCGGCAAGCGTGTCGTTGACGCTGGCCACCGCACCGACGGTCGCGGATTGCACGTCGCGCCAGTCGTTGCCGCTCAGCGATTCCCAGAATGTCGGCACGGCGCCAAAACCACAGCCGTCGCGCACGGTCGCCGCGGCCGTCAGCGTCTGTCGGATTTCGTCCAGGCGTGTGAGGCTGGGCGAGAGCTTGACCTCGAACGACTCGATGGAGACGCGCGTACCGGGAGGGGCCGCGAACGCCGCGGCGGCGCGCAGATCCTCGTCGAGCGTCACGGCCGAGGTCGCCGGCTGGGCGGAACCGCGGCAGAGCACGCACAGCGTCAGCGGGTCGCCGTCGGCCAGCAGCGTATCGAAATAAGGATCCAGCTCAGCGAGCCGCGCGGCGGGGCAGATGAACCGGCCCAGCATCCACGCCTCCGGTTCGGCCCGGTGCCGGGCGTACGCCCGGATGGCGGGATCCAATTCGAGCGACGCGGGCGGAAAGAGGCCGGCGTAATCGATGACTTGCTCCAACAGAGCAGACAGACTTTCAACCATCCAGGCCCTCTCTCTCCGGCACGGTCGTTTCGTGGGGGCTCGCGTCCGCGACGTTAGCAGAGCGTGCGGGGGTTGAAAAGTGATCCCCATGGGGCGCTGCACGCCGGGTGCGTGACGCAATCCCGCGGGGTTGTCAAACCATCGGCGGCGCGCGTGGCACGGGCATCTTGCCCGTGATTGCCACTCCGTATTTGGCCCGCCTGGACGGAAACTGCTTCAAGACAGGCAGGCGCCTGCCGCCTTCCGAATCACGGCCAGGATGGCCGTGCCACGTTCGAGCGTGCGGGGGTTGAAAAGTGACCTTTTGGGGGCGATGCGTGCCCCGTCGCGGACAACCCGGTATAAGGTACGCCGTACGGCCGCGGGTCGGGCGGATCGCGATGTCCGACGCGGCCGAATGCCACGGATGTCGCCGGCCAGCATTGAGTCGCAGGAAGAACAACCAGACGGCCGCCAGCCCTCGCGCAGCGGTTCTGCCTCACCTGGGCGTCGCGATCCGCTCGCATGCGCTGCTGCTGGCGCTCGGGCTGGCGACGGTCGCCCTCAAGAGCACCATCTTCGCCCCCCTGGGGTTCTGGCCGCTGGCGTACGTCTGCCTGGTGCCGTGGGTGATCGGGGTGGGTACGGCCGCGGCGGCGCCGCGCGTCTACGTCCACGCCTACCTGATGGCGACCGTGTTCTTTCTGATCAACGTCCGCTGGCTGGCCGAGCCGGCGGGGCCATATTACGCACCGCTGGCGCTCTATCTGGCGATCTACTTTCCGATGATGGCCTGCCCGCTGCGGCACGCGGTCCGGCGGCGACGGATGCCGCTGGCAATCGTGCTGCCGATCATCTGGGTCGGCGGCGAGTGGCTCCGTGCCGTCGTCATTTCCGGCTTCCCGTGGTTTTTTCTCTCGCACAGCCACTACCGCGTCACGCCCATGCTGCAAGTCGCGGACACGCTCGGCGCCTACGGCCTGTCCTTCGTCATCGCGTCCGTCAACGGAGCGATCGCCGACGTGATTCTCGCCCGCCTCTCCGCCCGGCGAGCGACGGAGCCGATCGTCAACCGGCGACAGGCACGGATCGGCGCGGGCTTCGCGGCCGGCTGCGTCGTGTTGACGCTTCTTTACGGCGCCTTCCGCCTCAACCAGTCGACCATCAGCGACGGCCCGCGGGTGGCCGTGATCCAGGGCGATTATACAGACACCATCGACGGCTCGAGCGGCAAGCCGAAGGAGAAGCGGGCCCGGTACATGGCGTGGCTGGAGGAGGCTTCGGAGTTCAAACCGGACCTGTACCTGCTGCCGGAGTCGGCGTGGCCCGCCTGCCTGAACGTCGAATACCGCACGCTGACGCCGCAGGGGATGCAGCAGTTGCGCTGGATGAAAGAGAGTTTCTACAGCGTCAATCAGTTCCTGCAGCATCAGCATTGGTCACAGTCGACGTTTGATCTGCTCGCGGAATTCGCACAGCGCACCAATGGCTACGTCGTGATGGGCGCCGGCTCCTATTTCCCGCGGCCGTACGATCTGCGCTGCGACGTCATCACGCACAACTCCGCGTTTCTGTTCAGCCCCCAGGGTGGTGAGCCGGCTCGTTACGACAAGCGCCATCTGGTCTACTTCGGCGAGATCGTGCCTTTCCGTTTCGGGCGACTGCGCCAGCTCTATTTCTGGCTCAACTCCATCGTGCCGTACAGCGGCCCGAGCAACTGGGAGTTTTCGCTGTTTCCCGGCGAGTCGTTCCACTCCATGCGCATGCAGGCCGCGTCGCAGGACGGAAAGGTCTACCGCTTCGGCATACCGATCTGCTATGAAGACGTCATGCCGTACATCGCGCGGGCCTTCACGGCCGGTGCGGACGGCCGCAAGCAGGTCGACTTTTTGCTGAACATCAGCAACGACGGCTGGTTCGGCCACGGCGGACAACAGGCGCAGCACCTGGCGATCTGCACCATGCGCGCGGTCGAAAACCGGGTGGGCATCGCCCGGTCGGTGAATACCGGCATCAGCGGGTTCATCGATCCGGACGGGCGGCTGCACGACCTCATCGGCGCGGATCGCCCCGCGGGGACCGGGCACGGCTCGGGAATCAGCGTGGCGACGTTGAAGGTGGACAGCCGATTCACGTTGTACAGCCGGTACGGCGACTGGTTTGCCTGGATCTGTGCAGCGCTGTGGCTGGCGTTTTATCTCGACTATGTGATCGTTCGGGCGATCGCCAGCCGCCGCGAGGCAGCGACGGTCGCGGCCGCAGCCGCCGAAGGGAGTGAGGGAATAAGGGAATGAGGGAGTCAGGGAAGAGTCGCGGCGCGCACAACGCCCTTCCGAGGATTAGCGATGGCCTTCGTCGCAACCGCCTTCGCATCCCGGCAAGGCGTTCTCATCTTCCCTCACTCCCTTACTCCCTCACTCCCTCACTCCCTTCTGCTCTCGCCGCCGGCATGATGTATCTCGCCTGTGCTGCGGGCTGTGCGACGCCGCCGCGCACGCTGACGACGCCGCAGCGGCAGGAACTCGAAACACGATCGGTCGATTGCCTGAAGCGCGGGCTGACCTATGAGTTCAACCCGGCCGTGCGGACGCTGGCGGTTGAGGCCATGCAGGAGGTCGCCGACGAGGCGACGCTGCCGTGGCTCCGGGCGGCCGTGACCGACGTCCACCCGGGCGTGCGCTTCGCGGCCTGCGTCGCGCTCGGCGTGCGGCGGGACAGCGTGTCCCGGCAGGCCATCGAGGCACGGCTCCACGATTCCGACCGGAGTGTCCGACTGGCCGCCGTGTTCGCGATGCACCGGTTCGGCGACACAAGCCGCACCGGCGAACTGGCCGAGGCGCTCCTGTCCGATGCGGATGCGCTCGTTCGGCGCAACGCCGCCCTGCTGATCGGGCTGATGGAAGAACCCGGCGCGGCCACCGTCCTGGCCCGAGCGATGCGCGACCGCGACGCGGGTGTGCAGAACCATGCGCTGGAGTCGATGGCCGTGCTCGGCGTGCCCGAAGCGCGGGACCAGCTTGTGTTCCTGGCTAACAGCGGCATCGGTTCGCAGGAGGTTTTTGCGATCAATGCGCTGGCCCGCTTGAAAAGCCCTGAGCTGAACGACCTCTTCCGATCGAAGGTGGCGGACGGGATCCACGCGGAAACGAAGCTCGCGGCCGTGCGGGCGCTCGGGCTATTGGGCAACAACGATGGGGCGGCGCTCGCGCGGCCGCTGGTCGAGCGCGAGCAGCGATTCCCCGCCACCGACCCGGACGACAACACGGCCGATCGCACCCTGCGCGTACGCATGTTGGCGATCGCCGCGTTGGGGGCGACCGGCGACGAAAGCGATCTGTGGATGCTCGACCGGCTGATGCAAGACGACGCCGACCCGCGATTGCAGATCAGCGCTGCCCGCGTCATCCTCGAGATCGAGCGCCGCCGTCGCAGCGCTCCGCTGCCGTTCGCCGCCGGCGCGGCGAGGGAGTGATGGAGTGAGGGAGTCGGGATCCCGTTCAAGAAACTGTGGCACGGGCTTCCAGCCCGTGATTCCACTTGCTGGAAGCCGGCGCGAGGGATGCCCTGCGTCCGCGATGGCCCCCCTCGACGGCTTCCCAGACAGGCGCCGACCGCGGTCTCGCGTCGCCACGCCGGAGCCGAAGGCGTTCCGGACGCGGCTTCACACGTTGTCTTCCCTCACTCCCTCACTCCCTCACTCCCTTACTCCCTCACTCCCTCACTCCCTTACTCCCTCCCGCTGCGGAGCGGCGTAGATCATGCGCTGGCTCCCCGTCATTGCGGTCAGCCTGCTGGCGATCGTCGCGCAGACGTCGGTCGTCCCGCTGCTGGCGATCCGCGGCGCGCGGCCGGACCTGATCCTGGTGGTGGTGGTGTTCTGGGCGTGGCATCTGCCGTTTCCGCCGGCGGTGGGGATGGGTCTGGCGATGGGAGTCGCGGCCGGCCTGTTTTCCGCGGAGCCGGTCGGACTGTTCGCCGCGCTCTACCTGGCGGTCGCGCTGGCGGCGTATCGACTGCGTGAGTTCCTGTTCTTGCGCCACGTGATCACCCAGATGGTCGTTACCGGCCTGTTCGCGGTGCTGGCGGCGATGGTGTTATCCGCGTGGGTTGCGTGGCAGTATCACGAGCCCGGACGCCCGGCGTCGATCTCGGGCACGCTGCTGGCGGGCGCCGCTTACACCGCGCTCTGCGCGCCCGTCATCCATCGCCCGCTGCTCCGCGCCGGCAGACTCCTGGGCATCCCCGCGCCCCGCTACCGCTATTCGAGGTAACGGCGCAACGGCGCCCCAATACTCGCGGTATGAATGGCGCGAGTGATGGTGACGGTATTTCCTGCCCGTCAACGCATTTTCCAAGTTGCGTTCTGCGCCCCAACACTTCCGGCTTGAAAGCCGGGGCTCTGAGGGACTGCGTCGCTCTTTCCCCCGCGCCTTTGTGCCTCCGTGCCTGAGTGCCTCCGTGCCTTGCTTCTCCTCGTGCCTCCGTGCCTTCTTCTCCTTGACTTTCCCCCTCAAAGCGCAACGATATCCACATGCAGGTCAAACTGGCCGAACATCGCGGATTCTGCTTCGGGGTCGAGGACGCCATCGAGATTGCCGAGGCGGCCGTGCGCGAACGCGGCCGCGGCAACGTCATCGCGCTCGGGCCGGTCATCCACAATCCGCAGGTCGTCGAAAAGCTCGAACGCGAGGGGCTGAATCAATCCGGTTCGCTAGAGACCATCGAGCCCGGGCGCAGCGTGCTGATCCGCTCGCACGGGGCACGTCCGGAAACCTACGAAGAGGCGTCCGCCCGCGGGCTGAATGTCGTCGATGCGACCTGCATCCTGGTCAAGAAAGCCCAGGACGCGGTCAAGCAGCTTCACGACGAAGGCTATCGCGTGGTGATGATCGGCGATCCGAACCACCCGGAGGTCAAGGGCGTGGTCGGCTACGCGCCGGACGTGATCATCATCGACGAGAACTCCGACCTGGACGCCGTGCTGCCTTTCCGCGAGCGGTTAGGAATCGTGCAGCAGACCACGCACTCGCCCGAGTTCGCGGCGGACATGATGCGCCGCATCCTGGTCCGCCCCTTCCGCGAAGTGAAGATCATCAACACGCTCTGCCTGGAGGTCGTCCACCGTCAGGAGGCGGCCGTGAAGCTCTGCGCCGAGGTGGACGTGATGTTCGTCATCGGCGGCAAACACTCCGCCAACACCCGCGAAATGGTCCGCCTCTGCCTCGAACAGGGCACCCCCACCCACCACGTCGAAACCTGGGACGACGTCGAGCCGTCGATGTATGCCGGCTGCACCGTGGCGGGCGTGACCGCGGGGGCTTCGACGCCGGAGTGGATTATTGGGGAGTTTGTGGGGCGGTTGGAGGGGGTGTGAGTCATGTCTCGCAACCAACCGACCTGATCGTAACTGTTTATCCCAAATACGCTTAAGTGCGCTGCCTCTGCCAAATTTTGCTCGCGCCGACATTTCACTTGCAATTTTTGTGCATTACGACTATACTCTGATACACTATCGCTGTACAAGCGACGGCGATTCAGTGACGCTTTGCTGTGGAGAAAGAAATGGCAGTCGACAATGAGAGCGTAAAGGGACGAACCCGGAAGTCCGAGAAGAGCATCCCCCCCCGTGTGGTCTTCGAGATGACCCCACCAATGATAGCCGAAGTTGAGCGCATCCTCTCCGTCTGCGATCTGGGGAAGGCCCCTGAGGTGTTTCGGCGCGCGTTCACGCTTCTCCGCATCCACGTCGATGCGGCGCTGCGCGGACAACAGATCATCCAGGTCGATCCCGAGAATCCTAGCGAGCGATACATCATCACATTGCCCTTCGTCGTAAGGAAGCCCGAAGAGAGCCCAACACATGGAAGAAAGAGCTGATGCGGAACAGGAACTGGAAACTGAATCAGGGCAACCGGGAGGTTCAAGCCCAGTAGACTTGGAGAACAAGGATCCGTACCTCATTCGCGCGCGGGTCGAAGCCGAGATTCGGAAGGCTCGGGCGCGCACGGCGGATCGAGTCGCCTTGGTTCTCGTCTCGGCGGTCGTAGGGTCGTTGCCACTCTTTCTGCTCGCGGTGGCGCTTAGTGGCGGAACCATATCGACGGACGCCATATCGACGATCTTCGGCAAGTGGTACGATGTCGTGAGCCCGCTGGTCGGTACGGCGATTGGCGCACTCTTCGGCATCGCGATCGCGCGTCCGGGCAGTGACACCGCGCGATAGGGAACGGAGTGCTGCTGCATGGCTGTGGAAGAACCAGTCGACACGCTCAAGCTGGAGCCGCCGGATACTTATCGCGTCTGTCAGCCGGACCCTTCCGACCCCCTCAAGGTCTATATCGGCCTTCCGCTCACGAAGACGTTGCCGGGCGATCCTCATCTGCTGCTCGCGGACAGGGCCGCGGCCACCCTTACTGCCGTCGGCTTCTCCTGCTACAACCCCGCGCGTGAGACTCCCTGTGGGTCAGATCACACGCCGGAGCAGGTCTACTCACGCAACTACTCCGCTGTCGCCGAAAGCGACCTGATCCTCTTCATCCGAATCGCACCGTCCATCGGGATGGGCGAGGAGGCTCAGATCGCGGCCAATCAGATACTTCCCTACTGCTACATTCGACCAACCGCCTCTCAGAACGATCTTACTCCGCTCTTGGGGGGGCTTGCCAATGTTAAATGCGCCCCCAGGCACTCGGTATCCATCGACCAACTCGACGACTTACACCAGCTTCACGATGGGCTGCACGCCATCGTCACGTGCCCGGAGTTCCGCAACGTATACGCCGTTCGAGACGCGCGCCGCGCCGCCTATCGCGCTCTTAGGACTAAGTCGCTGGGGCAAGCGATTTGCGAATTGAGACTTAGCAACGATTGTGGACCCGACACCCTGTCGTCCGGCTACGGCATCGTTCCCGCCGCTATTTCCAGGCTGGAGAGCGATCCGCATGCGCTCGCCGGGGCTTCCTTGGCGCATGTGGTTGCCGTGGCAGATGCGGTCGGTGGACGAGTAGTAGTGCCACCCTCGACTGATGGTGGCATCTCGATTACGCGGCGCGACGGTTTGCCGCCGTCCATCTCGCGGGAACGCGCTGTCAGATCCGCCCTCGCCGCCACCCCCACCAAACCCAAGCTAGAGTCCTTGACTCCCCGTTTCCGTTACACTTGAGTCAAGTTTTGGGTCATG
>CAZYLK010000197.1:0-10898 GCA_964648365.1 uncultured Phycisphaeraceae bacterium
CAAGATCGAATGGGACGAGCGATACGTCTGGGATTGATGTACGATGTAACGTGCAACTGGCGAGGCGCCCATTCCGGCCGCGTTCCTGGCTCGGAACGAGCACGCCTGCTGAAAGGCGGCAATCACGCGAACGGGTTCACCAATTCAATCGTGTCGATGGTTCTCGGCGCGCCCATGTCTTCGGTGTAGAACCTTGTCGCGCCGGCCGACTGGCACGCGCCGAGGATCATGCTGTCCCAGTGGGACAAGCTGTATCGCTCGGCCAGGCTGATGGCCCGATCGAAGGCCTCGGCTTCTGGAGTCACAAGCGGAAAGAGGTATCGGAATGCCTGTACGTGCTGAGCGAACTCGATGGGCGTCAGCCTGTCCTGATCGCGCCAGCGACGAAGTTGCTGCGCGGCTTCACTCAGAACCTGCCAGAGCAGAACGGTTGGTTCGGTGGCAGAACGCAGGCCGCTCAACAACCGCTGCGCCTTGAGCTGTTTTGCCGGCTCGTGACGATCGATTGAGTATAGCAGGACGTTGGTGTCAACGGCGTTCATGGAGCTGGTCGCGCGTCAAGCGATCACCGCCGGAGTTGAACGTGGAAGTGTTCCAGAGACGATTCAGCGTCGTCCACGACGATTCGTTCCTCGCGGATTCGTCACCGTCGATCGGCTCGAACATCAGACGCACCCGGGTGCTCTCCGAAAGCGCCGGTTGGTGGTCCGGTCTGAAAACGCCGTCCTTGAAGGTCGCCGTTATCTCAACCATGGCTACCCATTCCTCGATCGGCCTCGACCGCAGCCAGACTTGCGAATGCGGCTCGCGGGGGGGAGACGCGCTCCCCCTTGAACCCGGATCCGCCAGCAGAGTTCGCGAACCCCCGACGCTTGTATTGTATGGTCCGCCTGGCCCACCTGTCCAGCCCTTCGGGCCTGCCGTGACTTGCCGCGAGATCGTGAATGCGCGACGGTATACTTCCCGTCGATCGACGGAGAACCAGTCGTGAACAACATCCTCCGCTTCCCCTCGGCCGCGAAACACGATTCCGCGATCGACGTCTGGCTGTGGGCGCAGCGCGATGACCTGCGCCCGTTCGCGGAAACGTGGTTTGCGCACATGCGGGCGTGCGGCGACGACGTGCGGGAGTTAATGCACGACGGGTGTCCGACCGCGTGCGTCGGCGATGCGGCGTTTGGGTACGTGGCCGCGTACAAGGATCACGTGAACGTCGGGTTCTTCTTCGGGGCGTTGCTGCACGACCCGGCCGGCCTGCTGGAAGGAACCGGCAAGCGCGGCCGGCACGTGAAGCGGCGGCCGGGCTGCGACGTTGACGCCGCCGCGCTGGCCAGGCTCGTCGACACTGCGTATCAGGACATTCGAGCGCGACTGGGGAAGTCGAGCGTGTGACCGTCCCGAAGCGTCACCATGACCAGGTTGCCGGCCAATCTCCGTGGCATAGCCGCGACGCCCAGGCGAGCGGGTTCCGGGCCGGTGTCGCGCGATGCGCGCCCGGTCGCCGCTGCGCAGGTGGGCGAGCCATGGGCGTGGGCCTGCGCGGACTCAGCCTGCGCGCCACAGCCTTGATGAATGTTCCTCCTGCCAGCACCGTGGCTCCACCAGCGCATTACCGAACTACGGCTTCCCGCCGACCGCCATCTGGCTCCATCCCGAGATCGTCCATACACCCAGCGGAATCTCGCGGCGGGACTCCTTGCAGAGCACGATGACATCTTCCTTACGCCGAACGGACCAGGAAGACGTGTCGCGCGAATAGATCGATCGCGTCGAGCTGCGGTCTTCGGCTTCCGTACTCTGCCCCGACGCCACGGCGTCAATGGCGCGAAGCATGGGATCGTCGAGCGGGGCGACGAGGTTGACGTCCATGATCGCCAACCGACGAATGCGAGCGCGCAGGCCGTGGTCATCGTCAGCGTCGGCGTTGGCGACGCCGCTTGTGGAAATGGCACGTTCACCGTCGCCGGTGCCGTCACCGTCACCGTCACCGCCGTCGACGGCACCGCGCTCGACTCCGTCCCCGCCATCGTGTTTGTCCGCAGAGCCGGCGTTGAGAATACCCGACGCCGCCACTTCCCACTCCGCTGCATCGAGAAGACGCGCCCAGAGCAACGGCACCATGAACTGTTCGTGAAAGACACTGTAGTGCTTGCCCGTGATGACGCCGTCGTCGTCGTACGACACGCAGAGGCCCTCCAGGAGAATGTCGGGTTCTTTCGAGCGGTCCAGCGCAAACGCGCGGACGCCGTCCCCGTCCCGACACGTCGCCGCAGGCGGCGCCGCCACGTCCGCCACCCGCGTCGAACCCACCGCGATTCCGTCATACACGTCCCGCAACATCGACCGCCCACACCCGCCGGCTGATGCGAGCGCGCCCGCGAGAACCATCGTCAAGACCCAGTCGCGCATCAGCACCGAAACGACCTCCGTATTCGCGCCTTTCAAGGCTCGCTCTCGCTCTTCCGTCCCCAGACTGGCCGGCTCAGTGGGCAGTGACGCGGTCTGCCCTGCTACGGTGCGTTCTCTCCGGTCGGGTCGCAATCACTTGCATGCCTCCACGATCACGGGCTGGGTCAGCACAATCCGGTTCTCGCACCCGTCCGGAACCGTTCCCGTCGGGCTGTCGCGCATCTCTGCACGCTCAATGTAGTCTCCGCCGCCGGGCCGGCGCAACGCGCGATTTGAAAGAAAACTTCCGTCCCCGCATCACAGTGGGGCCAGGGGCGGGCCGCCAGCCCCGTGACAGATTCGCAGCCCGTCGCAGCCGGCGGATCCGCAAAGGCTCAAGCCCGCGGCTCCCTGGGCCTACGACAGTCTAGCCGCGTTTCAAGAAAAAAAGGCGTGATGCGTCCGACACGCGTTGCGCAGTTCCCGGTGGGGAGACTGTAGAATCAACCGCGTTGCGCGCAGGCGCGAGCGCCACAGGCGGCTCGCCCGAATTGCTCGACCTGGAACGGCACCGGCGGACGCGGCAAGACACGAAGGCAGCGGCGATGCGGCGAGGCGGCCGCGACGCAAGCCCCGTCGCCGCCGAGGAGTTACCCTCATGACCGACAAATCTGACCCAGACATCCAGGACAGCCTGCCCGATCGCATCGACGACGCGCTTCAGGCATTCTGGAACGGTTCCAGCGGAGCGCTTGACGACCTGATCGCCGACTCGACAGCCGAGGGGCTGCCGCCGCTGGGCGGGATGCTCGCGGCCGGGCGGATGGAGGGCCAGCCGTTCGCGACCGACGCGGCCGAGACGCCGCCGACGGTCCGTAACTACCGCATCACCCGCTGCCTGGGGCGGGGCGGCATGGGCGTGGTCTACGAGGCCGAGCAGGAGCATCCGCGGCGGCGGGTGGCGCTGAAGGTGGTGCTGGGGAGGCAGCGGCTCGACGAGCATCATAACCGTCTGTTCCAGCGCGAGATACAGACGCTTGCCCGCCTGCGCCACCCGGGAATTGCCGCCCTGTACGAGGCCGGCGCCACCGAGGACGGGCGGCACTACTTCGCGATGGACGTTGTCGAGGGATGCACGCTGACGGAGCACGTGCTGGGGCGGAGGCAGCGCGGCAGCGGCGGTGGGGGCGGCGTGGGCGCTGGCGGCGGCGCGTTGCGGGCCGGCGACCACGGCGACACCGGCGGCGAGCCTGTGGAGGCCCGCGACAGTAACGGCGTGGTCGAATCCCCCGGCGAATCCGCGCGGGCTGAAGCCCGCGGCTCGCTGGCGGAGCAGACTCGCATCGGATCGTCGTTGGCCGGCGAACACGGCGCAGCCCCGGACGCGGATCGCGGCGAAGCCGCTGCACCGGCCGCCGCTCGCGGCACGACGGTCGCTCCTGTCGGCGATCGCGACGAAGGCGCCGCCCCCGCGCGGCCGCTGACGATCGACGCACGTCTGCGCCTCTTCTGCGAAGTCTGCCGGGCGGTGCAGTACGCCCATCAGCGCGGCGTCATTCACCGCGACCTCAAACCCGCCAACATCCTCGTCGACGCCGACGGCCACCCGCGCGTGCTCGACTTCGGCCTGGCCCGCATCACCGACTCGGACCTGACGCTGACCACCACGCAGGCCGACGTGGGCAAGATCATGGGCACGCTGCCGTACATGAGCCCGGAGCAGGCCCGCGGCCGTAGCGACGACGTGGACGCCCGCAGCGACGTCTACGCCCTGGGCGTGATCCTCTACCAGATGCTCACCGAACAACTGCCCTTTGACCTGGCCAGCGGCAGCGGCACCACCCTGCCCGAAGCCGTCCGCATGATCTGCGAAGACGCCCCCCGCCGACCCAGCGCGATCCGCCGAACGCTGCGCGGCGATCTTGAGACGATCGTCTTGAAGGCGCTCGATAAGGATCCCGCCCGCCGCTACGCCAGCGCGGCGGCGCTGGCGGATGACCTGGAGCGATATACGTCCGGCCAGCCGATCCTCGCGCGGCCGGCGAGCGCGATGTATCAGTTGCGCAAGCTGGTCGGGCGGCATCGGGTGGCGGCGGCGCTGGTACTGATTCTGATAGTCGTCTCGACTGCGTTTGGCATCGTCGCGACCGTTCAAGCCGGACGCCTGAAGACGGAACGAGACAACGCGGTAGCAGCTCAGACGCGGGAGGCCGAAGCACGAAATGGGGCGGAGCGCGAGGCGAGCAAGGCTCGGAGTATTACCACCTTCTATCAGGAAATGCTGGCAGCAGCAGACCCGCGCCGCAAGGGTCGCGACGCAACCGTCGGCGCCGTACTTGATGAAGCTGTGCATCGGCTCCAGCGGGAAAGCGCGGCCAGTCCAGAGACACGTGCAGCGCTGCTCCACGCGATAGGCGTGACCTACCGGAGCCTTGAGGACTTTGAGCATTCTGAGACGTACCTGCGTGAGTCGCTTCGGATACTGCGGGAGGTGAGACGCACTGATGACGCAGATACCGCGGAAGTACTTCATTCGCTGGCCTCGGTCTTGCAGGATGTGGGGCGATACGATGAAGCCGAAGAGACGTTCAGGTTGGTCATTGCGTTTTACCGCGATGCTGCGGCTGGTGATCACAATGCCGTCGCGACGGCCTTGAATAATCTCGGTCTGCTGCTCCACAAACGCGGCCGATTCGACGAGGCGCAGCAGTGCTTTGACGAGGCGCTCGCCATCAGAACGAGACTCGGCCTGAGGGAGTCCATGGACGGGATCGCTGTCCTTTCCAATATGGCTGGTCTGGCGCATAACCGGGGCGATCTGGCCACGGCGGCGGAGCTCTACCGACGCGTGCTCGGACAACGCATCGATCTGGTTGGCGACGAAAGCGTCGAGGCAGCCAATGCGAAGAGCAACCTCGCCGTGGTGCTGGCCTCTGATGGAAAGGGTGACGAGGCGATTACGCACGCCCGGGAAGCGCTGGCGACGTATCAACGAGTTCTCGGACCGGAGAGCACGCCCGCCGCTACGGCGTTAGGGACACTTGGCGGCATCCTGGACGACCAAGGCAAGTACGAAGAGGCAGAGGCGATCTATCTGGAAGCGTTGAGGATTCAGCGTCTTCGACTGCCTGCAGGACATCCCAGCGTCGGCATCGCCTTGAACAACCTCGCTACCGCTCGCCTCAAACGCGGCAACTGGCGCGAGGCGGCGCCGCTATACGAAGAGGCAATCGAGCTCTTCCGACAGTCATTCGGAGATGACCATCCGAATGTCTTCATTCTGCGGAACAATCTGGGCGGGCTGTACTATGAGCAGAATGCCATCGAAGAGGCGGAAGCTAATTACCGGGCCGCACTTGCCGCGGCTCGCGTCAAGTTCGGGAACAGCCATCCGTTTGTGGCGACGATCCTCGTTAATCTGGCCAATTCGCTGAAAGCGCGCGAATCGTTCGAGGAGGCACTGCGGCTCGGAATTGAGGCACGCGACGCTCGGCAGACCTCATTGGGGGAGGCACATCCAGATACGATCGCATCAATCGCCAGCCTGGCGGAGACTCGGCGTTTATCAGGCGATCTGGACCTCGCTCTCCAGGAGGCGACGATCGCCGCCGATGCGGCGAGAGAGCACCTTCCGCCTACCGACCTTGTGCGGGCGGGCGCGGTTGGTGAACTGGCGCAGTGCCTTCTCGGAGCCGGAAGAGCGGATGAGGCCGAGCCCTTGGCTCGCGAATGCCTTGAAGCCCGCGTGGCTGCGCTGACGGCGGATCACCGCAGCACGTTCTCGGCCGAGAGTCTGCTTGGTGCGTGCCTGGTAGACCTCGGCCGGTTCGAAGAGGCCGAGGTATTGCTGCTCGCCGCCAACGAAAGAGCGGCCACCATCCAATCTCCAGACGCTCGGGTCACAACGTCGCTGCGTGGACGGTTGACAGCACTCTATGACGCTTGGGGAAAGCCGGAGCGCGGCGACCAGTACCGCGACGAGGCGCCCAAGATAATGAGCGAATCGCCCTGATCGCCGACAGGTCATAGCAACACCTGACGCACATCTCTGCGCGGCGGCGCGAAGCACGGGCTGTCAGCCGGACGTCGCGACGCTCATCATACGCTTCCTCAACTCCTTCACCGCCCGCAGCAGCAGCATCGACACCGCCGGCCGCGTGCGTCCCATGCGCTCGGCGATGACGGCCGTGGTGAGCTGGTCGAAGAAGGCGTAGGTGATCACTTCGCGATAGTCATCCTTGAGTTGCCCGAGTTCAGACATCAGCGATGTGACCTGTTCGGCACGCTGGGCGATGCTGGAGGGCGTGCGAACGGCGCCGGTCATGGTGTGCCACACGCCGGCCACGCTCTGGAAGTCCGACGCGAGCGTCGCGGCGGTGTCGGGCTGCGCCGGGGGTGGGGGCGTGGAGCCGCGATGCGCGAGGTAGTCCGCCACCTTGTTGCTGACGATGCGCGACATCCAGCCGTTCAGGCCGGGGACGGTGCGGTAGGTGAGCCGTCCGACGCCCTGAGCCAGGCTGAGCATGGCGGACTGGGTGATCTCCTCGGCCGCGTCGAGTTGCGCCGGCGATGGGGCCAGCCGCGCCGCGACCATGAATCGCACTCTCGGCAGAAGCGCCCCGGCCACGCGCGACAAGGCATCCGGCGCGCCGGCGGCGGCGGCTGCAACGAGGCTGTCGGTCATAGGTGCAGCATGCGGCATGGACGCTCGACAAGTCTACGCGCGCCCCAGGTGTCCGACAAGAATGAAGCGGGCGCGCGACACAGTCGGCCGTTTTCTTTCGGCGAGCCGCGTGGCTTTCAGCCCGCGCGGCGTTGCGATCGGCAGAAACCCGCGGGCAGGCTCACACGCCGGCATCCTGCCACGCGTCAGCCGAAACGCTCAATCCCGACGAACGTGCCATCCGTTCAAGAAACTTCGCGCGGGCCCAAGCCGCGCGGCTCACCCTCAACCGTCTGCACGCGAAACGCAGTCGATCACGGCCCGACATGCACAAGTACATGGCGCGTGTGCGGCGCCCGCCGGTGCTCCCAGAGGTAGACGCCCTGCCATCGGCCCAGTCCCAGCCGTCCATCGACGATCGGAATGGATAGTGACGTCGCGGTCAGGGCCGCCCGGATGTGCGACGGCATGTCGTCCGGTCCCTCGGCGGTGTGGGTGTAAAGCGGATCGCGCTCCGGCACGAGTCGGCCGAGCCAGGCCTCCAGGTCCGCGCGGGCCGATGGGTCCGCATTCTCCTGAATGAGGAGGCTGGCCGAGGTGTGCTGGATGAAGACGGTGCAAAGACCCTCGCGCGGGCCGGCGGCGGCAGCGGCCCGCGCAATCAGATCGGTGATCTCGTGCAGGCCGCGTCCCGGCGTGGGGACCGTCAGGTGCGTTACGGGCATGACAACCGCTCCGCTCAAACAAGCAAACCCGGCCGCGACGCACGAAGCGACACGGCCGGTGGTTGGGCTTGCCGAGTTAGCGACGACGAAGCCGGGTCGCCCCGGAGGAGCGCGATGCGCACTCCGGCGGGCGGCGAGGATTCGGCGACGCGGACGGGCGACTTACGTCGTCGTCAGGTTCTGGTTGTCGGACTCGCTGTCGTCGAGGCTGATGAAGAATGCGCTGACGAGGGTGTCGACCAGCGCGTTCGTCGTTGCCTCCAGGCCGGTCAGCAAGGTGTCGCGGACGGTCGGATCGCAGCCGCTGACCTGAAAGACACTGCCGCCGACGGCGCACGCCGCCACCAATCTCATGAACCGCTGCTTGAGATCCTTCCTTGCCATCCGGATCGCTCCTGGTTAACTGTTCCCCGCGCGGCCGATGACGCGCCGGTGATAAATAGACCCGATCGCCGACGGGAGGCCGACACTGACTGGCCCCTTCGCCACACAGGCCGCTCCTCGTTCGCTTGTACCCATCGGCTTAACGGACGTTGCGATTTAGTAATCGCCAGCCATTGTACCACGACTCCCGCACCGGCATCCAGAGGCCGGCCGCGACGCCTCCGACGACGTCCGACGGATGCGGAAGCGGGGTGCTGCCAGCCGCGCCGCCAGGGGCCGAGACCGGCGAATCGCGGTGGCGGCGCTCGCAGATCGGTGTGCCGGGGGATGCGCCTGCGGTGTGGTGACGCCGGGCACCGTCCCCGGCCCGCGTTGTTCAAGTTCATGTATGAGCGGATGTTACGAACTTGTGGCGCGGCTCGGCGGCGGTCTTCGGCGATAATCCCGTCGCGGTCGGTTCCGCGCCGGAGATCGCTGAGGGGCGTCACCGCAGCCCTCGCGGGGGGCGGCCGCAGTGGAGGATTCAACCGATGACGACGTTTTTTCTTGCCGCCGCGTGGCTGACGTGGAGCGTTCCGGCGGCTGCCCCGCAGGACGCCGACGCAGCGACACAGCCCGCCGTCTCACCCTACCTCGCGCAGTCGCCACAGGTCGTTTCGCTCTCGCTGATGGACGACACGTGGACATTTGCGTCCATCCCCGGCGCTTCCGGCCTGCGGGTCAGCCGCGGCGCGGAGGGGGCTGCCGGCTTCATCGACCTGAATGGTGACGGCGAACTGGGACGCATCCTCAGCTTCGATGTGACGGCGCGGCAGAATTCGCCGACCTCGGCGTTCATCGGTGTGGCGGTCGCCGCCCTGGCGGCCGACGGCGTGTCGGTCGAGTACCGGTTTCTCTTCGGCCGTACCTACGGATCGGCGGACAACCTGCTCGACGAAGGGTCGTGGAGCTACTCGGCGCCGCTGATCACGCGACCGGCCCAGACGCCGTTTATCGCCATGTCCGTCAACCTGCTCGGGGGCGATTCGATCCTGGTGACGCTGCAGGACGTCAAGCGTACGCCCAACGGCGATACGTTCGAGACGCACCGTTTCGTCCACCACTGCCCGCAGGCGGGGAAACGGCTCGCGCAAAGCCGGCATTATGCGGACGGCGTCGACGAGGCGCGGTGAACGCGCGGCTCAAAGGCACGTTGCTGTCGCGCACGGCGTTGACGCGGTTGTGGAATCTCTGGCGCCGTCAGTCGAACACGCAGGTGCAGCCGTATCCGATGGTGCCGCGGGTTCTGCGCAGGGCGGCGACCGCGACGCGATCACAGCCGCCAGGGCGGGGCGGAGTGTGTGACGCTCGGCCGGAGTACCGGCGGCGCCGATGCGAACGCAACGCGCTGTCGGAAACCGCGCGAGCGACATCGGCCCAACTCGGCCCGACGACGTGAGCGTTCGGTTAGCACCCCGAAAAACCCGCGCAAATCAGTCCACGGTTGAGTACTGCACATTCGGCGCTAACGAAGTCTGACCCAGCCAGCACGACGCCGATGTCAGAGGATGCTCCCGACGGGGAATCGTCATTTGCGACCGGCATGGTTTTCGGGCCTTGACTCGGCTAGAATACCGGGCAGGAGTGTCGCCGCCGCGCCCCCGACGGGGCCTCGGCGAGGCGCCTTGCCGCCACGACTTGCCGCCGCCGACGCGCCAGCGTCGGGGCGCCCCCGCGCGGGGGAAGTCCGTGGTCGCTGTTTCGAGCCGGAGAACTGCTGACTCAGCCTTTGACCCGCCGGTGGGCACACCGGACACTTGGCGCCGGAATCGCAGCCGGGCGTCTGTTGACGTCCAGGCGACCCACCGACCCATCCCGACCGCGAACGGCCGACCGGAGCAGCGGCCGTCGCGCGACCGGGCTGCCGGAGTCAGTATTCCGATAACATTCGACGAGACCCCATGCAAACTGAGACCCTGAGCCAGCCCCGCACGATTCGTGATATTGACCCGTCCGAGACCAACGACTGGATCGAATCGCTGGACGCGGTGCTTCAGACCGCCGGCCCGGAGCGGGCGCGCTTTCTGCTGCGCCGGCTGATCGACTGGGGCCACAAGGAGGGCGTCGTCCTGCCCTTCACACCCAATACGCCCTACGTCAACACCATCCCGGCGAGCGAGACGCCGCCGTACCCCGGCAGCAGAGACATCGAGCGCCGGATCAAGAGCATCGTTCGCTGGAACGCCACGGCCATGGTCGTGCGGTCGAACCGGGAGTTCCCCGGCATCGGCGGCCACATCTCGACGTACCAGTCGGCCGCGACGCTCTACGAGGTGGGCTTTAACCACTTCTTCCGTGCGCGGACCGACCAGGGCGCCGGCGATCAGGTGTTCTTTCAGGGACATGCAGCGCCCGGCATCTACGCCCGCGCTTTTCTGGAAGGGCGCCTGACGGAGGATCAACTGAAGCGGTTCCGTCGCGGCTGCCGCATCGGCGAGCAGGTCGCCAGCTATCCGCACCCCTGGCTGATGCCCGAGTTCTGGCAGTTCCCGACCGTCTCGATGGGCCTGGGCGCCATCAGCGCGATCTACCAGGCGCGTTTCAACCGCTACCTGCACGACCGCGGCATCCAGGACACCCGCGATTCGCACGTCTGGTGCTTCATGGGCGACGGTGAGTGCGACGAGCCGGAGTCGCTCGGGGCGCTGACGCTGGCCTCGCGCGAGGGGCTGGACAACCTCATCTTCGTCGTCAACTGC
>CAZYLK010000198.1:0-10870 GCA_964648365.1 uncultured Phycisphaeraceae bacterium
GTAGAATGCCAGCTTCCCAAGCTGGACGTCGTCGGTTCGAATCCGATCGCCCGCTGTGAACATAACTGCCTTGCCGATTGCTAGTTAGCGAACCTGCCTGCGTTGGGCGGGGCGGGGGTTGTGGGGCGCTTGTCTTGCCGTCACTCACGGCCGGTGCTGTGCCGGGTTCGGGCTTGGTGTTGGCGGTCATGGGCGACCAGCGGGGCCTTCCGTACGTCAAACGCCCCGTCTGGCGGGCCAACCGTTCGATGCTCTACCTCCGGGAACGTGGCAGGACGCTGCCTTCCGCCGCGCATCAATGATCGATGGCTGGGTCGCTCAGTTTTGCGATCACGAAGGTGATATCGTCTTCCTGGGATGATGCACCTTGAAACGCCATCAGGTCGTGGTCGAGTCGCGCGGCCAGATCGTGTGCTGAATCTTCGGAGTGTTCGGCGATGAGGTGCATGATACGCTCTTTGCCGTACATCTCGCCATGTTCGCTATGGGCCTCGAAGACGCCGTCGGTCACGAGTACGAGGACGGCCCTGGGGGGCAGCGAACCGACGACGTATTCTTTGTAGGTCTGGTTTCCCATGACGCCTAACGGCAAGCCGCCGCCGTCGAGTTCTAGGAACTGGCGCTTATTCGGATCATAAATGAACGGCAGGTAGTGGCCGGCGCTTGCCCAGCGGAGTTCGCGCGACTCCGTATCGACGGTGGCCATGAGCATCGTCATGAATCTCCTGCCGCGGGTCACGTCAACGAGCAGGTCATTGAGATGGGTCATCAGCTCGCCCGTCGTGCCCGGATCGCTGCACCGACTGCGCAGGATGCCTCTGGCGGTCGCCATGAGCATCGCAGCGGCAATGCCGTGACCCACCACGTCGCCGATGACCATTGCGACGGTGCATTCCGACAGTCCGGACAATTCAAGAAAGTCGTAGTAGTCTCCGCCGGTCTGATCGCAGTACTTGCTCTTCCCGGCGATGTCCAGGCCGCGAATCGCAGGCAGACCCTGCGGAAGCAGGCTCTGTTGCACTTCCATCGCAGTGGCCAGCGAGCGCCGAAGTTCCATGTGCTTATGCAGATCGACGCTCATCGCATTCATAGCGTTGCTGAGGCGCTGAAACTCCGAAGTCTGGCGCAGGTCGATCGTACTCTTGAAATCTCCCGCTCCGATGCGCCGGGCGTGATTCTCCAGAGCAACGACCGGCCGGGCCAGCCACCGCGCCACCAGAACACCGCAGACGACGGTCATGGCGAGGACCGCCAGGCAGATCATCAGTGCGCGGCGCTGCGACCGCCAGGCTGCACCCAGGAAATCCGCTTCCGGCACGATCGTTACGACCGTCCAGTTAAGCCCTGCATCCCTGCCGATCGGGGAGTGCATGGTGAAAGCATCGCCGCCGGAGAGCGGGATGCGCGAGCGGCCAGGCCCTGATCCGACCGGACGGATGCCGGACCAGTGCTTTCCCAGCGCAGCAATCGTCGGATCCGGGGAATGCGCAGCGGACCAGCGCCGCTGCTGATCGTCAAACAGCGGGGCGTTGGTCGACGACGCGATCAAGCGCCCGTCATCCTCCATGATGAAGCAGCTTCCGGTCAGCCCGATCTTCAGCGCTGCCAGGAAGGTTGAAATGTCGTCGAGGTTCAGATCGGCGCTGAGAACACCAATCCGCCTGCCGTCTTTGGTTTCATAGGGTTGGCTGAACGACAGACCCATCGTCACAGAGTCCGCGGCCGCATCGCCAGCCCAGACATACGGTTCGCTCCACGTTGGTCCTCCTGCTTCAACGGCAGCGCGATACCACGGTCGTCCCCTGGGATCAAATGAGAACGTGCTGGAGGCGGCATCGTCAACCCCGTCATCCGAAACGGCATATTCGCGCATCACGCCCCGGTCCGCCGGAGTCAGGATGGCATAGAAGCGCTTTACATCGCCGCGACCATATCGAGCCAGCCAGGTTGAAGTCCCGTCCTCGCCGCCCCATGTGATAGCGCTGAGCATCGGGAAAGCAGAGGACTCGGCCACCAGCGTCTCTCTCCAGCCCGCAGGGTCTGCCCAATCAAGCTTGCCCTCGTCCAGCAATGCCTGATTGAACGACACGGCACGCTCTGGAACCGCCAGCAGACCATTCACCTTGTCGGCGACGGTCGATTGAATCCTCTCGAGTTCATGAGATGCCTGCGCGTAGGCCGCTTCCTGTGCCGCCCGCCATGTGACCGCCAGAATCACCCCTGCCACGAGCACCACCGGCATTACCAGTATCAGTGGCGCAAGCACGCGGATAGAGGTTCGTCGAGTCATGAGCAACAACCGAGAGATGTGAACGGCCGCAGGTCAAAGATGTCAGGAGGGACAGTTCTCATTTCCGTGGCCAGGGATGCCCCGAAAGCGCATCGATGATCCCCCATGCCGTCGCGCACCGCGCCCGGCGCTGCAGAGCCGAAGAGCGGAGCGTACGCAATATTGCCCAGTATGGAACGGCGACCGACGGAGCCGGCAAAGCGCTGCCATTGCTTCGTGGAAGGGCTCGCCGCCGTCGTCCCTTTCAGGACTTCGGGTCGGGCTCCGCGGCGTTACCCTCGTCCGTCGGGGCCGAATCGTCGGGCGCCCGCCGACGAGCACGATCGCCGATGCTACCCGCCATGACGACGGGACGCTACGTGGTGGTGGAGTGCATCGCGCCGTCCGCGCGGCGCGAATTGCGGCGCCGGAGTTCGGCCGGCCCTGCGGAGGGCCGCCGTGGTCGCCTGGGTCCGCATGTCCTCGCGTCGAATGACGGCGCGTCGGCCGGCGACCCTCGCATCCGCCGTCCCGCGTCGTCTCGTGAGCGGCCATCCCGCGCCCGGCGTTCATGACGGGCGCAACAGTTCCACCAGTCGCGCCTCGTCCACCCGGTGGCGGAACACCTCGCGGCCGTCGAGGTGAACCACGGGGATATCGTGGCGATACGCGGCGTGCCAGTGCTCGTTCCCTGGCGCGTCGATGTCCACGCGCTCCACGTCGAAGTCGATCCGGCCGCGTACACGTTCGATCACGAACCACGCCGCGCGGCAGAGCGAGCAGTCCTCACGGGTGAAAAACGTCACGAGGGGCACGCCGGCCGTGATAGCCGACGCGCGGCCGCGGGACAATGCCCGCGGGGATGGCGCGGGCAGGCCGGGAGGGCAGGGAGCGCGCCGGATCGTGCGGATGGGGCCGGATGGCGCGGGATTGTGTGGATCGCCCCGGGATCGTGCGGATGGCGCCGGATGCCGTAGGTCGCCCGGGATCGCGTGGCTGGCGCGGCTGGCGCGGCATGACGGTCGCGCCAACGCGCCAGCTCAAACCGCGAAACGCACCGCGGCCGCAAGCCACTTGACCCAGGCGAATGTTCGGCCTATGTTAGGTATCCGTTCGGTATGGTGGCGGGCGGTGGGATCGGGTGCGTGAGTCGATCATGACGACCAAGGCGATGGCGGCGCCGCTCACGGACGAGCAGCGGGGACTGGTCGAACGGAATCTCGGTCTGGTGGCGGTTCACCTGCGGCGAAACGTGCCCAACCTGATGCAGCCGCGTCGGGAGCGGGAGTGGGACGACCTCTTTCAGGAAGGGACGCTGGGTCTCATCCAGGCGGCGCGCAAGTTCAACCCCGACGGTGAGATCCCGTTCGCCGCGTTCGCGTTTCCCAGGATTCACAATGCCGTCAGCACCGCGCTGAGGCGGCGGTTTTCGCTCATCCGGGGACCGTCGCAGTCGGAGGCAGGCGATCCCGACCCGGCGGCCGCGAGCCGAGCAGCCCGGGCAGAGCCTCGTCACGTCCCCACGGTCTCAACGCTCGCGGTTGACCCGGTGGATCGTCACCCCCGACTTTCGCGGCCGGATTCCGCCGCCGACGGCGACACGCTGGGTCAGCGGTTCTGGGACAAGCACGTGCGAACAATCCGCCGGGTCGGTGAGGGCCTCAAGCGGGCTCGAGGCGCGAAGGCCGACCGAGGACCGCTGATCGATCGGATCGTCGAGGAACGGACGCTCGTGCCCGAACCCGAGGCGCGAACGCCGCTGCGCGAGATCGCCCGCCAGACGGGCTCCTCGTACGCCCGCGTCGCGCAGACGGATAAGCAGGTGAGGGAAGGCGTACGCGCCGCGCTGGAAGGCGATCCCGAGTTCGCGGTGCTCAGCACGCTGGTTCGCGCGGACGCGGAGGCGGGCGCCGCCGTCGTCGATCCGGCTACGGAAGAACGACTCGCCGACGCCGGCGCGGAGGCGTACATGGCCCGGCTGCGGTCGGCCGAGTCGTCCGTCCGTGATGCGATGGCCCACCGGCTGCTTGCGCTGCACGCTCACGGCGATCTCGCGACGGTCGCCCGAACGGTCTTTCGCCGTCTCAGCGCCGCGGAGCGGGAGGCCCTCCTGTCGGCGTGTCAGGGTCGCGGTGAGCGATCCGTTTCGGACCCTGGCGCCCGGCTCGGGGCCTGCGCTTCACCAGGCCCGCAAGTCGGCGGCGTGCGGACGTTGCGGCAAGAGCCTCAACCGTCCGCCCGGATGGATTCGGACTTGACCGCCCGCCCGACGGGGGACTGAGGGTCCGAATTGTGCTGGTAGCGGCGGCCCCGGTTCGCTATAATCGGGGCTGGTCGTTAGTGCCTGCAGAAGCCCGATGCCGCGGTGGGGAGGCGTCGCAGCGTGTGCGACATTCCGCGGTTTTCCGACCGGGCTTTTCCATCCTACCCCGAAGAGGACATTGGTAAGGAGGTTTCCATGCGACAGAGCAAGATGTCAGGTCTGGCCGTGGCGGTTTTGGCGCTCGCCGCGGTTGCGGGACCGGCACTCGCCGGCGGCAACGCCGACGAACGGATGCGGTTTGACGGGCACAAACTCGTCGAGGTCGCACTGCCCGAGCACGAGCAGTTGCGGATATTTGAGGACCTCGTCGGTGACAATACCGGGACCGAGCCGGGCAAGTGGGACATCTGGTCTCACGGCGCCGTCGGCATCGGCAAGGTCGATCTGCGCGTCTCGCCGGAGCAGTTGGACGAACTGCTCGCGGCCGGGCTCGATGTGACCGTGAACATCGACGACGTGCAGCCGTGGGTCGATGCGAACTACGAGCGCTCGCTGGCATCCGGCAGCTTCTACGACGACTACCACCCGCTGGACGAAGTCTTTGCGTACATGGAGGGCCTTGCGGCCGCGTACCCAGACTTGGCGAAGATCGAGGACATCGGCCAGAGCCTTGAAGGCCGTCCGATGCGGGCGATCCGTATCACCGGCCCGGGCGATCCCGATTCAAAGCCGGGCTTCTTCTTCCACGGCGGCCAGCACGCTCGCGAGTGGATCAACGTTCCCGTTCCCATGTACATCGCCGAGTGGCTGCTGACCAATTACGCCACGAACGCGCATGCGAAGAAGCTCGTCGATGAAGTCGACTGGACCATTCTGATGGTCATGAACCCGGACGGGTACGTGTACACCTGGACCGACAACCGCATGTGGCGGAAGAACCGCCGCAATAACGGCAACGGTACATTCGGCGTCGACCTCAACCGCAACTGGGGCTTCGGCTGGGGTGGCGAGGGCAGCAGCGGCAACACCAGCAGCGAGACGTATCGCGGCCCGTCGCCGTTCTCCGAGCCGGAGACGCAGGTCTGTCGCGATTTCGTTCTCGCCCATCCGAACGTCGCGGCCTACATGGACTTCCACAGTTACCAGCAGTTGATCATGTGGCCGTTTGGCTACACCGCGGAACATTGCGATGATCATCCGGAGTTTGCCGATCTCGGCGGACGGATGAGGCAGGCGCTGTTCGACGTACACGGGCGGGTTTATCCCGAGGGGCCGGTCTACACCACCATCTACCCGGCGTCGGGTACCTCCGTCGACTGGGTGTACGGCGGCAACCAGGACGATCGGTACATCATGGCCTATACGACCGAGCTGCGCCCGCCGAATCAGCAGGGCGGCGGCTTCGTCCTTCCGCCGGACCAGATCGTCCCCACGTGTGAGGAAAACCTGCCGACCATTCTGCTGATGGCCGAGCAGATCCTGGTTCCGTCGATTCGCGTGGATCTGACCAGCGAGACGCCTGAGTACGCGACGCCGAATGAGCCGGTCGCCGTTGACGTCGACGTTCTGGCCCGCCGCGGCCAGCCCAGCGGCGACGTGAGCCTGTTCTACCGGCTCGGCGACGGCAACTTCAACGAAGTCGAAATGGCCTCGCAGGGCGGCAACGCCTACTCGGCCGACATTCCCGGCGCCGACTGCGGCGAAACGGTGTCGTTCTATGTGCGGACGACCGCCTCCGACGGCACGCCGTTTACCAATCCGCCGGACGCGCCCAACGGCCTGTATTCCTACAGGTCGGCCGTGGTGACGGAAGTCTACGCGAACAACTTCGAGACCGATCGCGGCTGGGTGCTGGAGAATCAGGGCGCAACCAGCGGCGACTGGGAGCGCGGCGTGCCGGTCAACGACCCGCAGTGGGACTATGACCCGGCCAGCGACTCGGACGGCAGCGGTCAGTGCTACCTGACGCAGAACAGCAACGGCAACACCGACGTCGACAACGGCGCCACGCGCGTCATGTCCGACCTGTTCGACATGTCCGTCGGCAACGTCATTCTCAGCTATGACTACTATCTGTTCCTGACTCGTGCGCAGGACCAGACGGACGCCATCATCGTCGAGATCAGCAGCAACGATGACCAGGGGCCGTGGCGCGAGATCGCCCGTCACCTGTCCAACGGCGGGCTGAACTGGCGGAATCACAGCATGACGCAGGCCGAACTGGAGGCGCGCAACGTCTTCATCGGCGACAAGATGCGCCTCCGCTTCACGGCCGTGGACGGCAATCAGCAGAGCATCGTCGAGGCCGGCATCGACGCGGTGAAGGTTCTTTCCGTCGGCTGCGGCGGCGGCCTGACCTGTGAAGACGTCAAGAAGTTCAAGGCCAAGTGCAAGAAGAACAAGCTGAAGGTCATCACGGTGCTGACCAGCAACCTGCACGGCGGCGAGAAGATCGGCCTCGACATCAACGGCGAGCCGGTCGAAGTGACGGTCGCCGGCAAGAAGGCCAAGCTGCTCCGCAAGGATCAGAGCGGCGAGTTCACCATCTCGATGACCAGCCCGGGCGGCTGCGTTGACCCCGTCGAGGTCGATTGCGGCTGATCGAATCGGATCGCACGCTGCGTGGTCGAACCATGTAGCGCCTGATCCACCCGTGGATTCCGTATCAAGGCCCGCGCGGTTCGCCGCGCGGGCTTTTTGTTGCGCCGTGCCGCCGTGCGTCCCTTGCCTCCCGGCGGGCGGAACGCGGCTCGGCTCTGGTTGGGTTCGCCGGACGCAGTACGATGCGCGGATGCCCAGCCAGCCAGAATTCGTCGAATACGCTGATCGTTATGTTCCGCGCACTTCGACCGAAGCATCCGCGGCCGCGTTCTACGATGTGATGCGCCGACGGCGAAGCGTGCGCATGTTCAGCGACCGCCCCGTCTCGCGGGAGACGATCGAGTGGCTCGTCCGCGCCGCCGGCAGCGCTCCCAGCGGGGCGAACAAGCAGCCGTGGCGGTTCGTGTGCGTGCAGGATCCGGCGATCAAACGGCAGATTCGCGCAGGGGCCGAAGCGGAGGAGCGCGAGTTCTATGCCCGTCGCGCCAGCACCGAATGGCTCGACGATCTGGCGCCGCTCGGCACCGATGAAAACAAGGCCTTCCTCGAAATCGCGCCGTGGCTGATCGTCATGTTTCGCCTGGTCCAGGGCGACGACGGCTCAAAGACGTACTACTCGCAGGAATCCGCCGGCATCGCGGCCGGCTTCCTGCTCGCCGCGGCGCATCACGCCGGGCTGGCGACGCTGACGCACACGCCCAGCCCCATGGCCTTTCTCGGTTCGATCCTGGGCCGCCCGCCGCACGAGCGGCCTTATCTGCTGATCCCGGTCGGATACGCCGCGGACGACTGCGTCGTCCCGAAGGCGGCGATCGTCCGGAAGCCGCTGGAGGAGATTATGGTCGTGCGGTGATCGCGGTGACGCAGCCGTCCGTCATCGAGATCCCTCCACGGCTGTCCGTCAGCGGATCGGCCGTCGCTTCAGCGACAGGCCGCCAGCTCACGCCGCACCCACAGCGCGTCGCGTGCGTCTCAATCCAATTGTTGTTCCAGCGGCGCTTGGATTCGGCGATGGATGAAACTCGGATTCGCTTCGTCGAGACCCGCGTTTGCAGCATTTCAAAGACGATCTTATGGGACGTTTGCGTCCGCAGAATCTCGCTCTTTTTGGACGAACCCCTCGCTCTCCGTGGCGTAGAAAAACGGGGACGTCGGCGAAGCGACGTCGCTTCCACGCCTCGTCGCCGCATTGACGGTGCGATGCGTCGGCCTATGGTCTGCAACGGCGAGGCTGGCGACGTACCCGGTTTCGCATCACGTCCACCGTCCAATTTGGGAGATAGACTCATGTCTCGTTGCGCAGCATTGCATCGCGCCGTCCTCGGCGCACCGGCAGCCTGGTATCTTTGTGTCTGCATGGTGGGTTCTATGACGCCGCTTGCCGCGGCACAGGAGTGCGCAGACTGGACCCGCATCGTCGACATGCCCTCGCCGCGGGAATTGCCTGGAATGGCCTATGACTCCGCCCGCGAGGTTACGGTGCTTTTCGGCGGGCGGACTACGGGCGGGACGCTCGGCGATACGTGGGAATGGGATGGGCGACGCTGGACGTTGCGGACGATTTCAGGGCCGTCGCCGCGACTCGGCGCCGCCATGGCGTTTGACGAAAAGCGCGGCGTCACGGTCTTGTTCGGTGGAGATCACGGCAACCTGCCCGATGATTACTCCCAGCAAACCTGGGAGTGGGATGGCCAGGTATGGTCACTCCGATCGCAATCCGGACCCGTCGCCCGCGGCTACCACGCCATGACGTACGACCCGATCCGCGAGGAAACGGTCCTGTTCGGCGGGATTGAGGATCACGCGCCGCACGAGCGTGACGACACGTGGGTCTGGGACGGCAACGAGTGGACCCAACGACAGGTCGCGGGCCCGTCGGGGCGGGCGTTTATGCCGATGACCTTCGATCGCGAGCGCGGCGTGGCCGTGCTGCACGGCGGCCGCGAGGACAACAACCAGTACAGCCTCGAAACGTGGGAATGGGACGGTGGGTCCTGGCGACGCGCCGACACCTCCATCCCGTGGCCCCAGGCGCGCGGTTCGCACGGCCTCGTGTATGACGCGGCACGTCAGGTTACGGTGCTCTTCGGTGGCCGCTCAGCCGGCGGAACGCTCGGCGATACGTGGGAGTGGAACGGCAGGTCATGGAAACCGCGCACCAGCGACGCTTTGACCAGCCTGACCGGGCACGTCATGGCCTATGACGTCGCCCGCAGTGCCGTGGTCCTCTTCGGCGGCAACAGCCCCGAGAGCAGAGACAATCGCACGTGGGAACGGCGCGGGTCGCGCTGGCGCGTCGCGGCGCAGCAGAGCCGGCCCGCCCTCTTAACCCGTCAGGCCATGTCCTACGACAGTGAGCGCGGCGTCGCCGTACTGTTTGGCGGCAGCGACGACACCAGCGAGACTTGGGAATTCGACGGGAACACGTGGCATCTGCGCGACACCGACGGCCCCGGCTCCCGGCAGGATCACGCCATGACCTACGACCGCGCGCGCGGAGTAACGCTCCTCTACGGCGGATGGGGCGAGTCGGAAACGTGGCAATGGGACGGTGACCGATGGGCACTACTGGCGACCGAGGGCCCGTCCGGCGTCGATCGCCTGGATCTGGCGTACGATTCCCGGCGAGAGGTGGTCGTGGCGTTCGGTGGCGTCACCCGGGATCGTACGGTGAGTGGTGAGACTTGGGAGTGGGATGGCGATGCTTGGGCCCTGCGTGCCGAGGTGGGTCCCTCGCCACGAAGCCGACACGCGATGGCGTTCGATGAAAACCGCGGCGTCACCGTGCTCACCGGCGGCATCGACGAAGAAGACACGCGGCTGACGGACACGTGGGAATGGGATGGCTCGGAGTGGTTAATAAAGTCGGCGGAGGGGCCGTCCGACCGCGCCGATCACGCGATGACGTATGACTCAGACCGGGGCCGCGTCCTCATGCTTGGAGGCAGCCGGACGGAACTCAACGGTGAGTTGTGGCAGTGGGACGGCGCCGAATGGAGCCTGCTCGGTGTGCAGAGCTACTACCGCGATCTGATGCTGGCGGACCACAGCATGGTTTACGACGACCGGCGCGGTGTCGTCTTCGCGTTTGAAGGCGACGACGCGAGCGCGGCCGCGACGGGGCTGGAGTTTCGTCCGATGGGCGTCAGCGATCTGCGCATCCGTTGTCGCCGCGACGAAGGAACGCGCGTGGCGGCGCTGACCGATATGCCGCGCCATCGGCAGATCGGCCTGTGGCTTCAGACGCCGAATCGCAGCCTCCACTTCGCCACGACGAACCGGCGCGGCCGAGCCCGCTTGCTGACCGACCATACCTACTTCACGCCCAGCGCGTGCGTCGTCGCCTGTCCGGACACGTGCGTCGAGGGCAGGTGCCGCTAGAACAGCCGGTCGAGTTGACCGCCCAGTTGCGGGATCGTCCTGACGGCCGCGTCCGCGCTCCTTACGCGGCGTGGCCGGCGGCGATTGGTCATGTTCCGCCTGGTTCAGGGCGACGACGGCTCAAAGACGTACTACTCGCAGGAATCCGCCGGCATTGCGGCCGGCTTCCTGCTCGCCGCCGCCCACCACGCCGGCCTGGCCACGCTGACGCACACGCCCAGCCCCATGGCCTTTCTCGGTTCGATCCTGGGCCGCCCGCCGCACGAGCGGCCTTATCTGCTGATCCCGGTCGGATACGCCACGGATGACTGCGTCGTCCCGAAAGCGGCGATCGCGCGGAAGCCGCTGGAGGAGAT
>CAZYLK010000199.1:0-10821 GCA_964648365.1 uncultured Phycisphaeraceae bacterium
AGAACGCGCAGGATCATGGCCGACACCTCCTGCGGAGAATAGGATTGATCGCCCAGGGGGAGTTTGACGTCTTCGCCCATCCGCCGCTTGACCGAGCGGATCGTCCTCTCCGGCGCAAGCAGCCACTGGTTGCGGGCCGCCTGCCCGACCAGCAGCTTGCCACTCTCGGTCAGGCCCACCACGGACGGCAGGATCACCCCGCCATTTTCCGCCAGCACCCGGGGCTTGCCGTTCTCGATGACGGCCACTTCTGAATTGGTCGTCCCCAGGTCGATTCCGATGATCACTTCGTCAGTCAACGTCCTGCTCCTGCTCCGCTGCCTTCCCACTCGATGCCGGCCGCGCGGCCGCGGAACCGCCCGAAGCGGCCCGGACCTCGGCATAACGCAACACGTGCTCGGCCCAGGTATAGCCCGGGCGAATGATCTCGATGACCGTTCCGGCTGCTACGTCGCCGCGCTGGACCACGTCGACGACTTTGACGCGGTACGGGTCGACCGCCTTTCCCAGGCAGTCGATGGCACGAATCCCGCGCGCTTCCAGCGCCGCGTCAAGCCGCCGCAGCGCCAACGTGTTCCCCTCGTGCAGCGCATCCAGCGCGCCCTGGGCGTCATCCTTCACAAACCAGCGCCGCCAGCCGCCGCGGCGCCGGCTCTGACGCGAGGCCTCGGTCGCCCGGACCAGCACGTCGCGCACATCGAGCAGCGCCTCGGCCCAGCTCTGCGCCTCAGCTTCGCGCTGCGTGCGGACGTCGTCGCGCAACCGATCCCGATCGCGCACCACGCCTTCCAGGAGACCCTTCGCCTCCTCGGCCACCTGATCGACGCCGGCCCGGAACTCGGCCGCCGCCCCATCGAGCCGCTCCCGCGAGGCCTTGCCGCCGCGCGCCTCGAGCTTGATCTCCTGCTTCAGCGCGATCCATTCGCGCATTACCGTGTGCAGGTCGACGGCGTCGTCGCCGCGGGCCTCTGCGGCCCCGTCGCGCGGAAGGCTGCGCCAGGCTTCCGCCTCGAGCAGCCACTGGCGAAACGCGGACAGAACCGACTCGATCTCGCGGCGGGCGTCCGGGTCTACGTCGTCTGCTCCAGGTGTTTCAACAGCGTCGAGAGCCCCACTCGCCGGGTACTCGTCTTGCATTCTTCCTCCGCGATCAGTTCGTCCAGGGTCTCGCCTTGCGACGGCTCAAACAGCAGAAACGACAGCCGACGCTCCTCGTCCTTGATCCGCTCGTACGCTTCGCGGATGCGGCTGAACTCAGCCGGAAAACGATCCGGCGGAAACTGCCGTACGGCCGCAAGATATCGCTGACGGATCGCCTCGTCGGAATCCTCCGGCTGCGCGCCGAGCACCGTGTAGGGATTGGCCATCTGACTGAACCTGCCTCACTGGCTTCCGGCCTCGCGCGTCAGGGCGTGCCGCTGGAAGGGCTCTCGAACAACTCCGGGAACAACAGCTCATCGGGCACGGGCGGCGCCACCGCAGCCGCCTGCTTTCGCCGGCGCGGCGGCGGCATCAGGTCGAAGTCGTCGTCCAGATCGGCGTCGTCGCCGTCGCGGCCGCGCCGAAAGCCGGCGACCAACGACGCCAGCCTGCCGCGCAGGCCGCCGCCCGAACGCCGGATGACGTCCAGCAGGTGTCGCAGCACCTGCGCTACGACCAGGTCACCGGCGTCTTCGGCGTGCTGCTGCGATGCCTGCACGAGTTTCCGCTGCTTGCCGGAGAGTTGCAGCTTTCCCTGGGCGATCTGCGACTCAAGCAGTGCAAGGGCAAATCGGTATTTCTCCGGGTAAAGCGTGGCGCCCTTCTCGGCGAACGCCGCCGCCAGTGCATGCTCGTCCGAGGTCCGCAGCGATTGGCAGATCGTCAGCAACTGGTCTGCTGTGTAGTCCGTCAACTCCAGCGCCCGCCGCAGGTATTCCATACAAGCACGCCTGTGCGCGGCATACCCGTCGTACTCTGCTCCGCATTCCTCGTGGGCACTGGTCAGCGACGCTACGGACGCGGCGGACGCGGCGCTGGGCTGCGCTTTCCAGTGGTCCGCCAAAACTTTCTCAAATCGATTGCGCACATCCACCGGCGCCGCGGCCCGCGCCAGCCCGATGGCAAGCTGATAGTGAAGCAGAAGCGGATCCGCCGCAGCGCCGCGAGCCTCTTCCAGCAGCGATTCCGCCCGCGCGGCATCGCCGGCTCGCCACTCCAGCGCGGCCCATTTGCAGTACAGGGGCACGCTATCGCTGCCCGGACCGCTCAAGGCCGCCGCCTGTTCGTAGTCCTTGCGGGCCAGCGGCAGGTTGCCCTTCTCGAGCCGCCGGCGGGCCGAGAGCATCAGGCAGGTGCGGATCGCATCGCGCGTCGCGCTGTTGAACGGCTCCGCCTCGCGTGCGCGATCGAAGTAGCCCAGCGCCTTGCGCAGCGCGTTGCGATCCATGCAGCGCTGGCCCGCAAAGAGGAGGCTCTTGACGTGGTCGGGCCAGCTTTCAAGGATCCGGTTGGCCTGCTCCTCAGCCGCACTCAGGTCGCCGCGGCGGGTGAGCAGATCCAGCAGGCGGGCGTGAGTCGCCAGCCGGTGCGGATCGAGCGTGATGCTCTTGCGATAATGCGACGCCGCCTGGCTGATCTCGTCATCGAAGTCTTCATCCTCGGCACCAAAGAACGCTTCGAGAGCGTGAATGTCGAGACTGGGTTCCAGCCCTTCGGCGAGCTTGCCAAGGTGGGCATAAATCAACGCCCGGGCCTGGTTGCGACGCGCGGCCGGAATGCCCACTGCGATCGGCAGTTCGCGCAGGTACTGCTCCCAGCCGTACAGGGCGTCCCGAAGCGCATCCTCTTCGTAGGTGACGGCCACCGCGCGGGTGTACCGTGGATCCTCCGGCAGCGCGCCGAAGAGCCTCTGCAGGACGGGACGGTCGTCCGGCTCCATCGCCAGCCCGCTGATAACGGCCCGCCCAAGCCGCTGCGCAAACGCGGCGCGCTCGGCCGCGTCGGTCAGGCCGATCGCGGTGCGACAGTGTCGGAGCACATCGTCGCGCCGTCCGCGATCCAGCGCGGACTTGATTTCGCGAAGTGCGTCCAGGCGAGGACTGCGCTGAAGGCTGGCCGGTTTCAGCGGGCGGACGACGTCAGTCTTAGCCCGGCTGACCGCCGACGGCGATCCTGGCGTCTGGCCGGCTTGCTCGAGCCCGGCCGCCAGCGACGCCGCCAGTCGCGCCGCCGCTCCCTCGCCGCTGACGCGCGACCAGCACTTCCCGGCCGCGTCCGGCTCGTTGCGAGCCTGGGCGGACAGGCCCATCACAAGCCATTTCCACGCGGCACACGGGCTGTGCAGCCCGATCTGCTTGAGTTCCGCGGAAACCGCAGCGTCGTCGGCCCGTTCAAACGCCTCGAACGCGCGACGGATGCGGGCCACGTCTTCCCGCAGGTCCGGGTCCGCGATTCGTCCACCCGCGTCGCCTGTCGCCACCGCCCGATCCACCAGCATGACGCGCGCGCGCGACCGTTCGGCCTCGTCCTGAAGCCGCCCGATAACACGCTCGGCCGAGGCGTAGTCGCCGCTGCGCAGGCCGCACTCGAACGACAGCCGCAGCACCTCGGCGCTGCCCCCGCCCAGTTGAAGCGCGTGCCCCAGCACCGCCATGGCTTCCGCGGCCAGCCCCTTGTCGAGGAGCTGGCGCGCCCGCTGTTGATACTGCGCAGAAAGCAGTTGGGCATGAGCCGGCGTCGGCTCGCGACGATGACACTCCTTGGCGATATCGATCGCTGCGCGGAAGTCGCCGCGCTGTGCGGCCGCGTGGATGCGGGCGTGGAGGGCGTCGATGGGAAGCTGGCGGTATTCGAGGATGGCGCTGGGTTTCTTACGCTGTTTCTTGGGCATCTTTCGGAGCGCCTCCGCGCGGATTCACCGGCCTGGCCGGCCCGACAGATTGTGCGCATTTCGCCTTCCCCGGTCAACTCGAAAGCCGCGCGCTGCGGCGCCGTTGTTGTGAAGACTCCTGTGAAAACCCTGTGAATTCCTTGAGGCAAGACCACCCGGCTCGCGTCAACACCTGGCCCGCACCGTGGTTTACTGACGGAACGGCGGCAACGTCATCGTTTCAACACAGGACGTACCCAGCCCGTTCGCGCTGCCGCGTTCGAGGAATGCCTGCATGATCGACTCGACGCACGGGCCGCCGACGCCGTGGGCGCCGGGGACGACGACGTGTCGGCCGTGTTTCAGATGGCGCACTGCCTCTTCGCCGAAACGCGGCGGCGTGACCGGGTCGAGCGTACCGGAAAAGAGCAGCACGGGGACATCGGAGCGGATCGGCTCGGCGAAATCGGCCGGCAACTCAGACTTCGGCCAGAAGCGGCAGATGCTTTGCTGCCGGCGGATGCGCCCGGCGCCGCGGAACGTGTTGGCGGTTGCCGCCGCGATCTCCTCGTCGTCGATGCGGGCGACGTCCTCGGAACACGTCACGCAGGCCAGCATCCCGAACGCCACCGAGCCGCGCACGCTTCGGTTCGCCTCCATCCCGCGCTGGGCGAGCGCATCGAAGTCGCCGTTGAAGGCCCGCTGGACCAGCAGCGGAACGTCGCGACTGCCGCGGTACATCAACAGTTGCAGCGTCTGGCCGAAGATTTCGCGCGTAAGCGTCACGCGCTGCGGCCGGCCGCCCGACGGAAGCCGGACGGTCGCCTCCGCGGGTCGTTCGTCGAGCCGCTTGAGCACGGCCGCGAACTTGTCACGCAGATCGCCGAACGCCGCCCGGCACTTCGGATCGGCGGCGCATTCATCAAAGATGAGGTCCAGCGCATCCTGCGCCGAGCGGGCGTGATGGAGCGGGTTTTTGAAGGACATGGGGGCAACGCTGTTGAGGATCGCGGTGCGGACCGTATCGCCGTGCTGACGGATGTAGACCAGTTCCGCCCGCGAACCATAAGATCCGCCGTAGAGATTGATCTTGTCGTAGCCGAGCGCGATGCGCAGGTCATTGACGTCGTCGGCGGCGACGTAAGTCGAGTATTGCGTCAGGTCGAATCGCTCAGTCAGTTCTTTCAAGGCGGCTCGGAAAGGCGCTTCGACGAAGATCGGATCGAGATAGCCCTGAAGACGCGCGTCATCGGCGGGCAGATCGACGGCCAGGCGGTTGTTGCCGCCCGTGCCGCGCTGGCTGACCAGTACGATGTCGCGCTCGCGCCGCATCCAGTGATTCGTCCACGCCCGCCACTGCCCGGCCGCGTTCTGCCCCGGTCCGCCGGCAAAGAGAAAGACCGGGTCGGGTCGCTTTGCCTCGCCTACCTCCGCGCCGCGGGCGGGCAGCACCACCACGTCAAGCTCGAGCACGCGGCCGCTCTGCCGCGCGCGGTTTTCCCAGACGTGGAACGTTCCGTGCCGGATCGTCGTACCGGAGGCGTCGTCGCGCGCGTCGGTCAGTTGCAGGCGGGGTTCGGGGAGGGTGTCGGCTCGCGCCGTTGTTGACGCGGTGTCCTGCCCGATCGCGCGCGGCCCAGGCAGCATGGCCGCGCCGGCCCACAGCACGCACGTCAGGATGCGTCGCCGGGCGCTCGCGTCGTGTTTGCTGTGTGTGGTGAGGATGCTTGATACTCCCGCGTCCCGCGTGCGCCGGGCGTCAGTCGCTTGGCATCCGGCGTAGGCGGATCGAACGCAGGGCGTGGTGTGCTGGAGCGGGATGTTCCCGAGCGCTGTCACTCCCGCTTCGCTCACCACGGCCTCGAAGACGAGACCGTGCCACCCGTGCCACCCGTGCCAACCGTGCCGCCACGTGCCACCGCCAGTCCGGTTGAGATGAGCCGCTTCTTTATGGATCGCGCTTCGGATGGGTGACCCAATCGGCGAGTTTTTCTATCAGCGCCGCGTCCACGTGGCCGGCGACGTTGTATTCCTCCGGTTTCGACTGACCCTCGCCGGCGATCATCAAGTGGTTGAGCTTGTCGAACAGGGCGAAGGTGACGTTGCTGCGGTCGGACAGGCGGCGTTTCCACACGTCGAAGTCTTTCATCGATGCCTGGTAGTCTCGCCCGCCCTGGACGATGAGGATGGGCAGCGACAGCGTCGCGGCCGTCGCGGCCGGGTCGAGCTTGTTGAGCGCCAGCCAGTAGCTGCCGGGGGCGCCCAGAAAGTTGGCCTTCAGCGCTTCGGCATCGCCGGAGCGGATCTTCGCCACCTGCTCCAGATTTTTGGCCAGCTCCGACTGTTCCTCGGATGAGACGCTGCCGTCCACGGCCGCGAGGTAGTTCATCTGGTCGCTGATGACATCGAGGATCGGGCGGGCGGTGCCGGCGATGATGATCAGGCCGGCAAGCTGCCCGTCGCGGCGGGCGATGTCCGGCCCGGCGAAACCGCCCAGGCTGTGCCCGGCTATGTAGACGCGCTTCGGGTCGATCTCGGTGCGGGAGCGGGCGAGCGTCGCGGCCGCCACGGCGTCGTCGATCGTCTCCCAGTCGAGCGTGATCTTGTCGGCCGCGATGCCGCGGGGGTACTTCTTCGTACGCTTTTCGTAGCGCAGCACCGCCACGCCGCGCGACGCCAGTCCCCAGGCCAGGTCGCGAAAGGGTTTACTCGCGCCGACGGTTTCGTCCTGATCGTGCGGACCGGAGCCGTGGACGAGCACGACGCACGGGTACGGCCCGCCGGACTTCGGGAGGCTCAGCGTCCCCGCCAGCGGAAACGAACCGGCATCCACCGTGATTTCGACCTCGTCGAATGCGGACCGCTTGACGTAGGCCGGCGGCTCGTAGGGCACGGCCCGTTCGATCGCGTCGATCCACAGGCCGGCGAGGCGATTGTCCTTGTCGAGTACGAGCCGCAGCTTGAGCGTGCCGCGTTCGAACGCTAACGCCATCGCGACGGACGTGTGAGCGCCGGTCGGCGTGGGCTCGGCAGTCCCCACCGACTGGAACGCTCCAAGCTGGAACTTCAAGCCCGCCCAGGTCTGTGCCGCGGCCGCGGGCGTGAAGCCGGCCTTCATCGTGTCGTCGCCCTCGGCACAGAAGGCGTCGAACTTCTCCGCCGCCAGAAGGTCGATCAGCTCGCGTGCACGGGCGACCTTGGCGTCATCTTGTACGGCCGGTTGAAGGGCGGACGGAAGTGCGAATGCAAGACAAATCAGCATTGACATGGCAGGCTCCAGCGGTTCTCAAGACCGTGCACGGGGGCGAGAGCGCCCAGCCCGACATCCTACCGGCGCGGCGGTAGAATCCTAGTTCGTGCCTCATTGCCGTGTACCAAATCCGAGCTCACGACGCAGGTCCGTAGGCTCTGCTCGAGGGGCGTCACCGCGTCGAAGTGCTGGAGTGTGGGATCGGCCGCGACATCGAGTGCAGGTAATGGTGTGCGGGCAGAGGCGGCTCCCCTACGGTCGCGGTTCGGAGTGAAGCTGCACGGTAGACTCTGACAACGCAACTTCTTGCCACTTTGCGCGCATGTTTCGCAAGGAGCCGCGATCGTGCCCGTGGCGAGGGGAGTCAGGGAGTCAGGGAGTCAGGGAAGAAAGACAGACAAGACTGTTTTTCCTCTGCCCTCACTCCCTCATTCCCGTTTCCTTCACTCCCTTTGGTTGCGGCCTTGGCCGCCTTAGGGTATTGCGTGCGGTTTGTGGCCTGCGAACTGCCGGCGACTCCGCGCGGGCTGAAGCCACGCGGCTCGCTGCCGGCGATTGATCGCGCAGGTTGCTTTGGGCGAGCCCTCCGCTCTTCCCTGACTCCCTCGTTCCCTTACTCCCTCACTCCCTTCTTTCCGCTAGGCAATCATATCCGCGTACTCGAACAGCTCTTCACGGAACGGGCGCAGCTTGATGCCGAACGTTTCTTCGACGGGCTTGCGGTCGCAGACGCTGTCTTCCTGGGCCATGGCGATCTGGCCGCGGTTGAACTTGAGCAGCTTCGGGACCAGCGGCGTTTTCATGACCGTGACGGCAAGGAGCTTGGCGATGGGGATCGGGACGGACATCTGCCGTTTGACCCGGCCGCGGATGGCTTCGCTGCACAGGGCGTACAGCTCCTTCCAACTGTACACCTCGGGGCCGCCGAGGCCGTAGGTCTGGCCGATGGATGCGGGCGTGTCGAGCGCGGCCACGAACACGTGGGCGACGTCCTTGACGGAGACCGGTTGCAGCTTGCCCTCGCCGCTGCCGAAGTAGGGCATCGCGATGAGGGGGCCGTATTGCGGCTTCGGCTTGACGAACGCCTTCATAAGCTGCATGAACTCGCCGTCGGGGCCGTGGATTATGCTGGGCTGGAAGATGGTCCAGTCCAGCCCGCTGCCGCGCACGATCTGCTCGGCCTCGTACTTGGTTCGATGATAGGGCGCAACGGCGTTCGGCCGCGTGCCCAGCGCGGACATGTGGACGTATCGCTTCACGCCCGCTCCGCGCGTGGCGCTGACGACGGCCTGCGTGCCCTCGACGTGGACCTTGCGAAACGACTGGCGCATCGTTTCGAGGATGATGCCGACCAGGTGAATGACGGCGTCGGCGCCGCTGGCGGCCTGCGCGAGGGCATCCCGATCGGACAGGGTTCCGGAGACCGTTTCGACGCGAAGCTGCGCGGCCGCGGGCAGGCTGCCGAGCAACCGGCCGGGCTCGCGCACGAGGCAGACGGGCGTGTGGCCGCGGCGGAGGAGTTCGCGCACGACGTGCCGGCCGACGAAGCCCGATCCGCCGGTGACCATCACGCGTTTACCCTTCGCAGCAGGCGCGTCGCCTGCCTTGCTCGCCTCAGCCGGCGCGGCCGCGTCGCCTGTGCCCGCTTTGGCGGCGGGATCGCCTTTCGCGGAGGGCTTCGCCTCGGCCGGGGTTGGATCCGCGTCGGCGGGTTGATTCGCCTTCGGCTCGGTGGATGTCTGTCTGGTCATGATGCACTATGATATGGCGGTCGCCGACGGCGGCAATTGACGTTTCAGTCGATTTGAAAGCTCGCGTGCAGCCGGAACGGAGCATCAGCCCGTCGCCATTCCTGCACGCATCGCTCCCTGATTCCCTTCCGACAACAGGAGATCCCATATGCCGCAGTTGATCGACGGCCCCACGCGCATCGAAGCCGCGGGCAACATGCCCAAGATCATCGAAGAGTACATCGGCCGCGTGAACAGCGGCGCCGAGGCGGTCAGCATCGCCCGCATGAAAAGCCCGGCCGGATGGGTAGAGCCGGGCCAGACGCCGCGGTTCGACGAGTACACGGTCGTGCTGAGCGGCATGTTACGCGTCGAGCATCGCGGCGGCTCAATCGACGTTCGCGCGGGGCAGGCGGTCGTCGCCCGCTCCGGCGAGTGGGTTCGCTACAGTTCGCCGGAGGGCGGCGGCGCGGAGTACGTGGCCGTGTGCCTGCCGGCGTTCTCGCCGGATACGGTATGCCGGGATGAATAGTGGATTGGGGGATTGCGAGCCGCGGGCTTTCAGCCCGCGCGGAGTCGGCGATCGGACGTCGCGTACGAAGCGGGAAGCGCGCACGCGCCGTCGGCCAGGCAGAAGCCTGCGGTTCCCGGGGACGCGCCGCCGGTTCATGCTCCGTTACGCGGATCAAGCGTGCGATCCGGTTTCACCGGGCGCAGACGAAGCGCTTCGCGGGCGTGCCGCAGCTTTCCGTTTCGGCGGTGATTTCGTGTTCGCCGGGCTGATCCGTTTTCCACGCGGCTTTCGCCCGGCCGCGGTCGTCGGTGGTTCGCTCGGCGCATGGCCGGTCGTCGAGGCACAGTTCCACCGGGCAGCCGTCCAAACCCCGCTTTAGCGTCGCCTTGATCTTGAACCGGTCCCGCACCGGCCGGCAGCGTGCCTTGATCCGCTCGTCGCCGGTGCAGCAGCGGCCCGCGGAAAGCGATCCGTCGTCGTAGTAAACCGAGTTCGTGAAGTTGGCGTAGAGGTCGAACGCCGCGAACGGCGGCTCGGGCGGGCAGCTCATTCCATTGCACAGCGGCCCGGTCATCAGCTCCTCGCCGCCGTAGAACACGGCGAGCGCATTCGCCTCGACGTTCATCTCCACCCGCAGTTCGACCCACGCATCGACGATCAGCGGCAGCGCCCGGCCGTCGAAGTCGACGGTGATCATCCCGGTGGCGGCGTTGACGTGAATCTGGCTGAGCCACTCCTGATGCCCGTTCGGGCTGTATTTGCTCAGCAGGAGGATGTACGAGTTCCCCGACTGCCACGACGGCACGTACTGCCAGAGCGTCAGCGTCCACCGGCCGCGTTCGACGTTGTTGAAGCGCATGATCAGGTCCGTATCGACGAAGGGTCCGTTGTCACCGGCGATGCGGACCGATCGGTCGCCGCTGCGGGCCTGATCCATGACCACCAGGGCATCGACGCGCGGATCGAGGTTCCACGTCTGCCACGCGCTTTGTGTGGAAAGCCCGTCGAGGACATTGTACGCCTCGAAATCGTCCGACCAGGGCGGATCAACTTGTGCGTAGATCGCGTCGGGCGATGCGATGAGTCCGCAAACGGCCATCGAGACGATCAGGAGCCGGCAAGCGTGCATGACAGACCTCCGGATGGAAGCAGCAGAGCGGGTAGCGGCGTCAGCCCTGCGTCGACGAAGCGACGCCGATCCCGAACATGCCGCCGCAGTTGTTCCCGTTAACGACCGCGTGACAGTATAACCGCACCGTCGTCGGGAATTCCAGCGGCATTGTCGCGTCCGCGGATGCGTGACACATTGGGCGGCTCAAAGTGGACGTTCGCTGCGCCTGGATCGTGTGGCATCTGCCGGAGGCGGACCGAAGGCAGGCCGTGGTATGCTGGAACGCCATGTTCCCGGGCGCTGCACACCTGGTGCGCTCGCCACGGCCTCGAAGACGAGACCGTGCCACCCGCCGCGCACCACGGC